>NZ_JBQQBO010000002.1:0-515815 GCF_052246905.1 Saccharopolyspora antiqui
GGGAGCCGCGGTGGGGGGGGGGCCCGTGGGGTGGAGTTGGAGATTTCGCGCGAAATCGCCAACCGCTCCCCATGGGAAGCGACGCTTTCGCGCGAAATCGCCGAACAGCCGCTCCGCGGAATCCGCCTAGTGCAGCTCGGTACGGACGAAGTCGCGGAACATCCGGGGCGGACGCCCGGTGAGGTCCTGGACGGTCGAGGTGGTGCGATCCTCGGCACCCGCCCGGATGTTCTCGTCCGCTGCCGCCAATGCGGCGGCGAAATCGGCGGGTAGCACTGTGGACAGCCGCTCGGCAAGCTCCGCCACGGTGACGTCGCGGTGCCGGACCGGTCGCCCGGTGACCTCCTCGACGATGACCGCCGCTTCGCCGTAGCTCAGCGCTTCCGGGCCGGTCAGCACGTGTTCGCCGGTCGCGCCGTCCGAGGTGAGCAGGTGCGCGGCGACGGCGGCGATGTCGGCCGCGTCGATCCAGCCGAGCCGCCCCGACCCGGTGGCGGTAACGATCTCGCCGCGTTCCCGGATGCCCTCGGCCACCGGATGCTGGCCGGTGAAGTTCTGCATGAACCAGGAAGGTCGCAGCACGGCGGAGTCCGGCATCGCCGCGACGCGGTCGCGGAGTTCGGCCAGGCCCGGTGCGTTCGGCACCACCACCGACGATCCGAGCAGCACGACACCGCCGAACCCGACACCGCTGCCCACTGCGCCCTCGAAGAACTCCGAACCAGGTCGTGTGGGCGAAAACCGGGTGGTGCAGTTTCGCACTCACGACCGTTGGGGGCCCGGCAGGGGCGGAGTTCGGGAGGGGGCGTTCCGCCCCTGCCGGGAGACCTCGCCGCGCCGTGCCGGGGGATTGACGGGCGGCGAGGTCGGCTTCGGGGATTCGGCGCTGGGAGCTCAGAAATCCCAGACCGTGGATGGGGAGTCGCGACGTCGATATTCCGTGACGCAGTCAGGACACTGGGTCGTGATGCTGGCGCTGCGCGGGGTCGCGGGATACGGCGTGGGCTGCGGGATCTTCACGTCGTTCCCGCACAGCGCGGCGACTTCCGTGCCAGCGGGCCACTTGCCGGGCTTGTCGGTGATGCCGTGCCGAACCTTCCCACCGGGCGGGACGACCCAGTACACGACCCCTTCCCGCCGAGCAGCCAACGAAGCAGCATCAAACTCCACCCACCAAGCCCTTGTGCTCATGAGCACCCCCGCCAGACGGTCTGCGTGCTGATTTGCGTCTTTCAGATGTCAAGTAATTTTGCTCGCCACATGCAAATTTGCAAGATCTCGTTCGTGTGATCGTCTGAAGTGGTCACTTCGCTTTAGGCTGATCGCATGGCGAACTCCCCACGAGCGCGAGCTCTGGCTGCGGAACTCCGCGCCGCTCGCAAGTCGCGGCGGCTGTCCCAAGGACAGATCGCCGATCAGATCGGATGGAGCATCGCCAAGGTCAGCCGAGTCGAGACTGCGAAGACTGGCATTACCGAAGCCGATGTCTCAGCCCTCCTCGCCGTGCTCGGGGTGCGCGGCAAGGATCGAGATCACCTGCTCAAAATGGCTCGGGAGCTGGATCAACCCGCATGGTGGGAACTGCACAGCGGACTGCCAGCGCAGATGCGCGCGCTGATCGATGCCGAGCAGCGGGCAAAGCGGATTACCTACGTGTCAACGAGCTATCTACCCGGCTTGCTGCAAACCCGCAGCTACTCGCGCGCGATCTTTGAAGTGGGCGAGCAAACCGAGCGAGAGATAGAAGAAGCCGTGGCGGTGCGGCAAAGTCGTCAAGGCGTACTGGACAAGCCGAATCCTGCAGAGTTGCTTTCATTCCTTGACGAAACCGTGCTCATGCGGCCGGTCGGGGGTCCGGCTGTCGCCGCCGATCAGCTGCGGTACGTGCTGAAAGCGGTTGAACAGGCCAATATCGTTGTACGTGTGCTCCCGTTGAGCCTCGGTGCGCACATGGGGTTGGACGGTGTGTTCTCGATCATCGAGTTCGTCCGAGGCACCCCGAATGTCTACGTGGAGGCGCCGAACGCCGGTCTCATGGTTTCAGTTCCGGCAGATGTAGATCCGTTCCGTCGTGCGGTGGATAGGCTGGCTCAAGTTGCTTTGGGCGAGGTCGAATCCGCACAGGTGATCGCTGAGCACGCGGAACGGATGGAAGGCGAAGCGGGATGACACCGCAGTTCACTCACTGGCGTAAGAGCAGCCGGAGCGGGAACCAGAGTGCATGCGTCGAGGTCGGCTCGGGCCGGGGTCTGATCGGCGTTCGGGACACGAAGGATCGCGACGGCGGCACGTTGGCGCTGTCGCGCGCGGCGTGGGTGCGGTTCGTCGGCGCCGTGAAGTCGGATCGCTTCGGCTCCTGAGCACCCGGATGGGTGGTGAGTGAAGGGCACCTTTGACCGAGTAAGCCGGTCAAAGGTGCCCTTCACCTCGAAAAATTCACCCCTGTCGGTCAAGCGGGGCGCGGGATCAGGTGTCGATCTCGGCGTGCGTGCGGTCGCCGACCTCGGCCGCCGCGACACCGCCGGTGGCTTCCGCCAGCCAGGCCCGGAAGTCGTCCACCCCGGATTCCGGGACGTTGACGCGCAACCGGACCAGGTCCTGGTAAGAGGTATCGACCACCTGGTAACCGGCCGAGCGCAGGTCGTTCTCCAGCTTCCCGGCCAACAGGTAGTCCACTGTGGTCGTCATGGTCCGGACCGGGCGCCGCTCGACCAGCCCGACCTGCTCCAAGGCCGCCGACACCGCGCCGCCATAGGCGCGCACCAAGCCGCCCGCGCCGAGCAGCACCCCGCCGAAATACCTGGTCACCACGGCCACGGTGTTGGTGATCTCGTTGCGACGCAGCACCTCCAGCATCGGCACGCCCGCGGTGCCCGCCGGCTCGCCGTCGTCGCTGGACTTCTGGATCTCGCCGGAATCGCCGAGGACGAACGCCGAGCAGTGGTGCCTCGCGTCGTGGTGCAGCCTGCGGCGTTGCTGGATGAACTCCCGTGCCTCCGCCTCGCTGGTGACGCGAGCGAGCGCGCAGCGGAAGCGGGACTTCTTCACCTCCAGCTCGTGCTCGCCCGGCTGCTTGATCGTGCGCATCGGTTCCCCTCGACAGGTGACGCCGATCACGTTCACGCGGCGTCGCTGTCCGCGATCCTCCCATTTCGGCGGTGGCGCAGGTCGGTGCAACGATCCGAGCACGGCGGGGCGGCGATTTCCGTTGTGGCGCGTGGCCACGTAACGTCCCCCCTCATGGAGCAATCATCGAGCCCGTTTGAACCAGGCGTGCGGGTCCGCGCCACGTTCGGCCGGTTCCGTGATCAGGTCGGCACGGTGGTGGAGGCTGCCACCGGACTCCCTGAAGTCTTCGACGGTCCCGTTCTGTGGGTGCGGTTCGACGGAGCCGAGGAACCCGGCCTGGTGGCCGGGCGGTTCCTGGAAGCTGCCTGAGCCGTTCGGGCTCAGTGCGCGGTTCCGGTCGGGGACAGCGCACCGACGGTGCACGGCTGAGAAGGCGTGGTCGTGAGTGAAATCCTGGTTCTCACCAGCAAGACCACTCACGACCACGCGACCACCAAGACCCGGGGCGTCAGCCCCACACCTCGGCGGCGGTCTCCACGACCAGCCGTAACTTCGCCACTTCCTGTTCGAAGGTCAGCGCGTTGCCGTCCTTGGTGGAGGCGAATCCGCACTGCGGCGACAGGCAGAGCTGGTCGAGGTCGACGTACTTGCTGGCTTCCTCGATCCGGCGCTTGAGGTCGTCCTTCGACTCCAGCTCACCGCGCTTGGTGGTGACCAGGCCGAGCACCACGACCTTGCCCTTCGGCACGAACCGCAGCGGGGCGAAGGTGCCGGAGCGCTCGTCGTCGAACTCCAGGAAGAAGCCGTTCACGTCGAGCTCGTTGAACAGCGCCTCGGCGACGAAGTCGTAGCCGCCCTCGGCGACCCACGAGGAGCGGAAGTTGCCCCGGCACATGTGGGTGGTGACCGACATCGTGTCCGGTCGTCCCCGCAGCGAGTCGTTGATCAGCTCGATGGTCTGCAGGTGGGCGTTCTCGGCGTCGTCGCCGCGCGCGGTCAGTTGCGCGCGCTGCTTCGGGTCGTTGAGGTAGGCCAGGCTCGTGTCGTCCAGCTGCAGGTAGTGGCAGCCGAGATCGGCCAGCGCGCGGACCTCGGCGCGGTACGCCGCGGCCAGGTCGGCGCGGAACTCGGCCAGGTCGGGGTAGACGGTCTCGTCGATGGCGGCCCGGCCGCCTCGGTAGTGCAGCATGCCCGGCGACGGGATGGTCAGCTTCGGCGTCGCGGTCTTGACGCGTTCGGAGAGGGCGGTGAACGCGTCGGCGAAGATCGTCTTGCTCAGCCCGATCCGGCCGTGCACCCGGAGGTCCGGGGTGACGAACTCGATGTCGCCGTCGGTGTTGTGGAACTGAACTTTGAGGTTGGCGTCCTCGACCTTGTCGACCCCGTCGAGCTGGTAGAGGAAGTCCATGTGCCAGGAACTGCGGCGGAATTCGCCGTCGGTGGCACTGCTGAGGCCGACTTCTTCCTGCATGGCCACGACTTCGGAGATGGCCTCGTCCTCTATCTTGCGCAGCTCGACGTCGTCGATGCGGCCCGTGGCGTGTTCATCACGGGCGTCGAGCAGACGTTGCGGGCGCAGCAGACTGCCGACGTGGTCGGCGCGAAACGGTGGTGCAACACGTGGGGTCATGCTCGCAACATAGTTTGCGAATGTGAGCATGCCTAGTCTTGATTTCAACTATCGGTGCGGCCATTCGTCGGCTCGTTCACCGCGTGTGACCAAGGACAATTCGGTACATCCGGTCGAGCAGATAAAATTGCCGGGGAAAACTGGCGTCGGGGATGACGGATGGAGACGATGCGGGTTCTCGTGATCGGGGCCGGAGTCGGGGGACTCGCCATCGCCAACGGATTGCTGGACAAGGGCCATGACGTGCGGGTTTTCGAGCACGCCGACGCCCTGCGCACCTCCGGCGCCGGGATCACGGTGTGGAGCAACGGCACCGCCGCGCTGCGTGAGTTGGGGATCGACATCGAGCAGATCGGCCGACCGCTGCACAGCCTCCGGTCGATGACCGAGACCGGACGACTGCTCTGGGAAGCCGATCTCGACGAGGTCACCGAGCGCCTGGGTTCACCGACCGTGCAGATCCCCCGCCGCACGCTGATCGCGCAGATGGCCGCCGCGCTGCCGCCGGGTGTGCTGCAATTCGGCCGCTGCTGCACCGGGGTGACCGAACACCCGGACCACGTGGTCGTCGAGTTCGCCGACGGCACCTCGGCCACCGGAGACGTGCTGATCGGCGCCGACGGGCAGCGGTCGGTGGTGCGCCGCGAGGTGCTCGGCGGCGCCCCCGCGAAACCCACCGGCTGGGCGAGCTGGCAGGGGTTGACCACCAGTGATCTCCCGATCGCGCAGGGTCATCAGACGCTCAACATCGCCGGTCGCTACGCGCACTGCGGGCTGATCCCGACCGGTGACGGCCTGCTGCACTGGTGGTTCGACATGCCGTGGAAGGACGGCGATCCGGTGCAGTCGGTCGCCGAGCTGCGGCGCGTCTTCCGGGGTTGGCCGGATCCGGTCGAGCACCTGTTGGCCTCGGTCACCGACGACGATCTCGGGTTCTTCCCGCACATCCGGCACAAGGTGCCGGTGGTGTGGGGCGGTCCGCGCAGCACGCTGCTTGGCGATGCGGTGCACGCGATGCCGCCCGCGGTGGCGCAGGCCGCCAACCAGACGTTGGAGGACGCCTGGCTGCTCACCCAATATCTGTCCGATGTGGACGGAAGTCCGGAGGTGCTGCTGCGGGCCTACGAGCAGGAACGACGGCCGCGCGCCCTGAAGGTCTCGCGCACCGCGGCGCTGACCTCGGCGCAGCGCAGCACACCGTTGCAGCGCCTGGCGATGTTCCCGAAGTGGCTGGCGACCCGCAGCCAGGTGGCGACCCTGCGCTCCGGCAGCAACGTCCTCCGTGGCTTCGCCCGACCCCCTCGCGTCCAGGTCGCGTGACCCGCTCGTTGTTCCGGTGAGAACCGGGGATTTCCACCCACGAGCACGACGAGGCCCGCCCGCAAGCCCCCTGGGGTGTGGCGGGGGCAGCGGGCGGGCCTATGCGGCTGGGCTCAGGCGCCGAAGACGTCCGGGTCGGGACCGATGCGCTGGCCGGTCTCCAGCGCGGTGATCGCCGCCACATCGTCTTCGGCCAGCTCGAAGTCGAAGACCTCGATGTTCTCCTTGATCCGCGACGGCGTCGCCGACTTCGGGATCGTCACGTTGCCGAGTTGGATGTGCCAGCGCAGCACGATCTGCGCCGCCGTCTTGCCGTACTTCTCGGCCAGCGCGGACAGCGCGGCGTCGTTCAACAGCCCCTTGTTGCGGCCCAACGGGCTCCACGCCTCGGTCGCGATGCCGTGCTCGGCGTGGAAGGCGCGCAGCTGCGGCTGGGGCAGGTTCGGGTGCAGTTCGATCTGGTTGACCGCGGGCACCACGTCGGTCTCCTCGAACAACCGGCGAAGGTGCGGGATCTGGAAGTTGGACACCCCGATGGCCTTGGCGCGGCCGTCGGCGTGCAACTCCTGGAATGCCCGCCAGGTCTCCACGTAGCGGTCCTTGGCCGGGATCGGCCAGTGGATCAGGTACAGGTCGACGTAGTCCAGCCCGAGCTTGCCGAGGCTCTCGTCGAACGCCTTCAGCGTGCTGTCGTAGCCCTGGTTGTCGTTCCCGAGCTTGGTGGTGATGAACAGTTCCGCACGCTTGATGCCGGACTCGGCGATGGCCTTGCCCACGCCCTCCTCGTTGCCGTAGACCGCGGCGGTGTCGATGCTGCGGTACCCGGCCCGCAGCGCCGCGCTCACCGGCTCGACGACTTCTTCGTTGGGGACCAGGAAGACGCCGTAACCCAGCTGCGGCATCGGTGCGCCGGTGTTCAGCGTGATGTTCGGAACCAGTGTCATGTGGGTGTTTTCCTCCGCCGATGTCGGATCTGGATGCCCGCGGGCGCCGTGCCGCGGGCCGATCGCGGCGGGCTGGCCCGCCGCTTGCGCTACCGCCACCGTATTCGGTGCGGCCCACCTCGGCTAGCTGATGTCGGCCGCCTCGGTGGGCTGTGTCGCGCGGTGCGAGACGACGATCTCGTCGCGCTGCGGTCGCCGGTCCAGCCAGCCGGAGACCAGCGCGAAGCCCAGGCCGACCAGCGCAAGCAGCGCGCCGACCCAGCTCGGCGCGGTCAGCCCGAACCCGGCCGCGAGCACCACGCCGCCGAGGTAGGCGCCCAGCGAGTTGGCGATGTTGAAGGTCGACTGGATGCTCGCCGAACCCAGCGCCGGGGCTTCCTTGGCCTGGTCGAGGATCCGCGCCTGGATGCTCGGGATGGCGGCGAACCCGGTGGCCCCGATCAGGAACACCGTGATCGGCGCCAGCACCATGCTGTGCGAGGTCGCCACGAACAGCAGCAGGCTGCCCGCCAGGGCGGCGAGGAAGATGTACAGGGTCTTCATCGGGGCCCGGTCGGCCAGCCGCCCACCGACCGCGGTGCCAACGGTCATCCCGACGCCGAACAGCGCCAGCAGCGCGGTGACCGCGGTCGGGGTGTAGCCGGTGACGTCGGTCAGCACCGGTTTGATGTAGCTGTAGAAGGAGAAGGTCGCGGCGAAGCCGAACACCACGATGGCGAAGGCCAGCCACACCTGCGGGCGGCGGAAGGCGCGCAGCTCGCCGCGCACGCTGACGTCGGCGGGCTTGGGCTGATTGGGCACCAGCGCCGCGACCGCGGCGAGCGCGATCACGCCGATCACCGCGACCAGGCCGAAGGCCCAGCGCCAGCCGAGCGCCTGGCCGAGCATGGTGCCGACCGGCACGCCGACGATGTTGGCGATGGTCAACCCGATGAACATCATCGAGATGGCCTGCGCCCGCTTGTCGGCAGCGACCAGGCTCGCGGCGACCACCGCGCCGATGCCGAAGAACACGCCGTGCGGCAGTCCGGCGACGAACCGGGCGGTGAGCAGCAGTTCGTGGGTGGGGGCGAACGCCGAGCACAGGTTGCCGACGGTGAACAGCACCAGCATGCCCAGCAGCATCGCCTTGCGCCGAGTCCGCATCCCCAACATGGTCAACAGCGGTGCGCCGATCACCACGCCCAGGGCGTAAAGCGAGATGTAGCCGCCCGCGTCCGGGATGGACACCTGCAGGTCGGTGGCGACATCGGGCAGCAGGCCCATCATCACGAACTCGGTCGTTCCAATCCCGAATGCGGCGATGGCCAGGGCCAACAGGGCAATGGGCAAGGAAGTCTCCCCTGAAACGAACGATTGGTCTGTTTCGGTTCTCGCGTCCTCGCAGACTGGGCGCGCAGCGGTGCCCGTCGCATTTCAGTGTTCGAGGAAGCGATTGCAGGAAGGCGGCTGTCAGTGGCGCTCCCCAGACGCCTTCAACAGTAGCTCGCGCGGCACTGTTCCTGAAACGATTATGAAGCGCGCCACGTCGGAGAACGCCCGTTCGGCCCAGCGGGCAAGGGAAACATCAAATCCACAGTGGACATACAGGGTGCATTGCGCACATCCGCCGGGCGGTTTCGTTGGGCACTCTGGCAAACGGCAACGGTGGAAACTTTCCGCAACTGACTACCGGCGATCAGTTGATCAGTGATAGCTCTCGGACTCGACCTACCCACGGGTGGATGGAGGGTCCGATGCGACAGGTGCGCTCGAACGGCCTCGCGGTCGTGCTGGCGGTGCTGGCACTGCTGGTGGCCGCGCCACCGGGGCTGGCCGCGCCGCCGCAACCGCACCACTTCATCACCAGGCCGGACCTCAGCCCGCCGGTCGTGCGCATCGAAACTCCAGCGAACGGGACCGAACCCGGCTACATCTTCCTGGCACCGCACGGCACCGCCACCCAGAGCGGCCCGATGATCATCGACGACACCGGCCAGCCGGTCTGGTTCCAGCCGGTCAGTGACGGCGCCGGACTGTTCACAATGGACTTCAAAGCCCAGACCTACCAGGGGAAACCGGTGCTCACCTGGTGGCAAGGCGCCCCGCAACCGGGTTACGGGCAGGGCGAGTACGTCATCTACGACCAGTCCTACCGCCAGGTGGCGAAGGTCGCGGCGGGCAACGGCCTGCGCGCCGACCTGCACGAGATGGTCATCACGCCGCGGGACACCGCGCTGCTCATCGCCTACCGCACGGTGCAGCTGGACCGGCCGGTCGTGGAAGGCGTGGTCCAGGAGATCGACATCGCCACCGGCGCGGTGCTTTTCGAGTGGCACAGCCTCGACCACATCGAGCTGGCGGAATCCACGGTGGCGCCGCCCGAGGATCCCGCCGCGCCCTACGACTACATCCACCTCAACGCGGTCACCGAAGACGCGGCGGGCAACCTGCTGATCTCGGCCCGGCACACCGACGCGCTGTACCAGCTGGACCGCGCGACCGGCGCGGTGCAGTGGCGGCTGGGCGGCAACCGCGGCGATTTCGCGGTCGCCCCCGAAGCGGTGTTCGCTCGCCAGCACGATGCGCGCTGGCTGCCCGACGGGACGATGAGCCTGTTCGACAACGCGGCCAGCGAGCCCGGCCCGGCGTCGCGGGCGCTGGTGCTCAGCGTCGACCAGCAGGCCCGCACCGTCGCACTGGTGCGGGCGGCCAGCCACCCCGGCGGCACCACCAGCGTCAGCCAGGGCAGCCACCGGGTGTTGCCGGGCGGCCACAGCTTCGTCGGCTGGGGAGCGCAGCCGCAGTTCACCGAGTTCGACCAGCGCGGAGCGGTGCTGCTGCACGGCTCGTTCGGTGACGGCATGCCGTCCTACCGGGCGTTCCGGCTGCCCTGGACCGGTGCGCCCACCGACCTGCCGGTGGCGGCGCTGAACGCGGGGACGGTGTACGCGAGCTGGAACGGCGCGACCGAGGTTCGCGGCTGGCGCATCCTGGCGGGCGCGGCGCCGGACCAGCTCCGCCCGATCACCGACGTCCCGAGATCCGGCTTCGAAACCGCCGTCCAACTACCGGCTGCCGAAGCCTTCGCGGCCGTTGAAGCACTCGACGCCGGTGGTCGGGTTCTCGCCCGCTCCGAACCCGTCCCGGCAGGCTGACCAGCGCCGACGGTCGATCGTCAGCGGGTGGGGTGGATACCCGGCGGGAGTTCGTGGCTGGCGGCGAGGCGGCGCAGCAGGCCCAGCAGTTGGGCGCGCTCGTCGGAGCCCAGGGCCTGGCAGAAGTCCGCTTCGTGTTCGACGACCATCGAATGGATCTTGCCCAGCAGTTCGCTGCCCTCGTCGGTGAGGTTCAGTTCGTAGACCCGGCGGTCCCGGCCGCTGCGGGTGCGGGTGACCAGGCCGCGCCCCTCCAAGCCGTCGACGAACGAGACGATCTTGCTGGGCAGCATCCCGAGGCGACCCGCCAGCGCCTGCTGGCTCAGTCCGGGCTGCGCGGCGATCATGCGCAGCATCCCCACCTGCGGCGGCGTCAGGTCGAGCGCACCGACGCGGGCACCGAACCGCATCGCCGCGTGCTTGCCCAGCTGGGTGAGCAGGAACGCGACGCCGGTCTCGGGGGTCTCCGCTGCCACGGGCGCACCATACCAACCGCGAATCGTTGCTGCCCTGAATGATTCACGCCCACGCCGTCGATCACGACTCGCTGTACGGCCGGGTGTTGCGGCGCAGGCTCGCGTGCGCCTCGATGTCCAGCCGCTCGACCATGTGCGGGTAGTGCAGCTCGAACGCCGGACGGCTCGACCGGATGCGCGGCAGCGCGGTGAAGTTGTGCCGCGGCGGCGGGCAGGACGTGGCCCACTCCAGCGAGTTCCCGTGCCCCCACGGATCGTCCACGGTGACCAGGGTGCCGAAGCGGTAACTGGTGAAGACGTTGTACAGGAACGGCAGCATCGAAGCGCCCAGGATGAACGCGCCGATGGTGGACACGATGTTCAGCGCGGTGAAGCCGTCCGAGGCCAGGTAGTCGGCGTAGCGGCGCGGCATCCCTTCGCCGCCAACCCAGTGCTGCACCAGGAACGTCAGGTGGAAGCCGACGAAGGTCAGCCAGAAGTGCAGCCTGCCCAGCCGGTCGTCCATCATCCGGCCGGTCATCTTCGGGAACCAGAAGTACACCCCGGCGAACACCGCGAACACGATGGTGCCGAACAGCACGTAGTGGAAGTGCGCCACCACGAAGTAGGTGTCGGTGACGTGGAAGTCCAGCGGCGGCGCCGCGAGCAGGATGCCGGTCAACCCGCCCAGCAGGAACGTCACCAGGAACCCCACCGAGAACAGCATCGGCGCCTCGAACGTCAGCTGACCGCGCCACATGGTGCCGATCCAGTTGAAGAACTTGATCCCGGTCGGTATCGCGATCAGGAACGTGGCGAAGGAGAAGAACGGCAGCAGCACCGCACCGGTGGCGAACATGTGGTGCGCCCACACCAGGACGCTGAGCCCGCCGATCATCAGCGTGGCGAACACCAGCCCGGTGTAGCCGAACAGCGGTTTGCGGCTGAACACCGGGAAGATCTCGGTGACGATGCCGAAGAACGGCAGCGCCACGATGTAGACCTCCGGGTGGCCGAAGAACCAGAACAGGTGCTGGTAGAGGATCAGCCCGCCGTTGGCCGGGTCGAACGCGTGCCCGCCCAGGTGCCGGTCGATCAGCAGCCCGAACAGCGCGGCGGTCAGGATCGGGAACGCCACCAGGATCAGCAGGCTGGTGACCAGGATGTTCCAGCAGAAGATCGGCATCCGCCACATCGTCATGCCCGGGCAGCGCAGGCAGACCAGGGTGGTGATCATGTTGACCGCGCCCAGGATCGTGCCCAGCCCGCTGACGATCAGCCCGGCCGCCCACAGGTCGCCGCCGGGACCCTGGCTGAAGAGCGTGCGGGACAGCGGCGCGTAGGCGGTCCAGCCGAAGTCGGCCGCGCCACTGGGCAGCAGGAATCCGCTGAGCACGATCAGCCCGCCGAAGAGGAACAGCCAGAAGGACAGCGCGTTCAGCCGGGGGAACGCCACGTCCGGAGCGCCGATCTGCAGCGGCAGCACCACGTTGGCGAAGCCGAACACGATCGGCGTGGCGAACAGCAGGAGCATGATCGTGCCGTGCATGGTGAACAGCTGGTTGTACTGCTCCTGGGAGAGGAACTGCAGGCCCGGCAGCGCCAGCTCGCCGCGGATCAGCAGCGCCATCGCGCCGCCGGTGATGAAGAACCCGAACGAGGCGATCAGGTAGAGGATGCCGATGTCCTTGGGATCCGTGGTGTGCAGCCACGGCATCAGGCGCTTCCCCTTGGGCGGCTGCCTCGTGGTGCGGGCCCGAGTCGGAACCTGCGTCGGCTCAACCTTGACGGTGGCCATCGCCACCTCCTGCGGTCGCGGGAGCATCCTTGCTGGCCGTAGCTCCGTCCAGTCTTGACCCGGCACCCAAGACCCGCAATCGGCCGCCCGGCGAAACCGATCAGGGCGAGGTGAAGGGCACCTTTCACCCAGTAACTTGGCGAAAGGTGCCCATCACTGCTCCCCCGAACGTGGCGAAAGCGGGGCTTCGCATTGTGGAAGGGTGCTGTCAGGTGGGGATGGTGGCCTGGTCGATCGCGCCCAGGGTCATCTGGTGCAGCAGCCGCGACATGGCATCGGCGTCCAGGTGGGCGCTGTAGGGCGTCGAGTTGATCAGGCCGAACACCGCGTGCGCGGTGGCGCGGGCGGTCGGGCGGGCCAGCTCCGGCCGGATCCGGCACAGCACGTCCACCCACACCTCCACGTAACTGCGCTGCAGCTCGCGGACCTTGTGCCGGTCCGCTTCGGTGAGGCTGTCCAGATCGCGCATCTGCACGGTGATCAACGCCGGATTGGCCAGCGCGAACTCGACGTGCCAGCGCACCAGCCGGTCCAGCGCGTCATGCGGGTCCGAGGCGGCGCCGACCCGGTCCTGGCCGCCACGCAGCAGCCGGTCGCTGATCCCGGTGAGCAACTCCGCGAGCATCGCGTCCTTGCTGCGGAAATGCCGGTAGAGCGCGGGTCCGGAGATGCCCACCGCGGCGCCGATGTCGTCGATGCCGACGCCGTGGAAGCCGAAGCGCGCGAACTTCTCCGCCGCGGCGGCCAGGATCTGCTCGCGGCGGGACGGCTTCGCTGCTCCGGTGGACATCGACGTCGATACTAGACGAAATACGTTAGTCATCGTTAACATCGGTCACGTTAACGGTGACTAACTCCGGTGGAAGGTGTGCCCCCATGGATGCGCCCGCCCTGCGCACGGCCGTGGACCCGGACTCGGCGGAGTTCGCCCGCAACACCGAGCAGCACGCGAAACTCGTCGACGACCTGAACGCCCAGCTCAGCCGCGCCCGGCTGGGCGGGCCGGAGAAGGCCCGCATCCGGCACGTCGAACGCGGCAAGCTGCTGCCCCGCGACCGGGTGGACGCGCTGCTCGACCGGGGCTCGCCGTTCCTGGAGCTCTCCCCGCTCGCCGCGCACGGCATGTACGACGACGAAGCGCCGTCGGCGGGCATCATCACCGGCATCGGCCGGGTGGCCGGGCGGGAATGCGTGGTGGTGGCCAACGACGCCACGGTCAAGGGCGGCACCTACTACCCGATCACCGTGAAGAAGCACCTGCGCGCCCAGGAAGTCGCGCTGCACAACAACCTGCCGTGCCTGTACCTGGTCGACTCCGGCGGCGCGTTCCTGCCCAGGCAGGACGAGGTGTTCCCGGACCGCGAGCACTTCGGGCGGATCTTCTACAACCAGGCCACGATGTCCGCCCGCGGCATCCCGCAGATCGCCGCCGTGCTCGGCTCGTGCACCGCGGGTGGCGCCTACGTCCCGGCGATGAGCGACGAGGCGGTGATCGTCCGCGACCAGGGCACCATCTTCCTGGGCGGTCCGCCGCTGGTGAAGGCCGCGACCGGGGCCGAGGTGAGCGCCGAGGAACTCGGCGGCGGCGAGCTGCACGCCCGCACCTCCGGCGTCACCGACCACCTGGCCGTCGACGACGCGGACGCGCTGCGGATCGTCCGCTCCATCGTCAGCACGCTCGGCCCCCGCGCGCCCCGGCCGTGGGAGGTCGCGCCGGTCGAGCCCCCGGCCGTCGACCCCGACCAGCTCTACGGCGCGGTGCCGACCGACAGCCGCACCCCGTACGACGTGCGCGAAGTGATCGCGCGGATCGTCGACGGCAGCCGGTTCGCCGAGTTCAAGCACGACTACGGCACGACCCTGGTGACCGGGTTCGCCCGGATCCACGGGCATCCGGTCGGGATCATCGCCAACAACGGGATCCTGTTCAGCGAGTCGGCGCTCAAGGGCGCGCACTTCATCGAGCTGTGCGACAAGCGGTCCATCCCGCTGGTGTTCCTGCAGAACATCTCCGGCTTCATGGTCGGCAAGGAGTACGAGGCGGGCGGCATCGCCAAGCACGGCGCGAAGATGGTCACCGCGGTGGCCTGCGCCCGAGTCCCCAAGTTCACCGTCGTCATCGGCGGCTCGTTCGGGGCGGGCAACTATTCGATGTGCGGCCGGGCGTACTCGCCGCGGTTGCTGTGGATGTGGCCGAACGCGCGGATCTCGGTGATGGGCGGCGAGCAGGCGGCCTCGGTGCTGGCGACGGTGCGCCGCGACCAGTTCGACGCCCGCGGCGAGCACTGGTCGGTCGAGGACGAAGAGGCGTTCAAGC
Organism: Saccharopolyspora antiqui; assembly: GCF_052246905.1. Taxonomy (NCBI): domain Bacteria; kingdom Bacillati; phylum Actinomycetota; class Actinomycetes; order Pseudonocardiales; family Pseudonocardiaceae; genus Saccharopolyspora; species Saccharopolyspora antiqui. The sequence continues at coordinate 14,671 of NZ_JBQQBO010000002.1, forward strand.
AGCCGATCCGCGACCAGTACGAGCACCAGGGCCACCCGTACTACGCCACCGCTCGGCTGTGGGACGACGGGGTCATCGACCCGAGGCAGACCCGCACCGTCCTCGGCCTGGCCATCTCGGCAGCGGCGAACGCGCCCTTGGAACCGGTCTCCTACGGCGTCTTCCGGATGTGATGCGGATGTTGGTCAGGGTCGACAACCGCCTGCGAGGTGAAGGGATGACGATGCGGCACTTCGACACGGTCCTGGTGGCGAACCGGGGCGAGATCGCGGTGCGCGTGATCCGCACGCTGCGGCGGCTGGGCATCCGCTCCGTCGCGGTGTTCAGCGACGCCGATCGGGGTGCGCGGCACGTCGTCGAGGCCGATACGTCCGTCCACATCGGACCGAGCTCGGCGGCCGAGAGCTACCTCGACGGCAAGCGCATCCTGGACGCCGCGCGCACCACCGGTGCCCAGGCGATCCACCCCGGCTACGGATTCCTCGCCGAGAACGCGGGCTTCGCCGAGGCGTGCGCGCAGGCGGGCATCGTGTTCATCGGTCCGCCCGCCACCGCGATCGAGTCGATGGGCGACAAGATCCGCGCCAAGCAGACCGTGTCCGCGGCCGGGGTCCCGGTGGTGCCCGGCCGCGGCGAGCCGGACATGACCGACGGCGACCTCCGCGAGGCCGCCGTCGAGATCGGTTTCCCGGTCCTGCTGAAGCCCTCCGCGGGTGGTGGCGGCAAGGGCATGCGGCTGATCCACGACGAGTCCACTCTGGACGATCAGATCGCGTCGGCCCGCCGCGAAGCGCGGGCGGCCTTCGGCGACGACGCGCTGTTCGTCGAGCGGTTCGTCACCAACCCCCGGCACGTCGAGGTCCAGGTGCTGGCGGATTCGCACGGCAACGTCGTGCACCTCGGTGAACGCGAGTGCAGCCTGCAACGGCGGCACCAGAAGATCATCGAAGAGGCACCATCGCCGCTGCTCGACGCCACTACCAGGGCCGATATCGGGGCCGCCGCGGTCGAGGCGGCCCGCTCGGTCGGCTACACCGGAGCGGGCACGGTCGAGTTCATCGTCTCCGCGGACCGCCCGGGCGAGTTCTTCTTCATGGAGATGAACACCCGGCTGCAGGTCGAGCACCCGGTCACCGAGCTGGTCACCGCGGTCGCCGGGCAGCGCGGCGTCGACCTCGTCGAACAGCAGGTGCGAGTCGCCGCGGGCGAGCCGCTGCGGTGGGCGCAGCAGGACCTGGCGATCGACGGCCACGCCGTGGAGGCCCGCGTCTACGCCGAGGACCCGACCCGCAACTTCCTGCCGACCGGCGGCGATGTGCTGGCCGTGCACGAGCCCACCGGCCCCGGTGTGCGGGTGGACTCCGGGGTGCGCGCGGGCGGGCGCGTGGGATCGGACTACGACCCGATGCTGGCCAAGGTCATCGCCTGGGCCCCGACCCGAGCCGATGCGCTGCGCCGCCTGGACGCCGCGCTCGCCGACACCGCGGTGTTGGGCCTGCACACCAACGTCGCATTCCTGCGCGCGCTGCTGCGCCACGACGACGTGCTGGCGGGGCGCCTGGACACCGGGCTCGTCGAACGCGAGCTGGACTCGCTCATCGCCGAGAGCGGCGCGACCCCGGAAGACGTCTACGTCGCCGCGGCGCTGCAACGGCTGCTCGCCGCCGAGCCGACCGGCTCGGTCGTCGACCCGTGGGACGTGCCCGACGGCTGGCGGCTGGGCGAACCAGCCTGGAGCACCTGGCGCTTCGCGGGGACCGGCGGTGAGGTGCGCGTGAGCCTGCGCGGGCGCGCCCACGACGCCGCGGTTTCGGTTGAAACCGCAACCGCGACTGGAGCCGCAGCTCCGGTTGCGGCCCCGGTCCACCGGGCCTCGGTCGAAGCGCGCGGTGACGCGTTGACCGTCACCCACCAGGGCCGGACCCGCCGCTACCGCTACGCGCACGTCGATGGCACCACCTGGCTCGCCGCCGACGGCCACGCCTGGGCGCTCACCGAGCACCGGCTGCTCGCCGACCGGGGCGGCAGCACCGGCCGATCGGACGGCGTGGTGACCAGCCCGATGCCCGGCACCGTGCTGGTCGCCGACGTCGCACCCGGCCAAGAAGTCCACAGTGGACAAAGGTTGTTCGTCGTCGAGGCGATGAAGATGGAGCACACCGTCACCGCGCCCATCGACGGCGTCGTCGCAGAAGTGCACGCCAGGAAGGGGCAGTCGGTCGGGCTCGACCAGCCGCTGGCTGTCCTCGCCGCCCAACAGGAGGCCTAGCGATGGTGGATCACCGGCTCAGCGAAGAGCACGAAGCCCTGCGCGAGAGCGTGCAGACCTTCGCCCGCAAAGAAGTCGCCCCGGTCATCGGCGACTACTACGAACGCGCCGAATTCCCGTACCCGCTGGTGCAGGCGATGGGCCGGATGGGCCTGTTCGGGCTACCGGTCCCGGAGGAGCACGGCGGAATGGGCGGCGACTACTTCGCGCTGTGCCTGGCCCTGGAGGAGCTCGCGCGGGTCGACTCCTCGGTCGCCATCACCCTGGAAGCCGGTGTCTCGCTGGGCGTCATGCCGCTGTTCCGGTACGGCACCGACGAGCAGCGCCGCACCTGGCTGCCCCGGCTGGCCGCCGGCGAGATCCTCGGCGCGTTCGGCCTGACCGAGCCCGGCGGCGGCTCCGACGCGGGCGCCACCCGCACCACGGCGGTGCTCGACGAGGGGGGTACCTCCCACGCGAGCGGAGCCGAGAGTGGGGGACAGTGGGTGATCAACGGTTCGAAGGCGTTCATCACCAACTCCGGGACCGACCTCACCGGTTTCGTCACGGTCACCGCCGTCACCGGCCAGAAGTCCGACGGCGGCAAGGAGATCTCCACGATCATCGTGCCCTCCGGCACACCGGGCTTCACCGTCGCGAAGAAGTACTCGAAGGTCGGCTGGAACGCCTCCGACACCCACGAGCTGGCCTTCGACGATTGCCGGGTACCCGCCGCGAACCTGCTCGGCGAGCGCGGCCGGGGCTACGCGCAGTTCCTCGCCACGCTCACCGAAGGACGGGTGGCGATCGCCTCGATCGGCGTCGGGCTGGCCCAGGGCTGCGTGGACGAGTGCCTGCGCTACGTCGAGGAACGCGAGGCCTTCGGCCGCCGGATCGGCGAATACCAGGCGATTCAGTTCAAGCTCGCCGACATGGAGCTGCGGGCGCACACCGCGCGGCTGGCCTACTACGACGCGGCGTCGCGGATGCTGCGCGGCGAGCCGTACAAGAAGCAGGCCGCGATCGCCAAGCTCGCCTCGTCGAACGCGGCGATGGACAACGCCCGCGAAGCCACGCAGATCTTCGGCGGCTACGGGTTCATGAACGAGACCCCGGTCGGCCGCTTCTACCGGGACGCCAAGATCCTGGAGATCGGCGAAGGCACCAGCGAGGTGCAACGCATGCTCATCGCCCGCGAACTGGGCTTGAGAGCGTCCCTTTGAACTAGTTTTGCGTAGCGGACTGGGCAATTTCGCCCAGGAAGACCGAGAGCTGGATGCGCGAAGTCGGCGCCGGGCTTCAGGGCCTGACGCCGACTGGCGGTCATCGGTCGGGGGTTTTGTCGGGATCTCGGGGTCAGCGTCGGAATCGGTTCTGCGGCACGGTGATCTCGTCGGTCTGCTCGACGTCGGAGACCCCGGCGTGCGCGCCGCGTTCCCGAGTCGGCCGAGACGCCTGCTGCGCGTCCTGGTCGGGCCACACCGGCGGTTGGCCGCCGCTCGGCGCCGAATCCTCCTCCGAGAGGTGCAGCAACACCCAGTCGCGGGCCAGCGCCGCTGGCGACGTGCCCTGCTTGGCCGCGAGCTCCCGGAGGCGCTCGTTGGCCATCAGCGGCAGTCGCAGCTGGTAGACCTGGGAATTTCCGAAGCGGCGTCCGGCTCCGGTGGATTCGAGGTCTTCCTCCGGGGCCAGCGCAGCCAGGTACGACTCGAACTCGGGATCCGGTTCAGCCTCCTCTGCGGGCTTTTGCTGTCGGCCGGTCTTGGTTCGTCCTAGAGCCACGCGCACACGATAACGGTTGGGTTGCGACCCGCGAGTGGCTGTGAGCTCTATCACTGCCAGTAGCGATACGGGCGTCGTCCCAGCTGGGGATCCGACAACTGTGGTTGCGCTGAGTGACCAACCGGGCGAAAAAAATCCCCTGAACAGCGGAGGACCCCCGCGCCAGGGGGAGGAACGCGGGGGCCGGAGGGGATCTCCACAGGTGCTGACCGGGGGTGTGTCAGCGCCCCGATTGTGGCATGCGGTAGCCCCCTTTGGGGAGGTTTCGCCGCACGATTCGTGCGTCCGGCAGTTTCGCGGCGGGACCGGTCGGCGGTCTCGCTCGCTGGCCGGGAGTGCTATGCGGCCGAGTTGTCGCTGGCCCAGGCGGTGATGGTGTACCCGGCCTCGGTGATGGCCGTGCTCACGGCGTCCCGGCTGAGCTCCTGGTCGCTGGTCACCGACACCTGACCGCTTTCCACCGCGACCTGCACGTCGTTGACGCCCGGAAGGTCGGAAAGCTCCTCGGTGACCGATTTTGCACAGTGGCCGCAGGTCATACCACTGACGGTGAACGTCTGACTGATCATGCGAGTTCCCTTCTGGCAGGTTTTGGTCAGGACTTGATGCGGGTATCCCACAACCACGCCAAGCGTCCAGTGTGGACGATCGCATCGGGGGGTCGAGTGGCGGGTGTGACGAGGGCAATATCCGAAGTGGATCGAGGTACCCCAGCTGATTACTCTGAGTCGACGGCAAATCACTCTCTGGGGGGCTGCGGGTGTTGACAACCTGTGGATAGCCTGCGGCGAAACCTGAGGCCGGGGAGGCGTCATGTACGGGTCGCTGGACGTACGAAAGTTCTTGTGGCAACAGGAAGACGGGAACCCGCGGCAGTCCGCTGCGGTACCCATCCCGCGCGCTGGTGAGCCATCGCGGATCTCGTCGGAGCAGGTGCACCGGGCCAGGATGGCGGTCGCCCGCAGCGCGGAGAACGCCGAGGACTGCAAACTCCTGCTGGACATGTTGGGATTGGCGCCTGACGAGGACGGTCAGCCGCCGGTAACCCGCTGACCGGGTGCGTTGCCCGCCGCGCGCTGCCCAGCGGCGGCGGAAGCTTCGCACCGAGGTGAGCCCGCTGGGCACGGTGGCCGGATTCGCGGTAACTTCCGGTGGCATAGTTGATCATCCGTTCGTGGACCGCGTCGCTCGGGCGGGCGGATCACGGAAGACTGCCACGTGCCGGAGTCGCACCATGCCCCAGCAACATCGGGCCAAACTCACCCGCCGCGCCATCCTGGCCGCCGCGGCGGAGGAGTTCGACCTGATCGGCTACGAAGCCACCACGCTGAGTGCGATCCTGCGGCGCAGCGGCATCACCAAGGGCGCCTTCTACTTCCACTTCACGGCCAAGGAAGCGGTGGCCGAGGCGCTGGTCCGGCAGTACCTGCAAAGCCTCGCCGAGATGCGGCAACGATGGCTGGGCCGAGGTCTCGACCCGCTGTCGACGGTGATCGGGCTGACCGGCGAGGCCGCCCGCAAGCTGGAGCGCGACGTCGTCCTGCGGGCCGGGCTGCTGCTGGCCTGCCGCCGGATCGGCACGGCGACCGGAGACGGCTGGGACGAAGTGCTCGACGAACTGATGCACAAGTCAGCCGCGGAAGGCCAGCTGCGCGCCGGCGTCGACCCGGCTGAGGCGTCGCGGGTGGTCTTCGCGGCCCTGGTGGGTGCGCACCGCGTCGGCGCGGAGCCGATCGGGCTGGCCGAGCGCTTCGCCGAGGTCTGGCGCGTGGTACTCAGCGGGCTCGCCCGGGACGAGTGGCAGCCGACTCCGATCGGACGATCTTGAGTCGCGGATCACATTGTCATCTTCTGCCGCACTTCGCGGCTCGTACGCGCCTCGGCTGGCCTCGTCACCGTGCCGACGAGCCTCGAACGGTGTTGGCCAAGATCTGTGAATCGGCAGGTCAACCGGTTAGCATGGGCGCTGAGCATGCGCTTAGACGGGCGATGCCCAGCGGTGTGGCACGCTTTTCGACCCCGGCTTTGGGGGCCGTGAGGGTGTGTCGTAAGCTTTCATCACTGCCAACGGGGCGCTCTGAAAAGGGAAAGCCGGTTGGAGGCAAGGCCGGGTCGGTTTCGAATCGGCCAAGCCCCCATCGTCTAGCGGCCTAGGACGCCGCCCTTTCAAGGCGGTAGCGCGGGTTCGAATCCCGTTGGGGGTACGACAACTGAAGATCGAGCATGGCCCAGTGGCGCAGTTGGTTAGCGCGCCGCCCTGTCACGGCGGAGGTCGCGGGTTCGAGTCCCGTCTGGGTCGCCAAGGCGAACGGCAGGCACGCCGGACGCTATCGGCCAGGTAGCTCAGTTGGTACGAGCGTCCGCCTGAAAAGCGGAAGGTCGGCGGTTCGACCCCGCCCCTGGCCACCGCCACCCCTGACCTGCGGAAACGCTACCGGTCGGGGGTTTCGTCGTTTAGCACGGTGCTCAGAGACACTACAAGTGGAGTATCTGAGCATGGCGCTTTCCCGATCTTGGTCCAGCCTGATCACGGACTGGACCCGTGCCAAGAACCCGGTAGTGTTCCTCACCAGAAAGGTGCTCCTGAACTCGCTGCGATACGGCCCTCAGCAAGCCATATCCTTGCAGCTCAGAGCACCTTTCCCCTTGATCGACACCCATTACGCCGAAACGTCATGAATGCGGCGGGTTAGGTTGTTGAGATTATTGGCCTTTTGTTGGCAACCGGCGCCCGGCGCAGCGGCTGAGCTGCCCTGGCGTGGGGGCTTCAGCCCCTAGCGGCTCCCTAGGTTCATGTTGGGGAGGCGGTTCCAGTTCCTTCCGCGTGCGGGTGTTCGCGCCGTTCGGCCTGTGCCTGACGGAGCAGGACTTTCAGGGCGGCGGCGATGGGCAGGGCGATGACCGCGCCGAGGACGCCTGCCAGGGCAGTGCCGAGCAGGATCGCGAGGAACGCGCCGAGGGGGCTGAGTTCGACGGCTTTGGCGAAGACCCTGGGAGCGATCAGGTAGTTCTCAACCTGCTGGTAAATGATGAAGAAGATCAGTGTGATCACGCCGAGCGTGATGCTCTGGCTGAGCGCCACGAGGATTCCGGCCAATGATGCCAGGGTCGCGCCGACCTGGGGGACGGCGTCGAGCAAGGCGACGACGAGGGCGAGCAGCGCGGGATAGGGCACGCCCGCAATGAGGAAGAACAGGTAGGACGCGACTCCGGCACACGTGCACACCAGGGCCTGTCCGGTGACGTAGCCGCCTACACGTCCCATCGCTGTCCGGATGGCCTTCGCGCGGTCGGCGCGTCCGGCGGCGCGGTGGGCTGCGGCTTGAATCCGGGGCATGGCCAGGGAGAAATACACCATCAGCGCGCCGACGGTGCAGGCGGCGAGCACGCTGCCGAAGAAGGCACCGGCGGCGGCGAAACCGGCGGCCAGGGCGCTGCCTGCCACCCGCGCGAGGGTGGTGGCGGCGGTTTTCACCTGGTCGTGCACGCTCGGGTCAGCGAGCTGGCCCTGCACCGGGGTACCGGTGCCGAACTGCGCGCCAAGCCGGGAAAGCAGTTGCGGCACCTGGACCGCGAACTCGTTGAGCTGCCGCACCGCGGGAACGACCGCGAGCAGCGCGAGCCCTCCCACAATGAGCAGAACCGCGAGGATGATCGCGGCGACGGCCAGGCCACGCCGCCACCGGTGCCGGTGCAGCCAGGCCACCAGCGGTTCCACCCCGAGCGCGATAAAGAACCCGAGGAAGATCAACAAGAGCATCTCGCGGGCGGTGTACGCCAGCGCGGCCAGCGCGCCGACCAGCAGGTACACGCCCGCGATGCGGGCGTGGTCGAACAAGGACAAGCGAGGCGCAGGCTCCCGTGGCGGGCCCGACCTCCACGTGCTCTCCGTGACCTCAGGTGTCTGATTGATGCTCATGACCGACTCTTCATTGTGGTGCGGGCTCATCCGCGGGCGATGATCGCGACGAAGACGAGGCAGACGATGATGTTGATCAGCCAGCTGTGGGAGTTCATCCAGTCGCGCATCGCGGGCATGGCTGAGACGGCGCGTTTGTGGAACAGCAGGTAGCCCAGCAGCGGCAGGGCCGCGATCAGCACGGTCGCGGCGATGAACGGAATCGCTGCGGTGATGTCGGCGTTGTGGTATTCGAGGTTCATGCCGACGGTCAGCATGATCACGATGTCCGACGGCATCGCCAGGATGACCAGCAACCCGGTCTTTGCAGCGGTGGCTGGTGAGGCCCTCGTCAGTGTTCCGAGCCACTTCGGCGGCTCGGCGGCGGCTCGTCCCCGATAGTTCTTCAACGCCAAAAGCAGCAGAATGATGATCAGTGCGACCTGAATGACGGTGCTGAGCGTTCTCGCGCCGCCGGATTCGCCGTCGACCGCAACGGCGGTGCCGAGCAACGCCGCTACGCCCCGCGTGGCGATGACGCCCGCCGTCGTGGCCACGAGGACGCCGAGGAGGAACGCCACCGAGACTCGCACTGCCCTGGAGGTGGTGACGAACAGAATCGCCGACATGATCTGCGGACCGGCCATCATCGTGATGGCCAACGGCACAACTTGAAGGTTCACGGCTCGGTTCCCCTCGGCCCGTTCCGCGAGCGTCGCAGGAACGGCGCGCCTGTGCGCTCCGCGACGCTGCTACCTCGGCTACCTCGGAATGGGCCGCGCTTCCCGCCCGTGCGCGGCCAGGGCGTAGATCACGACCACGTCGAGCACGATGACCAGTGCTGACCAGACGGGGTAGGCGGTGAAGAACGCGAGGTTGGCCAGCACGCTCAGCCCCGCGAGGAGGATCCCCACGACGCGCGCCCACGTCCGGCCCGACATCACCCCGAAACCCGCTGCGGCGACGAGGATCCCCAGCAGCAGGTAGCTCCAGCCGACGCTCCGGAAATCAAATGCCACGACGGTGCCGGTCGGCGTCATGTACATGCCCGACCGCGCGAGCGCGGCGATACCAAAGACGATCTGAGTGACGCCGATTGCGATCATCATGATCCCGGCGAAAATCACCAAGCCCAGCCACCGGGTGCGCAACTGCCCGTGTGGCACCTCGTGGGAAGTCATGACGCCCTCTCTTGTTGTCGAGGGCGCGAGAATCTCCGCCGGGCGCGGGTCGTGCACCACGCCGTGTCCTGTCTGCGCCCTCAGCTCAGCCTCGTGACACCCCAAACCCGCCCATAGAGGCTTTAGTCCGATGCCATGAAGTTGGGAGCGTCAGATCAACTGTGTAGGGCCGTGGCCTACTTGTTGATGTCCACTCGCCTTCGGGTTCCTCACCGGCAAGCACCGCAAGGACCAGCCCATCGAACTGTCAACCGGCCGTGCCTCACTCCGACCGGCACAATTCGATCCCGCGATCGCTGACCGACATCGCCTTGCGGCGCCGCCCGCTCGCCGAACGCGTCGCAGCCTGAATGAGCTGATCTTGATCTACGTGCCGATGCGCCCCTGGCGCGGCCCGCACCTGACTTCGTGGGGATCGGACGCGTGGTGGATCAGGACGCTGACGGCTGGTGGAAGACCTGGCGCGTGTTGCCGGAACCGTTGCCGGTAAGGGTCTATCTCCCCTGGGTGTTTACCAGCCGTGATGTTCCGCTCCGGGTGCGGGTTGCAGGGCTGACCAGCCGCACCGTGCCCGGCGAGGTGCTCGGCTGGCAACAGACCTTAACCGGCGAGTGGTGGGCACTGACCCGTTTCGAGGTGAGCAACCGATCCGGCCGCGCTCATCTAACACTGACTCAGCTCGTCTCTGAGGGCGCCGTGCGGAAGCGCTGAGGGTCTCATTTTGGGTCTCGTTCGTCATCGTTCAATGCCGTTCACCGGCATCTGAGGAGGGCCGCCTGACCAGCGCATACGGCGAGGATCAACTCCGTCGAACACGCGGTCGTAGACCTGCAAAGCGGAAGGTCGGCGGTTCGACCCCGCCCCTGGCCACCGCTCAAGAGCTGCGAAAAGGTCTCCACCGAATTCGGTGGGGACCTTTTTGGTCTCAGTTTTGGTTGTAGTTGGCTTCCTGGAAGTAGATGTTGAGCCGGTCGGGACGTTCTATCGGAGAGCCCCGGTCAGGTGCGCGCGGTTGCGTGATCATCGGCTTGTCGATCGTCGTGCCGAGCCTCGTGGACCCGGAGGGGTAGATTCGCGGCATCATCATCGCCGCGGCCGCGATCCTGGCGTTCGTCTTCGCCAGCCGTGCCGCCAACGGCAATCCGCGGGCGCTGCTCCGGCTCCGCATCGGTGTGGTCATCCGCATCGCCGTCGTCGGCGTGCTTTTCTTGCTGCCACTGCCGCTCTGGATGATCGTCGAGCAAGCAGCCTGCGGAGTGCTGCTGCTCGCGGCAGCCATCATCGTCTTCCGCAAGAGCGTTGGCAGTTGAACCACCTCGTCCCAGGATCGGTCGGGGCTTGGCGGGTTTGGCTCGTGGCTGAGGATCCGGTTCTGACCGGAACAATCACACGCGAGCGGTGGCTGGCTGGGACATGGCAGGATCGAGGCATGTCGGACAACGACGAGCCCGACCTGGTTGGTGGCCCCAACGCGCTGTGCGTCACCTGTGGTGGGCTTCGAAAGCTCAGCGAACCCCGGCTCTACGTCGTGCTGGCGACGGAGGACCTGCAGACCGGCATGACGATGGCCGAATGGCGAACCTGCCCGCAGTGCGAGGGCAAAGGCCATCTGATCGGACTCCGCCCACCGATCTGAGCCTCGCTCGGCGCCGCACCACAGGTGGCGGCTCCCTTGCCGCTGGCATAGGGACGCCCCCGCGCTCAACCGGCCTGGGGGTTACCGGGAGTGCGGGGGCGCCAAGGTCCACCCCTGGGGGTCAGGTGGACGGCCCCCATGCTACTGCGTGGTATCCAAGATGTCTCTAGGGGCAGAGATCTTTTTTCTCGCGGACAGTTGCGAACCGCAAGAAGAACTGGGTCAGTGGTCCGATGGCGAGTGCGTAGAGCACGGTGCCGACGCCGACCGTGCCACCGAGCAGCCAACCGGTGGTGAGCACGCAGAGTTCGATCACGGTGCGGACCACCCGCACCGACCAGCCGGTACGGGCGTGCAGGCCGGTCATCAGGCCGTCCCTCGGTCCTGGTCCCAGCCGCGCACCGACGTACACGGCGGTGGCGATCCCGTTGAGCACGATGGCGGCGATCATCAGAGAGATCTGTCCCAGCAGTGCATCGACCGGCGGAGTCAGCGCCAGCGTGGCGTCCACCGCGACGGCGATGACGACCACGTTGGCGACCGTGCCGATGCCGGGGCGCTGTCGAAGCGGCAGCCAGGCCAGCAGGACCGCGACACCGGTCAGCGCGGTGATCGTCCCGAAGCTCCAGCCCAGTCGTTGCGCCAACCCCTGGTGCAGGACGTCCCACGGGTCGAGGCCCAGTTGGGCGCGCACCATGAAGCCCATGCTGGCGCCGTAGAGCACGAGGCCGCCGAGGAGTTGTCCGAGTCTGGGCAGCGGGCGGGTTCGGATCGAGAGCGGTGAGAGGTCCACGAGTGCTGAGATCGACGCCATGAAGCATTTCTAGGCCTGGATTGGACTTCAAGTCGAGTACCAATTTCGCTAAATTGGATTCATGGTGCTCACTCCGTCGGCACACGTCCACGCTCGGAAGCTCGTCGAGCTGCTCGGCTCCTGGAACGGCGCGGCACGACCGTCCTCCCGGTCGCTGTCCGCCGCGGTTCGGCAGCTGGTGTTGGACGGTCGACTGCCCCCAGGAACCCGGCTGCCCGCCGAACGAGAACTCGCCGATGCTCTCGGGGTCAGCCGAACCCTGGTCGCCCGGATGCTGGAAGGGCTCAGAGCGGAGGGCTTCGTGGCCAGTCGGCGCGGCGCCGGGTCGTGGGTGAAGCTGCCGGACGGCGAGCGCGGCAACGACGCGCACGGCGGTTGGTTCCCGACCGAGGACACCGAGATGCTGAACCTCGCCCACGCCACGCCCAACGGCCCACCGGAGCTGTGCGCGGCGACGGATCGGGCGCGATTGCGGTTCCCCGAGCAGCTGTCCGGCCACGGCTACCAGCCGCACGGACTGCGGGTGCTGCGCGAGCGCATCGCCGAGCGCTACACGAAGCGGGGCCTGCCGACCGGACCGGAGCAGATCCTCGTCACCAACGGTGCGCAGCACGGCTTCGCCCTCGTGCTGCGGATGCTGGTGTCGCCGGGTGAGCGAGTTCTCGTCGAGCACCCCACGTACCCGAACGCGATCGAGGCGATCCGCGGGCTCAACACGACCCCGGTGGCGGTGCCGATGGTCGACGGCGGTTGGGATCTGGAACTGCTCACCGCGAACCTGCGTCAGACGTCGCCGCGGCTGGCCTACCTCATCCCCGATTTTCACAACCCGACCGGCGTCCGGCTGGATGCCGACGGTCGGGCTCGGCTGGGGAGAGCCCTGGCGCGCACCTGCACCACGGCGGTCATCGACGAGACGCTCGTCGACATCGACCTCACCGACGACGAGCCGCCGCCACCGATGGCCGTGTTCACCGACCGGGCGATCCTCGTCGGGTCGGCCAGCAAGTCGTTCTGGGGTGGTCTGCGGTTGGGCTGGATCCGCGCGTCGGAGGAGTTCGTGCAGCGCGCGGTGGTCGGCCGCGCCGCGTTGGACCTGGGCAGCCCGATCCTGGACCAGCTCGTGCTGGCGGAGCTGCTCTGCGTGGCCGACCAGGTGCTGGCGCGTCGGCGGGCCGAGACGATCGAGCGTCGCGCCTGCCTCGTCGCGGCCCTGCGCGAGCACCTGCCGCACTGGAGCTTCCGCGTCCCGGATGGCGGCCTGTCGCTGTGGTGCGACATCGGGGCACCGGTGAGCAGCCGACTCGCGGTGGCCGCCGAGCAGCACGGCGTCCGGGTGGCGCCGGGCGCGCGCTTCTCGGTGCACGGGTCGCTGGAACGCTGGGTGCGACTGCCCTACACGCTGCCGGGCGACCAGTTGGTGGAAGCGATCCGCCGCCTTGCTGCGGCCGCGGCAGCGGTGCATGAAGCCCCTGGTCCCAGTCTCCTCACCGCACCGATCGCCTGAGCGGTCGACCGTCCGTCGGCACGGCCCCTCGTCGTGCCGACGGACGATTCGACCAAGGCGCCGCCCCGGTGCCGCGGGGCATTGCGGCACCGGGGCTCCGGGGAGCCCAGTCCTTGGCGTTCCGGCAGGTCACCGATGTCGCCTTGAACAGGCTGGTGGCGCCCCGATTCCGAGCCGGCCGGGCGCAGACGGCCGGGTCGGAGCTGGTGGGTGCGGATGTCGTCACCAGGGTTACCGCTGGAGCGGTTCGGCGCAGCGTCAGTCGGGCGACGCCGATGGTTCGAAGGCCAGGATGCCGGTCGTCGGCAAGGTTTCCGGATTGGCGGCGCCGACTGCCGCCCGATCGGACAGGTTCGGGCTGCTCGGCAGGATCACCAGCAGGCCGCGCAGTCCGTTGAGCCCGGTGGCCGTCGCGGCGGACAGCGATGTGGCCGGCGGCGAAGGATCCTGCGGTGCCGGGTTCGAACTGTTCAGCGGGGCGGCTTGCGAAGGCGCTGGCGCGTCCGGGGCGCGCGGCTGCGGGATGGTTCGGATGTTCGCCTTGGGGACCGCGGGCGGCTTCGGCAGCGGGGCGGCGCGGCCGAAGCCGAGTGGCTCGACGGCGCGTTGCCGGGCTGGTGGTGGCGTCGTCGATGGCACCGGCGGGGTGCTCTCGGGCTCGTCGACGATGGCCGCGGCCTGATCGGTTTCGTCGATCGGCGTCGGGACCTCGATCTGCGCCGGATCGGGCTGATCGACTTCGGGTGCCGGGGCCGGGTCGAGGACCAGCTGCTCGACCTCGATCTGCGGTTGGTCGATCTCGGGAAGCTCGGTGGCGGCGGCGATCGCCGTCCCGCCGAGCCATCCACCGACGCACAGGCCGCCGACGAAAGCGACCCGAGCCGCGAGCGCGCCGAGCCGCGACCGGGGTCCGCGCAGTGCGCAGATTCCCGTCACGGTCACCACCGCCTGTCGTCGGTCGGGTCCGCGCCGTCGGGCGCGGCATCAGCCTCGGGTTGCGCCGGGATGGTCGGCGCCGTCTGTGGCATTCAACCACCTGCGGTGGCGGTTTCGGGCCATCGACCGCGATGGGCACGGCGGTCGGTCCCGCATTCTCCACGCAATCGGGCGACGAGGAAAGATGCCGGAGCTCGTCGGACGGGTGAGGCGGTGGCCGGTGGCGGCGTGTCCGCTGTGGACGGACCGGTTGCCCGGCACAGTGTCCGGTGTGGATCAGGAACCTGAAATCCGGCTCAGCATCGGCGAACTCCAGCAGATCTGGGCTTCCTACGGGCACGATCTACTGCTGCACGACCCGGGCGGGCGAAGCGAATGCCTGGTCCGGCGCGGCGAGCTCATCGCGTCGGCGAGCGTCCTGGAGCCGGTCCTGGACCGGTACCGCCGGTGGGTCGACGACGTGCAGCACGACGATGACCTGCTGTTGGCCAGGTTGCGGTTGCGCGGCGCGGAGCGGGACCGGTGCGTCGATCTCGCGCGCGAAACCACCGGTGTCGCCGCAAACCACGTGCATTTCGGTTGTCCGGTCATGTTCGGCACACCGGTGATGTTCGGCACCGGAGCGGATCCGCAGGCCGCACGGGTAGTTCCGGAACCACCCGCGCAGCACTGGGATCCGCCGGTCGTGGTGGCGGTGCTGGACACCGGTTGCGATCGGCATCCCTGGTTCCGGGACCGGCCGTGGTTCGAGGCCCTGCCCGAGGTGCTGGACGCTGACGACGATGCCGGTCAGGACCGCCAGGCTGGCCACGGCACGTTCGTCTGCGGTGTGGTGCTGCAACACGCGCCGGGCGCGGTGATCCGCCCGCAGCGGGTGCTTTCGTCGCTCGGGTTCACCGACGACTACACCGTCGCGGCGGGATTGCGTTCGGCGCGGCGTGCCGCCGAGGCGCGCGGCGAACGCATCGATGTCGTCGTCCTGTCGGCCGGATGCCACACCGCCGACGACGAATGTCCGCCGATCCTGTGGGATGAACTGCGCAACTGGCCGGACGCCGTGGTCGTCGCCGCAGCCGGGAACCACGCGTTGAGCAGGCCGTTCTGGCCCGCTGCGGTGCCGTCGGTGGTCGCGGTGGCGGCGACCGGGAGCGACGGCGGCCTGGCCGGGTTCTCCAATTCCGGGCCGTGGGTCGATGCCGCCGCGCCGGGGGTGGACGTGACCAGCAGCTTCGTCCGGATGGGGGCGGACGGCGGGCGCAGTTTCGGTTGTGCGCGTTGGAGCGGAACGTCTTTCGCCGCGCCGCAGGTGGCCGCCGCCGCTGCGAATGCGTTGCGGTCGGGGCGGGGTCCGCGGGAAGCACGCGATCTTGTGAGTCGGCGTTACCCGTTCGAGCGGTAATCGGCGCGAAGTGAATCTGTGAGCACCCCTCGTTCCTCTTATTACGCGGGACGAAAAAAGATCGGAACGGGGAGGTGCGTGATCGTGCACGAGGTCGGGGAGGCCGAGGCCAGCGCGGTGCTGCTGCGCCGCGCGGCGTCCGGCGATCAGCAGGCGTGGCGGGAGCTGGTGGACCGCAATGCGTCGGTGGTGTGGGGAGTGTCGCGCGCGTTCACCACGAACACCGCTGATGCCGAGGACATCTACCAGGCGACTTGGTTGTTGCTGGCGGAGAACCTGGGACGGCTGCGAGAGCCGGAGTCGCTGTCCGGATGGTTGGTGACCACCGCGCGCCGGGAGTCGATGCGGTTGCGCCGGGCGCGGCAACGGGAATCGCCGGTCGGTTTGGACACCGGTGACTTCGGGCCGCCGGATCACGCCGAGAACCCGGAGCACAAGGTGCTGCGCGCGATGACGAGTTCGCGTCTGGCGCAGTCGTTCGCCCAGTTGCCGCAGCGCTGCCAGCAGTTGCTGCGAGTGCTCGCCGTCGCGCCGGAGGCGAGTTATTCCCAGGTCAGCCAGGCCTTGGGAGTGCCAAGGGGCACGATCGGTCCGAAGAAGAGCCGCTGTTTGGCGGAATTGCGGCGACGCATGCTCGCCGCCGAGGTGCCGGAGGAGGTGGCGGGATGAACCAGAGGATGCCAGCGGAACTGCGACGGTTGCGGGAACTTTTCCAGTCCTGCGATCCGATTCCCGAGCATGCCCTGACGGGCGCGTACGCGGCCGTGCGGCAGCGATCGGCGGACCGCGATTCGGAGGTGCTGAAGCTGGTCGGCGATTCGGCGGAGTCGATGGCCAGCGTGCGCGCGTCCGGACGGCCGGAGCCGCGGGTGCTGACGTTCGCGATGCCGGGCCGGGTGCTGGAGATGGATCTGATCCCGACCGTGGGCGGCCAGTACCGGGCGTCTGGAATGGTGCTGAACCGGGCCGGGCAGGCGCCACCCGTCGGTGAGGTCGTGCTCCGCCATCCGGGTGGGGAGTGCTCGGGTTCGTTGGACGAGCACGGTGCGTTCCGGGTGGCCGATGTGCCGCGCGGTCCGCTGAGCGTGGTGTTCCGGCCGGTTCGGTCGGCGCCCGCCGTCGCGGATTGGCTGGTCTGTTGAGCGCCGGGACGGCGGTGGCGCCGCCAGATGCGATCGAGGCCGCGCTGTGGTGGCGGGACAACGTCAGCGCGGCCCCGGAATCCGCCATGCGCAAGGCGGAGGAGCTGCTCGCGGGCACTGGCGACGTCGAGTTGCGGGTGCTGGCCCGGCACATCGCGGCGCTGGCCGCCGTGGAGCGGGGTCGGGTCAAGCAGGCGCACCGGCACGCCCGGCTCGGGTTGGCCGCCGCGCACCGGGCTGGGCAGCCGCAGCGGGCCGCGCAGCTGCGGCTCACGCTCGCGTGGATCGAGCTGGAACGCGGCGCGACCAGTGGCAGCTGGGCGCACTTGGTGGCTGCGGAGCCGCACCTGCCTGCGGCCGACCGGGCCCGGGAGGTTTGCCTGCGTGGTCTGCTGCACTGCCAGGCCGGCCAGCACCGCGAAGCGCGGGCGGAGTTGACCCGGGCGTTGCGGAGCCTGTCGGCCGACGACGATCGCCGCTGGATGGCGAACGCACTGCTGGGGCGCGGGCTGGCGAACCTGTACACCAACAGGTTGGTCGCCGCGGAGGCTGATTTGGCCGCTGCGGAAGGGGTTTTCGCCTCGGACGGCCGAGCGGCTCGGGCGGCGGCGTGTCGGCACAACCGGGGTTGCGTCGCGTTCCGGGCCGGGGACCTGCCGCTGGCGCTGCGGTTGTTCGAGGAGGCGCTGGCCGCCGGGTTGGACGTCAAGTCGAATCCGGAGGCGCTGGTGGACCGGGCGGAAGCGCTGGCGGCGGCCGGGTTGGCCGATGAAGCCCGCGCCGCTATGCAGCAGGCGGCAAACCGGTTGGCGGCCTGCGGCCGGGCTGGTCAGCTCGCCGAAACCAGGCTCGCGCTGGCCGACTGCGCGCTGCGCGACGGCGACCCGGCTGCCGCCGCAGAGGCCGCCAGCGGCGCTCGCCGGTTGTTCCGCGCCCAGCGCCGGCCTGCCTGGGCGGCGCTGGCGACGGCCACCGGGTGGCAGGCGAGGTTGCGCGGTGGACACTGCTCCCGCTACGCGCTCGCGGCGGCGCGGCGAGCCGCTGCGGCGTGCGAGGAGTTCGGCTGGATCGGACCTGCGGCCGAACTCCGGCTCACTGCGGGACGATGTGCGGCGCAAGCCGGAATGCGCACCTTGTCCCGCAAGTTCTTCGCGCTGTGCACGCCGCTGCGGGACGCGGCTGCGGCGGCTCCGCAGCACCGGGCCCTGGGCTGGTTGGCCGATGCCTTGTTGGCCGACCAGGACGCGGATCCGGACCGGCTGTTCGACGCGTGCCGGGGTGGTCTGCAGGCGGTGGACAGCCAAGCGGTCGGCATGGCGGCCTTCGAGCTGCGGGTGCATGCCTGCGGTTTGGCGGGCGAACTGGGCGATACCGCAGTGGGTGCCGCGCTGCGCACTGGTGATCCGCGGTTGGTGTTGCGCTGGACCGAGCGGTCGCGGGCCAGTGCACTGCACCGCCGGGCGCTGCGGCCACCAACGGATCCGAGGCTGAATTCGGCGTTGGTGCGGCTTCGCACCGCGGTGCTGGCGGCGCAGCGCAGCCGCGATCCGAAGCAGACCTTGACCACCATCGCGGAGTTGGAAGAGCAGGTCCGCCATCGCGCGGTGCTGGTGGAAGGCCGCACCAGCGGCCTGCGCACGCCGGGCGGGATCGACGAGGTCATCGCGGAACTCGGTGATTCGGTGCTGCTCAGCCTCTTCACCCATGACGGCCGGTTGTTCGCGGTGTCCATTGTGGATGGATATGTCGGGTTGCACGTGCTGGGTCCGGAGGTGAGTGCGGAAAGCCACGCGGCGCGGCTCCGGCACCTGCTCGCGCGGCAGGCGACGGGGACCGCACCGCGCGCGGCGCCCACCTTCGAGATGGGCGCGCGTCACGCGGCCGAGGAACTGCAAGCGCAGTTGCTGGCTCCGGTGCTTCCCGCATTGGAGCAGGGCCGCTCGCTGGTGGTGATCCCGACCGGGCGCCTGCATGCGCTGCCGTGGGCGGCACTGCCCGCGTGCCGTGGTCGCAGCGTGACCGCGAGTCCGTCGCTGCGGTGCTGGTTGCGGGGTGCGCTGGACGCCCGAGCCGCTGACCGGGCCGGTGCGTCGGTGTGGGTCGCGGGCCCCGGTCTGCGACACGCCGAGCGGGAGGTTCGGGGACTGCACGGGATCGCGGGCGGGCGACTGCTGGTCGGGGCGGACGCCACCACGGAACGAGTGCTATCCACAGTGGATGGAGCTGCGACGGTGCACATCGCCGCGCACGGCTGGTTCCGGGATGACCAGCCGCTGTTGTCCTGCGTGGATCTCGCCGACGGTCCGCTGTACGCGTACGACCTGGACCGGCTGCACCGCGGCCCCACCACTGTGGTGCTGTCGGCGTGCGATGTGGGCAGATCGGTGGTCAGCCGAGGCGATCAGGTCAGCGGGCTGGCGGCCACCCTGCTCGGTCGCGGCACCGCGACGGTGATCGCCAGCGTGGTGCCGGTACCGGACGAGCGAACGGCCAGCGTGATGGTGTCGCTGCACCGGGCGCTGCGCGAGGGTTGTCCCCCGGCGGCCGCACTCGCCACGGCGCAGGCGGAGCACGGCGAGACCGGATTCGTCTGCCTCGGATACGGGGGTGATCGATGAGCAGAGACACCCGGCTGAGAGACACCTGACTGCCGTAGCAGGCCCCGCGCGGCCCTGCGGGCGGCGCGGAACCCGCAACGAGATCTGCGAACCTGCCGCACGCGGAAAGCGGCCAGGAGCAACGTCTGAATGGGGACGTCCACGCGAGGCGCGAAGGCGATCGCAGCTGCGCGGCGTGCGCCCACCGGGCCGCACGCCCGTGCTGACCTGCTCGGCTGCGCTAGCGGAGCTTGTGCAGGCGGCGGATCGCTTCGTCGAGGACCTCGTCGCGCTTGCAGAAGGCGAAGCGCACCAGGTGCTTGGTGTCGTGGGGGTTGTCGCAGAAGACCTGCACCGGGATCGCGGCGAGCCCGATGCGCTCCGGCAGCGAGCGGCACAGCTCGGCACCATCTTCGAAGCCCAGCGGCCGGACGTCGGTGCAGATGAAGTAGGTGCCCTCGCTGGCCAGCACGCCGAAGCCGGCCTCGGCCAGTCCCTCGGCGAGGCGGTCCCGCTTGCGCTGGAGGTTCCGGCACAGCTGCTCGACCCAGTCGAGCTCGTTGCGCAGCGCGTGCGCGGCGGCGGGCTGGAACGGCGCACCGCCGACGAAGGTCATGAACTGCTTGGCGGCGCGCACGGCGGCGACCAGTTCGGCCGGACCGCAAGCCCATCCGATCTTCCAGCCGGTGGCGCTGAAGCTCTTGCCGATGCTGGAGATCGACAGGGTCCGCTCCGCCATGCCGGGCAGGGTGGCCAGCGGGTGGTGTTCACGACCGTCGAAGATCAGGTGCTCGTAGACCTCGTCGGTGATGGCGATCACGTCGTTGTCGCGGCAGACCTCGGCGATCGCGGCCAGCTCGGCGTCGGTGAACACGGTGCCGGTCGGGTTGTGCGGCGAGTTCAGCACCAGGGCGCGGGTCTGCGGGCCGACGGCGGCGCGCAGCGCGGCCAGGTCCAGCCCGAAGCGGTGGTCGGCGCCCTGTCGCAGCGGGACCGTCCGGCGCACCCCGCCAGCCATCGCGACGGCGACCGGGTAGGAGTCGTAGTAGGGCTCGATGAGCGCGACCTCGTCGCCGGGCTCGACCAGGGCGAGCATCGCGGCGGTCAGCGCCTCGGTCGCGCCGACGGTGACCAGCACCTCGTCCTCCGGGCGGTGCTCGATGCCGTAGCGCGCCCGGCGGTGCTCGGAGATCGCGGCGCGCAGGTCTGGTTCGCCAGCGCCCGGCGGGTACTGGTTCACGCCGCCCGCGATCGCCTCCTGCGCGACCCGGAGCATGCCCTCGGGGCCATCGGTGTCCGGGAAGCCCTGGCCGAGGTTGACCGCACCGGTCCGCCGGGCCAGCTCGGTGATCTCGGCGAAGATCGTGGACGTGAACGGCTGCAACCGGCTGGTGAGAGCAGGAGTACGCACGCCTGCGCAGCGTAGTCGAAATCGCGGGCTGGTTTTGCCTTGGCGGTCACCTGGTGGAACACCACTTCGACCGGGATCTCCGACCGGCGGGACCGTCGGCCGGGTGTGCTGGGCGTTGATCGGCAGCCGCTCGGTCCGGTATCGGCGCGGGTACTCGGTGAACGCTGCCACAATCGTGATGTGCAGCCGACAGCGGTTTCCGACAGTGACAAGCGCCGTGGCCTGCGGCGGATGAAGGCGGTGGCGGGCGGTTTCCTGCTGCTGGCCACCCTGATCTACGTGGTGGCCCGCTGGCAGGAGAACGACGGCGCCGCCTGGGCGGGATATGTGCGGGCCGCCGCCGAGGCGGGCATGGTCGGTGCGTTGGCGGACTGGTTCGCGGTCACCGCGCTGTTCCGGCGGCCGCTGGGGCTGCCGATCCCGCACACCGCGATCATCCCGACCCGCAAGGACGTGATCGGCCGCAGCCTGGGCGACTTCGTCGGCTCCAACTTCCTGTCCGAGCAGGTCGTGCGGGACAAGCTGCGCCGCGCGGCGATCAGCCGTCGGCTCGGCGGCTGGCTCGACGACGCCGACCACGCCGAGCGCGTCACCTCGGAGTTGGCCACCGCGGTCCGCGGGGCCGTGCAGGTGCTGCGGGACGAGGACGTGCAGGCCGTGCTGGAGCAGGCGGTGGTGCGCAAGGTGCTCGCCCAGCCGTGGGGACCGCCGCTGGGCCGGATCCTCGGCCAGGTCTTCGCCGACGGTTCGCACCACAAGCTGGTCGACCTGATCTGCGACCGGGCCTACGACTGGGTGCGGGACAACCACGACACCGTGCTGCGCGTGGTCAGCCAGCGCGCGCCGTCGTGGTCGCCGAAGTTCTTCGACGCCATCGTGGCGGACAAGATCTACGCCGAGGTGCTGTCCTTCGCCTGGGCGGTCAAGACCGACCCGGAGCACCAGATGCGCAAGGCCGTCGACCGGTTCCTGGTCGAGTTCGCGCACGACCTGCAGCACGATCCGAAGACGATGGCCAAGGCCGAGCAGATCCAGCAGCAGGTGCTGGAGCACCCGGAGGTGCAGAACCTGGTCTCCTCGGCGTGGGGCACCGCGAAGAAGATGCTGCTGGATGCCGCCGAGGACCCGTCCAGCGAACTGCGGGTGCGGGTGCGCGACGGGCTGCGTTCGCTGGGGCGCCGGTTGGTCGACGAACCCGAACTGCAGTCCAAGGTGGACGGTTGGCTGGAGGGTGCCACGGTGTACGTGGTGTCCAACTACCGCGACGAGCTGACCACCCTGATCACCGACACGGTGGAGCGCTGGGACGCCCAGGAGACGTCGCGCAAGATCGAGCTCCAGGTCGGCCGCGACTTGCAGTTCATCCGCATCAACGGCACGGTCGTCGGTGCCCTCGCCGGGCTGCTGATCTACACCGTGACCCAGCTGTTCATCTGAGCGCCTGCCGTTGACGTCCGCTGTGCGCCGACCCGGCGCGCGATTCGCTCAGGCGGTGGTGTGGCGCTCGCGCCAGGAGCGGGCCTTCTCGCGGTTCCCGCACACCCGCATCGAGCACCAGGTGCGGGAGCGGTTGCGGGAGCGGTCGTAGAACGCCCACAGGCAGTCTTCGGCCGGGCAGATCTTGATCCGATCCCAGTGCCCGGTGTGCACCAGGCGGGCCGCCGCGACCAGCACGCTGCCGAGCGCGTCGACCCCGGTCAGCGTCGGGATCCCGTTGTGCAACCGGACTTGCACCGGCCAGGCCGTTTCGAGTGCCGCCGGTGGTCGGACGCCGTAGGACACCGAGGTGCGCATGGTGTCGCGGATATCGCGCGCCGCATCAACGCCGGGTGCCTTGCCCAGGTCCTGATCGATGCACCACTGCTGCCACTGCCCGGGATCGGCCAGGATCTCGGTGCCCTTCTCGGCGTCGCAGGTGTTCAGGAAAGCCAGGACTAGCTCGATGTCGTGGTCGAAGTCGTGTTCGACCACCTCCAGGGACGACGGGCGGTCCACCTCCGGAGCGACAGCTCTGCTGTTCACGAACACCATCGTAAGCCAATAGGGGGTTGCGCCGAACTGATCTAACCTGCATAGTTCTGATACTGGTTACTAACCATTAAAACGGATTAGCGGGTTAAGGGGCTTGGTGATGAATCCGTTCCAGATGGATCCGCTCGAACCGGGTCGGACCGGTCGCGAGTTGACCGCGGCCGCCGCCAAGAGGGCGGAGATCGAGCAGGCCCTGCGGGAAGGGGGTCGGCTCCGGCCCGGCTGGCTCGACCGGTTCGCCAACTGGTGGGCCGGGGCGACCGAGGAACTGCGGCCGGGTGCGGCGCTGGACCCCGGTCCGGCCCCGCGAGGTTGCGTCAACTGACCACCGGGTGCTTGCTTCGCGGCGACCGAACTTCGCGCAACTCGGAACACGAGTCCGAGGACAGCCACTGAAACCAGCCATTGCGAGGAGTGACGATGACTGCGCTGCGACTGACGGCTTTCGCGATCGACTGCCCGGACCCGCGGGCGCTGGCCGAGTTCTACGGGCGACTGCTGGGCTGGGCGGTGGATGAGGCCGAGTCCGACGACGACTGGGTCGAGCTGGTGGATCCTGCCGGTGGCGCGCCGCTGGCCTTCCAGCGCGATTCGGGCTACCGGCCGCCGACCTGGCCCAGCCGCGAGGTGCCGCAGATGATGCACCTGGACATCCGGGTGTCGACCCTTGCCGAGGGGCACGAACGGGCGCTCGCGGCGGGCGCGACCCC
This sequence comes from Saccharopolyspora antiqui, assembly GCF_052246905.1. Classification (NCBI taxonomy): domain Bacteria; kingdom Bacillati; phylum Actinomycetota; class Actinomycetes; order Pseudonocardiales; family Pseudonocardiaceae; genus Saccharopolyspora; species Saccharopolyspora antiqui. The sequence goes on from NZ_JBQQBO010000002.1 coordinate 37,963, forward strand.
GTTGCCGCAGCCCGCTGACCAGCGGGACGCGCGATTCCGGGTGTACGCCGATCCGGTCGGCCACCCCTTCTGCATGTGCGCCTGCCGGGAGTGATGCGCTTCGACCTGACGCGCGGTGTTCTTCCCCGATCGAGTGCAAGCAGGGTGCTTGCAATAGCTAGCACGCGTGGCTATCGTGGTTGGTGACCGGAAAGGTGCTCGCCCGATGGAGCGTGTGGACAAAGCCGTCAACAAGGCCGTGAACCAAGCGGTCAGCGACCTCGGGGGCTACATCCGGACGCAACGCAACAACGCCCAGATCTCGTTGCGGCAGCTGGCGAAACTCGCCGGTGTGTCGAACCCGTACCTGAGCCAGGTCGAACGCGGGTTGCGCAAGCCGAGCGCGGAGATCCTGCAGCAGATCGCCAAAGGTCTGCGGATCTCCGCCGAAGCGCTCTACGTGCAGGCCGGGATCTTGGAGCGCCGCGAGAGCGGGCCGGTGGTGGACGCGATCCTCGCCGACCCGGAGCTGAACGAGCGGCAGAAACAAGTGCTTCTGGACATCTACGCCTCGTTCCGGCGGGAGCAGGACACCGCGACCGGCGGGGACACCGAGCAATCCGAGGAGTAATCGCAATGTCGGCTTTCCCGAAGACCGAAGACATGACCAAGGTGCGCGAGCAGGCCGCGCACGCCCTGGGCGAGGCCGTCGAGCAGGCCCGCACCCCGCTGCTCGCCGCGCTCGGCGCTGGCGACGTCGCCGCCAAGACGCTGGCGGAAGCGGTCAGCAAGATCCGCACCGAGCTGGGTGAGCGTGCCGAGTCCGCGCGCCACGACCTGCCCGCCGACCTGGGCGAACTGCGCGACAAGTTCGACCCGGCCGAGCTGCGCAAGCGCATCGATGCCTACAGCGAGTCGGCCAAGCAGCTCTACGACTACCTGGCGGAGCGCGGCGAGGAGACGCTGCACCGGTTGCAGTCCCAGCCGCAGGTCAAGAAGGTCTGGGACCAGGTGGGCACCGCGCAGGGCAAGGTTGAGGAGACCGTCGACGAGGTCCGCGATTTGGCCGACGACGTGCTCGGCAAGGTCAGCCGCCCATTCACGACCGCGGAGAAGCCCGCCGAGAAGCCCGCCGAGAAGCCTGCTGAGGAGCCCGCCAAGGCCGAGGCGCCAGCAGCCGAGCCCGCCGCGAAGACCAGCACGGCAACCCGGACCGCGGCGCGCAAGACGACCGCCAAGTCGAGCGCCCCGAAGACCAACTCGAAGAAGCCTTCGACCAGCAAGCCCAACGAGAACTGACGCCAGACCGGTGCCCTCGCCTGCTGCGAGCACGTAGGGTGGGCGCGTGGGAATTTCCGGCGACATGGCGTTGTACCAGTGGATCCTGACGGTCATCTGGCTTGCAGGCATCCCGGTCGGTGTCTTCGCGTTCGTGCATGCGGCGTTGCAACGAGCTGACGCCTTCACCGCTGTGGACAAGCTGAACAAGCTGGCCTGGGTGGGCATCACCGGCGCTGCCGCGCTGCTGCTCATCGTCAGCTACCAGGGGCCGTACGGGATCATCTGGATCGCCGGGCTGGTCGCCGCCCTGGTCTACATCGTCGACGTCCGGCCCAGGTTGAAGGAAATCCAGCGACGGTCCTGGTAGTGGACGTCCGCTGGCGGGCACACGGTCGCGGCGCCCCGGTAACCCTGGTCGTGCCCGGGCTGGGCGCCACCGAGGGCGAAGCCCGCATTCCGGCATCCGGGCTGCGCGGGACTCGTGTCGTCCTCACATTGCCCGGTCACGGCGATGCCGCCGATGCGCCGCCGCACTACTGGAACTACGCCGCGGTCGCGGCGGATGTCCTCGCGGTGGCCGATGAAGTCGGGGCACGGCGCGCGGTCGGCGTTTCGCTCGGCGCGGGCGCGTTGACCCGCATCGCCGCCGATCATCCGGACCGGTTCGACCGGCTCGCACTGCTGCTGCCCGCCGCGTTGGACCGGTCTCGCGGGACGGCTGCGAGGAAGTCTTTCCAGCGGCTGGCCACCGCCGTCGCGGCTGGTGACGGCGGTGTGGCCGTGCGGGAGGTCCTGGCCGCGGAGGTTCCGGCTGGCATCGACGTCGGCGACTACGTCGACCGCCGCGCCGAGGCGTTGCTGCGGCTGGCGGATGCGCTCCGCGAACTGCCGGAGCAGGTCCCGGTGCCGGATGCCACGGCCCTCGCCGCGGTCCGGTCGGACGTGCTGGTCGTCGGCGCGACCGACGACCCGCTGCACCCGGTCGAGGCGGCGACGGCGACGGCCGTGGCGTTTTCCCGCGCCAGGTTGGAGATCCTGCCGTCGTCCGCGCCGATGCTCACGCACCGCCAGGAGTTGCGTCGGCTGCTGGTGGACTTCCTGAACTGAACCTGCTTTCGGTGCGTTCGAACCGGTTCGTATTGTCGAGGGCATGGGTGTTGATTGGTCGGTGGCGGCCGGAACTTTGGACGTGACCTCGGCGCTGGAGCGCCTCGAACTGCTCGCCGAACCCGTTGCGGCGGTGGTTCGCGAACTCGACGACGAGCGGATCGGGGTCACCGAGATCGACCCGGAACTGGCGGACACCGCCGCGTTCTGCGAGCGGTACGGCTCGCCGCTGGAGTTGTCGGCGAACTGCGTGGTGGTCGCGGGCAAGCGGGGCGGTGCGGTGCGCTACGCCGGGTGCGTGGTGCTGGCCACCACCCGCGCCGACGTCAACGGCGTGGTCAAGCGGCGGCTGGACGTGCGCAAGGCGTCGTTCGCGCCGATGGACGACGCGGTGCGGCTCAGCGGTATGGAATACGGCGGGATCACGCCGTTCGGGCTGCCAGCAGACTGGCCGATCCTGCTGGCCCCGGAGGTGGCCGAGGCCCCAGCCGTGGTCGTCGGCAGCGGGGTGCGCCGCAGCAAGATCATCACGCCGGGCGAGGTCCTGGCCTGGTTGCCCGGCGCCGAGGTCCTGGAGGGCCTGGGCCGCTGAGTCGCGGGTGCGGGCTCCAGCGGATTCACCCGGCTGGCGTCCGGTGAGTGGAGCTCTGGTCGGGTGGAAGTGCCGTTCACCCGGGGCTTTTCACCCCGCTCGCGATGGTCAGAAGACGACGGTGCGGCGGCCGTGCACCAGGACGCGGTCTTCGAGGTGCGCGCGCAGGCCGCGGGCCAGCACGATCTTCTCGATGTCCCGGCCCTTGCGGACCATGTCGGCGACGTCGTCGGTGTGGTCCACGCGGATCACGTCCTGCTCGACGATCGGCCCGGCATCCAGCTCCGCGGTCACGTAGTGGCAGGTCGCGCCGATCAGCTTCACGCCGCGCTCGTACGCCTGGTGGTACGGGCGGGCCCCGGCGAACGACGGCAGGAAGCTGTGGTGGATGTTCAGCGCCCGACCGGTCCACGCCTCGCACAGCTCGGGCGGCAGTACCTGCATGAAGCGGGCCAGCACGATCGCGTTCGGGTCCTGCTTCTCGACGAGCTCGCGGACCTGCTGGAACGCCGCGGCTTTCGCGTCCGGGCCGGTGCCGAAGGGCACGTGGTGGAACGGGATGCCGTGCGCCTCGGTGATCGGACCGAGATTCGGGTGGTTGCCGATGACCGCGCGCAGTTCGACGTCGAGCTCCCCGGACCCGATGCGGCCGAGCAGGTCGTGCAGGCAGTGGCTCTCCTTCGACACCAGGATCACCACGCGCCGCCGCTGCCCGGTGTCCGACACCCGCCAGTCGGTGCGGCTGCCCAGCTCATCGGCGACCGCGGCGAACCGGCGCCGCAGCTCGTCGATGCCGAACGGCAGCGAATCGGCGCGGACCTCCTGCCGGGTGAAGAACCATCCGGTGTTGGGGTCGGTGTGGTAACCGGCCTCGACGATCCAGCCGCCGTGCTCGGCGAGGAAGGTGCCGATGCGGGCGACGATCCCGGTGCGGTCCGGGCAACCCAGGCGGATGACGAAGCGGCGTTCCGAAGGACTCACAGTCGACCATTGTCCCAGGTAGCAAGGGCTGCGCAGCGCATCGCCCTCGCCTCGGCGCGGCCGACCAGCCCTGGTGGGTGGGCGATTTCGCGTGAAATCGCCCACCCACACGCAAGGTGGGGCCAGCCAGAACTGCTGTCAGCGACCGGAGACGAGGTTGGCGAGGGCGGTGTTGCCGGTGATCAGGGCGGTGCTCGGGCGGCCCCAGACCCGGCGGTACACCGCGTCGGCGGTCCCGGCCACCGTCGCGTCGACCTCCAACGCGGCATCGGTCGGCGCCCCGGCCACCGGCGGCTTGCCCGGTTGGTACTCGACCAACCACGCGCGACCCGCGTCCGGAGCGTGGTAGAGCACCTTCCCCGCCAGCTCCTGCTCCGCCCACTTGCCGGCCACCGGCATGATCACGGTGAGCATCTCGTCGATGCCGTCGGCGGCCAGCTCCGGATCGAAGATCAGGTCGTGCACGTGGTCCGGGCCGAGCCCGGCGAGCGCGTGCTCGGCGTCGAGGCGGTGGATCGCCGTCTCGTGCGCCATCCGCCGGGTCCAGCTCGCCGCCGTGCCATCGGGGAAGAACGACCACACCGGACGTGTCGGGTCCGATGTGGACAGTTTGTGCAGCAGGTTCGCCAGGCGGTCGTCCCACCAGGTCAGCGCATCGTCGAAGTCCGCGGGCGGGCGCTCCGGTCGCGGCCGTTCGGCGCCCGGTTCCAGCTCCAGGGCGAGCGCCACGCTGGCGTACACCCGAGCCAGGTGCTGCACCAGCCTTCGGACGTCCCATTCGGGACATGTCAATACCTTGGCGTCGGGACCGGCCTGGACCACGGCCCCGCGGAACGCCGCAGCCTGTGCGCGGAATGCGCGGTGGTGGAAGTCACTCTCCATGCCCCCACCGTAGGAGTTCTGGCCGTGATCAGATCAATGAAATTTCGGTGCGACCGCCGACCAGTCGACGGTGAGTTCCCCCAGCCGCCACCGCTGGCGTCGATCCAGCACCGGCCAGCCCAACTCGGCGAACAATTGCGCGGTGTGCGCCCACCGGGCGCGCGGCCCGAACGGCGCCATCGGCGCGGCTTTCGCCCAGCAGGCATCGAGTTCGGCGAGCAGCGCGTGCACCTTCTCGCCCGCTGCGTTGCGGTGGATCAGGGTCTTGGGCAGTCGCTCGGCGAGATCCGACGGCCGTTGCAGGTCGGCGGGCAGGCAGGCCAGCGTCAGCGTTCGCGGCCCGCTGCGGTCCAACGTCACCCAGCAGCAGCGCCGCCCGATCTCGTCGCAGGTCCCCTCCACCAGCAGCCCGTCCGGCGCCAGCCGGGAACACAGCTCATCCCAGGCCCGCCACGCCTCCGGCTCGGTGTACTGGCGCAGCACGTTCAACGCCCGCACCAGCGCGGGTCCGTCGAAATCGCGCACCCCGGCGGCCAGTCCGGCCAACTCGAACCCGCCGCGGCGGAACTCCAGCGCGGGCGGATCGGCGACGAGCTTCCCGGCCGCGACCCGGTCCGCGTCGATCTCCAGCCCGACCACCCGCGCGTCCGGCCGCAGCGGGCGCAGCCGCGCCGCCAGTTCCACCGTGGTCACCGGGGTCGCGCCGTAGCCGAGGTCGATGACCACCGGTTCCGCGGCGTCGCGCAGCGCGCGAGCCACCCACGGCGTGCCGACGATCCAGCGGTCGATGCGCCGCAGCCGGTTCGGGTTGGTGGTGCCGCGAGTGGGCATGCCCAGGGCGCGAGCCCGACCAGCGGCGAGCCGAGGCGCCCGTTTCCCGGGGCGTGTTCCCGACGTCATTTCGCGCAGGTGCCCCCGAAACCGCAGCGCAGGTGCCGTCGCGGTGCGCCGATCGTCGGCATCATCCCCGGCGGGCCAGCCACTCGGTGGTGAAGCGCTCCTCGTCGGCGAGCAGCTTCTGCACCCGGTCGGCGACCAGGTCCTCCAGCTTGCCGCCCAGGAACGGGACGTTCACCCGCACGCTGCCGGACACCACGAACTCGCTGATCGCGGACCCGGCGGGTTCGGCCAGGTCGCGCAGCCACATCGAGCCGGTGATCGAGCACGGCGCACCGGCGATCTCGGCGGCGATCTCACCGGTGTAGTGACCGTCCTCCTCCCGCCGCCACGACTCGCTGCGGTCGATCGTCAGGTCGCCGCCCACCACGGTGCGGGCCACCGACGGCAGCGAGTCGGCTGACACGCCGTGGCGCATCTGGAACCGCGCGCCATCCTCGGTCGCCACGTGCTGCACCAGCGCGGCGTGCGAGCCGCCGAGCTCCTGCAGCCGGTCGGTGAGGTAGTCGATGTCGATCAGCGCCTCGTACACCCGGGCGGCGGGCCACTCGGAGGTGCTTCGGTGCTCGATGCGGCGTGCCATGCAGCGGAGGTTACCTTTGGCAACCGTGAACCCATCCATGTCCGGTGCCGAAGAGGTGCGCGAAGACACTTCGTCGCCCGGCGCATCCGCAAACGGGTTGCCCAGCGAATCCGCTGTCGGCGACCTGCCGCTGGCTGGCTACACCACACTGCGGCTGGGCGGACCGGCGACCGGTCTGGTCCTCGCCCGCCAGCCCGACGAGCTGACGGCGGCGGTGCGGGCCGCCGATGCCGGTGGACACCGGCTGCTGGTGCTCGGCGGTGGTTCGAACGTGGTGGTCGCGGACCAGGGCTTCGCCGGTCACGTCGTGCGGATCGCCACCAAGGGCCGCCGCTACGACAGCGTCGGCGACGGGCTTGTCCAGCTCACCGCGGAGGCGGGCGAGGACTGGGACGAACTGGTGGCCGACACGGTCCGCCAAGGCCTGGGCGGGTTGGAATGCCTGTCCGGTATCCCCGGCCTGACCGGGGCCACTCCGGTGCAGAACGTCGGTGCCTACGGCGTCGAGGTGTCCGAGCTGCTGGTCTCGGTCGATCTGCTGGACCGCCGCAACGGGCGGGTGCGGACGATCCCGGCCGGTGACCTGGGGCTGACCTACCGCAACAGCGTGCTCAAGCACAGCGACGACGCGGTGGTGCTGCGGGCCCGGTTCCTGCTGCGCGACGGCGGTCTGTCCGCCCCGATCAAGTACGCCGAACTCGCCCGCACGCTGGACGCGGAACCGGGCACGCGGGTCGACGTGGCCAGCGCCCGCGAGGCGGTGCTGGCGCTGCGCCGCGGCAAGGGAATGGTGCTCGACGCGGGCGACCACGACACCTGGAGCGCGGGCTCGTTCTTCACCAATCCGGTCGTCGACCCCGCTGACCTGCCCGAAGTGCTGGCCCGCATCGCCGCCGAAGTCGGCTCGGACCAGCGGGTGCCGCAGTACCCGGCGGAGGGTGGCGGGACCAAGCTGTCCGCGGCGTGGCTCATCGAACGCGCCGGGTTCGCCAAGGGTCATCCCGGCCCTGGCGGGCGGGTGCGGCTGTCCACCAAGCACACCCTCGCGCTGACCAACCGCGGCGCCGCCACGACCCGCGACCTGCTAATTCTTGCGCGTGAAGTTCGGGACGGAGTACGCGTGGCCTTCGGCGTTTCGCTGGCACCGGAGCCGGTGTTGGTGGACTGTTCGCTGTAGCAGCCGAAGAGCCGAACGGCCGTAAGAGTGACTCTTCGTGACTGATGCGTAACCCTGAGTGTTAAATGGGGTAGGTGGAGGGGGCCACCATGCTGAGCATCAGGGAGCTAAGGGACCGGGCGGTGATACGCCCGATCAAGCGGGCAGTGGAGGACCAGCTACTGGATCTGCCCGGCGTGACCGGTGTGGACATCGGTGCGAAACACCGTGCCGGGCAGAGCACCGGCCAGCAAGTCATCGTCGTTTCGGTAGTCCGGAAGAAGCCGCGCGAGCAGCTGGTGCCGGGCACCTGCATCCCCGGTGATGTGTTCGGCATCCCGACCGACGTCATCGAGGAGCAGCCGGTGCTGCAGCACATCCACTGCGCCCGGGACGAACCGATGACGCCCAGGCAACGGCGCGGCGAGCGCACCGGTGTGGTGCGCGGCGGCAGCGGGATCGCGCCCTGCCGGGCCGTCTTCCTGGCACCGCCCACCGTGGCCGAGGCGGGCGAATACCGCCGGATCGGCACGCTCGGGGCAGTCGTCACCGGCACCGCGCCGACGGTGGTCCCGATGGGCCTGACCACCTTCGACGTGGGCTGCCTGGACGACGCGTGGGCGGTCGGTGATCGGATGCTCGATCCGGAGGGCGGCCGGGTGCACGCCGAGTTGGTGCGGGCGGCGCTGTCCGGGCGGGTCGACGCGGCCGCGGTCACGATCGCGCCGGGGTTGGAGACCTCGTGCACGGTCGACGGCATCGGGCCGGTCACCGGGCACGCCACGGCCTATCCGGGTGAGTTGGTCCGCAAGAACGGCTTCGGAACCGGGCTGACCCCCGGCGTCGTCGTCTCGGTCGACGCCACCGTGCGGATCGACCACGGCGAAGCCCTCGGCGTCCGGGTGCTGCGGGAGCAGATCCGCGTCGCCGCTGCGGAACTGCGGTTCTGCGGGCCGGGGGACGCCGGGGCTGCCGTGCTCGATCCGGGTGGCCGGATCATCGGCCTGCACGTCGCGGGCAGTCGAGGCGGTGCGGTCGGCTTCGCCAGCCCGATCGCCGACGTGCTGGCCGAACTCGACGTGGAACTGTGCACCGAGTCCCAGCGGATCGGGGTATGACCGGCCGACCGCCCGGGATCACTGCGTCCGGTGCATCCGGCCGGCGGAGTGCTGGTCGCGGGGCTTGACGACGACGTAGTCCACGTTGACGTGAGCCGGGCGGGTCACCACGAAGGTGATGATGTCCGCAACGTCGTCGCCGGTCAGCGGCGTGATGCCGTGGTACACCGCCGCCGCTCGGTCCTTGTCGCCGCCGAAGCGCACCTCGGAGAACTCGGTCTCCACCGCACCCGGCGCGATCTCGGTGAACCGCACCGGCTCGCCCAGGTGCTCGCCGCGCAGCGTGCGGTGCAACGCGCCCTGCGCGTGCTTGGCCGAGGTGTAGCCAGCGCCGTTGTCGTAGACCTCGGAGGCGGCCACCGAGGTCACCGTCACCACGTGCCCGTCGCCGGAGGCGATCAGCTTGGGCAGCAGCGCCTTGGTGACCCGCATCGTGCCGAGCACGTTGGTCTCCCACATCCAGCGCCAGTCGTCCTCCACGGCATCGGCGACCTTGGCCAGCCCCTTCGCGCCACCGGCGTTGTTGATCAGCACGTGGCATTGCGGCACCTGCGCGGCGAACGCCGCGACCGAATCCGGGTCGGTGATGTCCAACTGCAGCGCGGTGCCGCCGATCTCCTCGGCGAGTTCGGTCAGCCGGTCGAGCCGCCGGGCACCCAGCACCACGTGGAAACCCGCGGCGGCGAGTTGGCGCGCGGTGGCCGCGCCGATGCCGGAACTCGCCCCGGTGACCACGGCCCAGCGGCCTGCGGAACTTGTGCTCACGTCCTTTTCCTCCCGGAAGATGGTCAGTTGCACCGATGCCCATCCGACCACGTCCAACGAGTGGGACCTCCCCGCCGCCCGATCGATGTGACAGGACACACTAGGGCTACAAGACATCTTTTCCGGCCCCCGCACGTCTTAAACATGGGTCGCATTTCGGCGGACGTCCGGCCATTTTCCGGCGAAAAGGCCAGGCAAAAGGGATTGTTCCGCCGTAAGTTCTCAGAAGGGATCGAGGTCAGAAAGTGAGCGGTTCGAAGCTTCGGCTGCTGTGGGCTGCGCTGGCGGGAACGTTGGCGGCCGTGCTGCTGATTTCGGGCTGCGGCTCGCCCGCACCCGAAGCGCAGAAACCCGTCGCCCCGGTCGCCAAGGTGACCTTCGAACCCGGAGCCGGTGCGGGTGATGTCAATCCCGCCGCCCCGATCAAAGCCGATGTGGATCACGGCAAGTTCGACACGATCGCGTTGACCAACAGCGACGGCAAGCAGGTCGCCGGGGAGCTGTCACCGGACGGCAAGAGCTGGCACACCACCGCGGCGCTGGGCTACGGCAAGAGCTACACGTGGTCCGGTCAGGTCACCGGCGAGGACGGCAAGCAGGTGCCGGTCCAGGGGCAGTTCACCACGCTGAAGCCGCAGCGCACGATCCGCGCCACGATCAACCCGACCGACGACGCCGAGGTCGGCATCGCGATGCCGATCAGCGTGAAGTTCGACAAGCCCGTCAAGGACAAGGCGGCCATCCAGCGGGCGCTGAACGTGCAGACCTCGGTTCCGGTCGAGGGCGCCTGGGCTTGGCTGTCGGACCAGCAGGTCGACTGGCGGCCGAAGGAGTACTGGCCGGCGCGCACCCACGTCAGCGTCAACGCGACGCTCTACGGCGTGTCCTACGGCGACGGCTCCTACGGGTTGGCCGACCTGAGCACCGAGTTCGACATCGGCCGGTCGCAGATCGTGAAGGGCGCGGTGGGGACCCACCGGATGGTCGTGATCCGCGACGGCGTGCAGGTGGCCAGCTACGCGGCGAGCTACGGCGAGGAGTACGACCCCGGCCGCAACACCCCCAACGGCACCTACATCGTCATGGAGAAGAACCCGGTCGAGATCATGGACAACCCCAGGTACGGCTACCACGACGTGCGCAAGACCTGGGCGGCCCGGTTCTCCAACCACGGCGAGTTCATCCACGAGAACCAGGAGAACGTCGCGGCCCTCGGCAAGGTCAACAACTCGCACGGCTGCATCAACCTCAGCGCGGCGGACGCGAAGGCGTACTACGACAGCGCGCTGATCGGCGACCCGGTCGAGGTGACCGGTTCGGCCAGCAGCATGCCGCCGCAGTACGACGTCTACGACTGGCTGCTCAGCTGGGACCAGTGGGCCCAGAAGTCCGCGGTCTGATCACCTGTCCGGCTGCCCGGTTCGAAACCGGGCAGCCGAGCGGATGGGGGTCTCAGGCGCCCTCGGCGGCGAACGGGCCACCGGGCCCGAAGGCCAGGGCGGCGAAGCGTTCGCCGATGCGGCGGTGCGTGGCGGCGTCCGGGTGGAGCTGGTCGGGTAGCGGCAGTTCGGCGAAGTCCGCTTCGCCGTAGAGGTCGCGGCCGTCGAGGTAGTGCAGGTTCGGGTCGTCGACCGCTCGCTGCTTCACGATGCGGGCGAGCTCGTCCCGGATGACGCCCAGCGTCAGCTTCCCGGCGGCGCGCTCGGCGGGGTCGCCGGTAGCCCGGAACCGCACCTTCCCGGCTCGAAGAGCGCTGAGGTCAAAAGCACCGGGGCCCGGGGTGTCCTCGTGGATGGGGCAATGGATGGGTGCGACGACCAGCAGCGGGATCGTGGGGTGCCCCTCGCGGATCGTGTCGAGGAAGCCGTGCACCGCCGGGGTGAAGGCGCGCAGCCGCATCAGATCGGCGTTGACCAGGTTGATACCGATCTTGATGCTGATCAGGTCTGCGGGAGTGTCGCGCACGACGCGGGCGGTGAACGGATCGAGCAGGGCACTGCCGCTCAGCCCGAGGTTGATCAGCTCCGCCCCACCTCGGGCGGCGGCCAGTGCGGGCCAAGTGGTGGTCGGAGTCTCGGCGTTGGAGCCATGGCTGATCGAACTGCCGTGGTGCAGCCACACCTTTCGGTGCCCAGCCGGTACGGGCTCGACGAGGGCGTCGGTGCGCAGGGCGACCAGCTGGGTGATCTCGTTGTGCGGCAACCAGATCTCGACGTCCTTGACGCTGTCGGGCAGGTCGGCGAAGCGGACGGTGCCGACCGGGCCGGGCCGGGTCTCGGCGGAGCCGGTGGTCATGTCCACGGTCCGGACGTTTCCGCCGGGCACGCTCGCATGGTCCGCCAGGCGGCCGTCGACGAGCAGGTCGTACACGCCGTCCGGACGGGGCGGGGCGCCCTGGTAGGTCACCTTGGTGGGCAGTGCGTCCAGCTCGATGGCGGTGGCCCGGGTGCGCAAGACCAGCCGCACGCCCGACGGCTGGGCCTCCGCCATGGCCAACTGCCCGTCGGCGCACTGCGCGCGGGCCCACGCGGGCAGCCGGTGCGGCAGCACCCCGCGCTCGGTGTGCTCCAGGTCGAGCGCACCGCGCAGGAGGTCCGCGGTGATGGGCGTGCTGATCCAGTTCGCCGCCGGGCTGCCGGGGACGTCGTCGAGCCGGTCGTTCATGGTTGCATCCTGCCGGTCGGATGCCCGGTACACCCGTGATTTTTCGGCCCACGCCCCCGGCTCGTGGCCGACGACGACCGCAGGTTCTGGCTGGTCCGTTCGAGGTGTGAGTAGGGCCACCTGGCGCGGCCGGATCGGGCGGCTGCGCAGCACCGGGGCGGTAGCGTCGAGGGTTGGTCCCGACAGCAGTGTTAAGGAAGTGCGGCGGGAATGTTTCCGCCCCGCTGGATGTCGGGATTGACGTGCGTCCGAAAACCTCGGGCCGACCGGCTTGCGATGGGCAGCAGATGACCTCCAGAACGTTACGCATGCGGCCGCGCCGCGCCGCCGTCTTCTCGTTGCACACCTCACCGTTGGAACAGCCCGGCACCGGCGACGCCGGGGGCATGAACGTCTACATCGCGCAGACCGCCAAGCGGCTCGCCGAGTACGGCACCGAGGTCGAGATCTTCACCAGGGCCACCTCCTCGGACATCCCGCCGATCGCCGAGCTCGCCCCAGGAGTCCTGGTCCGGAACGTGGTCGCCGGACCCTTCGAAGGGCTCGACAAGAACGACCTGCCCTCGCAGCTGTGCGCCTTCGCCGCCGGAGCCCTGCGGGTCGAAGCCCGCCACGAGCCCGGCTACTACGACATCGTGCATTCGCACTACTGGTTGTCCGGGCAGGTCGGCTGGCTCGCGCGGGAACGCTGGGGCGTCCCGCTGGTGCACACCGCCCACACCCTCGCCAAGGTCAAGAACGCCAACCTCGCCGCAGGTGACTCCCCCGAGCCGCGGGTGCGGGTGCTCGGCGAGGAGCAGGTGGTCGCCGAGGCCGACATGCTGGTGGCCAACACCGAGTTCGAGGCCGCCGACCTGATCAACCGCTACGACGCCGATCCGGCGGCGGTCGCGACGATCCCGCCCGGTGTTGATCTCGACTGCTTCACCCCCGGCGAGCGCGCCGCCGCCCGCGCCGCGCTCGATCTGCCCTCCGACGCTCTCGTGCTCGCCTTCGTCGGTCGGATCCAGCCGCTGAAGGCCCCGGACGTGCTGCTGCGGGCGACCGCGGAGCTGCTCGCGCGGCGCCCGGAGATCCGCGACCGGTTGGTGGTGCTGGTGGTCGGCGGGCCTTCCGGCAGCGGACTGGAACGTCCCCAGGCGCTGCAAGAGCTCGCCGTGCGACTGGGCATCACCGATGTGGTGCGGTTCCTCCCGCCGCGCAGCGGTGCCTCGCTGGCCAGCGTCTATCGCGCCGCGGACGTCGTGGCGGTACCGAGCTACAACGAGTCCTTCGGGCTGGTCGCGCTCGAAGCCCAGGCCTGCGGCACGCCGGTGGTGGCCGCCGCGGTCGGCGGCCTGCCGGTCGCGGTCCGCGACGGGGTGTCCGGGCTGCTGGTGGACGGCCACGGCACCGAGCAGTGGGCGCAGGCGCTGGGATCGGTCGTGCTGGACCGGGCGTTGCGGGCTCGGCTGGCCTCGGGAACCACCACGCACGCCGCGCGCTTTTCTTGGGAACGCACCACCGGGGCACTGCTGGACGCCTATGCGCAGGCGAAGATGGCCTTCCACGCGCAACTGCGCATCCAGGAGGTAACCGCGTGAGCCTCGACGAGGTCATCAGGTCCGCACTGGACGCAGCCGGGCTGGCGCACGTCGACGAGGGCGAGGGGCGGTTCTTCGTCACACTGCCCGGAAGCAAGAAGCTGCAGACCAACTGCTGGCTCATCGTCGCCGAACACGCCCTGGTCGTCGAGGCCTTCGTGTGTCGGCAGCCGGACGAGGCGCACGAGCAGGTGTACCGGTTCCTGCTGCGCCGCAACGCCCGGCTCTACGGCGTGCACTACACGATCGATCGCAACGGCGACATCTACCTGGTCGGCCGGATCGGCCTGCACGCGGTGACCGCCGATGAGCTCGACCGGGTGCTCGGCCAAGTGCTGGAAGCCGCCGACGGCGACTTCAACACGCTGCTGGAGCTGGGGTTCGCCACCGCCATCCGGCGCGAGTGGGGCTGGCGCGAGTCGCGCGGCGAACCGCTGACCAACCTCCAGCCCTTCCAGCAACTCGTGCAGCGGGACGGCCCACTCCGACCGCTGAGCGACTGAGCACGCCTCGCCGCCATGGCGGTTTTCGGGCCGCGCGAGGACTCGGGCGCGGTGGGCGATTTCGCGCGAAATCGCCCAGCTCTGCCCGCATCGGTGCGTGGACACCCTGCGGAAAGGCACTCGTGCTACAGGCTGCTGCGCAATGCACGTCGGCGGCGCAGCAGCAGCCGGATCGCCGTGCCCGGCACGGCCAGCACCACGGCGAACGGGAGGACGGCCCCGAAGGCCGTCAGCAGGAAGGCGCCGACCGTGGAAAGCGCCCGCCAGCCGCCGAAGAGCCCGGCCAAGAAGCCGGTGTCGTCGTCGGCGACCGCGCCCGGGCGGTCCAGGCGGACCGTGACGGTGGCCAGCTCGACCTGACCGGTCAGCGCGGCGGCCCGCCGCTGCAGCGCCTCCAGTTCGGTTTCGCGCGACGTCAACTCGCTTTCGATCGACACGATCTCCTCGACGGTCGCGGCGCGTTCCATCAGCGTCCGCAACCGCTGCACGCTGGCGCGCTGGGAGTCGATCCGGCTCCGGGTGTCGACGAGCTGGTCGGTGACGTCCTGGGTCTGCTGGCTGCGCGAGGTGACCCGCCCCAGACCGGACAGCTCGCCCAGCACCTGGTCCAGCTTGGCGGCCGGGACCCGCACCGTCATCGTGGTGCCCGCGCTGCGGGCGTTCTCCTGTTCGAGGTATCCGCCGACGGCCTCGCTGCGCCGCCGCACCTCGGCACCGGCCTGCTCGACCTCGTTGACCTCGATTTCCAGCTCGGCCGTGCGGATCACCTCGCGCGGGCCGACCGTCGGGCTCGAAGTCGTGCCGGTCGTGGAGCTGTTGCGCTCCTGCGGCGCCATCGGCGTCGCGGCGTGCGAGTCGCCGATCGAGATCGCTGCCTTTTCGGCTCCCGAGGAACAGCCCCCGATCAGACCGATCGCGACCACCGCCGCGATCGGCCAACGTAATCGCCCCTTGCCCATGCCGTTCTCCTCTGCTGCGTCTTCGCGAACACGGCGAAGACGGAGGCCGACGATCTTCCGGTTGCACCGGGATCATGGTTGGAGTGGGACGACGAGGAGAGACCGCGCGGGGCGGCTTGGGAGAGAGGGGGAGTCACGAGCTCAAGCCGCCCCGCGTGGGGGTCCCGCCTGACGGGCCGGTGGGCGGGGGGCACCCTGGGCCCGGCGGGGCGCGGCCAGATGGGGGATCCGAACCGCGCTCGTGCTCTCCCGAGATCGGGGAGTGCGTGGGAGCCGATCAAGGAGAGCGTTGTCAACTTCGCAGAGTCCTGCAGCTGCCACAAGCCCGCCACATTACTCCATTAGTGTGATGTTTGGCGAGGAAAGTAACGCATTGGAATCAAACTGTCTTCGTTTCATCAACGGAAGTGATCATCACCACTTTCGTGTCACGGCATCGCGATGATCACATAACTGTCGGGTGACGCCGACAACCAAATCCGCGGGTCACTGCGCACGACGTGAAGGCGCATTCGGCCCGGGCGAACGCCTTTCCGATGCCCTCTCCGCAATGCGGAACTCCGCTTTCCGGTGGCGCTTTTCCGATGTGCGGTTCCGCCCAAATCGCGGGCGTTATGTCTGTTTTCGAATAGCCGGGTTTAGCAGCACCGACACCTCGTTGCGCGAGTGGTGGGGCGGAATAGCGGTCCCGGGGGCCTGCCGGGCGAGGAAACGCGGACGGCTCTATAGCCTGGGCTTTATGACTGCGACCCTGGTGCTGCTGCGGCACGGTGAGAGCACGTGGAACGCCGAGAACCTGTTCACCGGATGGGTGGACGTACCGCTGTCGGACAAGGGCGAGGTCGAGGCGAAGCGCGGCGGTGAACTGCTGCGCGAGTCCGGGATGCTGCCGGACGTGCTGCACACCTCGCTGCTGCGGCGAGCGATCGCCACCGCGAACATCGCCCTCGACGTCGCGGACCGGCACTGGATCCCGGTCCGGCGCGACTGGCGGCTCAACGAGCGCCACTACGGCGCGCTGCAGGGCAAGAACAAGAAGCAGACCCTCGAAGCCTACGGCGAGGAGCAGTTCATGCTCTGGCGCCGCTCGTACGACACCCCGCCACCGGAGATCGAGCTCGGCAGCGAGTTCAGCCAGGACGCCGACCCGCGCTACGCCGACCTCGGCGGCGAGATCCCGCGCACCGAGTGCCTGAAGGACGTGGTGGCCCGGCTGCTGCCGTACTGGGAGTCCGCGATCGTGCCGGACCTGCGGGCCGGTCGCACGGTGCTGGTCGCCGCGCACGGCAACTCGCTGCGCGCGCTGGTCAAGCACCTGGACGGGATCTCCGACAGCGACATCGCGGGCCTGAACATCCCCACCGGGATCCCGCTGTGCTACGACCTCGACGACGACCTCAAGCCCACCAACCCCGGCGGCACCTACCTCGACCCCGAGGCCGCCGCCACCGCCGCCGCAGCGGTCGCCAACCAAGGTCGCTGACACCCGATCGTTTCGAGGTGAAGGTCGGGGTGAGGGGCACCCGTGACCCAGTTACTTGGTCACGGGTGCCCCTCACCTGTCACTCAGGTGGGTTACGGGTGCCGGGGAGTCGCCCAGGTGGCGAACGGAGTGCGACGGCCGACCGGGCGGTACGTGAACTGGGTCCCAGCGCTGGGTGAAGCCAAGGTGAAGAAGCCCCCTTTTCGTGTCACGGGTATCACGGAACGCCCTCGTAGACTGGCCTTTCCCCACCCCGGCTTGCTTACGATGCAGATGTGACCGCATTGGGCTACACCGCCCTGATCATCGCCGCGCTTCTGGTAGGCGCGGTCGGCGGCTTCGTCATCGCCCGGGCATCCCGCAACGGCGCCAGGCCCCAAGGTCCCACCGTCGCCGAACTGCTCCAGCGGCTGGTGCACACCAGCTACAACGGCGTGGTGGTGCTCAACAAGTTCGGCGATGTGGTGCTGCACAACCCACGGGCCGACGAACTCGGCCTCATCCGCGACCACCAGGCCGACGCGCGCGCCCGCAAAGCCGCGGAGCAGGCGCTGGTCACCGGCGAACCGGTGCCCGTGGACCTCACCCCGCTCAACCGCGTCGCACCCCTGCGCGGCCGCGGCCCGGCCGCGGTGCTCGGCGAGGTCCGCCCGCTCGGCGACGGCTTCGCGGTCGTCGATGCCGCGGACGAGTCCGACTCGGTCCGGCTGGAAGCCACCCGCCGCGACTTCGTCGCCAACGTCAGCCACGAGCTCAAGACCCCGGTCGGGGCGCTCGCACTGCTCGCCGAAGCCGTGCTGGACGCCGCCGACGACGCCGAAGAGGTCCGGCGGTTCTCCACCAAGATCCTGCACGAGTCGACCCGGCTGGGGACGCTGGTCTCCGAGTTGATCGCGTTGTCCCGCTTGCAGGGCGCCGAGCGGCTGCCCGAGCTGACCACGGTCGACGTCGACGCGGTCGTGGAGGAGGCGCTCGGCCGGTGTCGGCTGGCCGCCGAGTCGGCCGGGATCGAGATCGCCGTCGACGAGCCCACCGGCTTCTTGCTGAACGGCGACCGAACCCTCCTGGTCACCGCGCTGACCAACCTGATCGACAACGCGGTGTCCTACTCGCCGCTGGGCAGCCCGGTGTCGATAAGCCGTCGGCTCTCCGGAGACTTCGTGGAGATCGCGGTCACCGACCGAGGCATCGGAATCGAGTCCCAATACCACGAACGGGTGTTCGAACGATTCTTCCGGGTGGATCCGGCGAGATCGCGGGCCACCGGTGGTACGGGGCTGGGGCTGGCCATCGTCAAACACGTCGCCGCCAACCACGGTGGCGAGGTCAAGTTGTGGAGCCGCACCGGGACCGGCTCCACCTTCACGCTTCGAGTCCCCAGGCACGGTACGACCGACGGCCAACCGGCCGCAGAGCCGGACCGGGCGGCTAAGCCCGCGCGGTCCATTACCGAGAGTGCGGACGGGGTCACAACCGTCGAAACGGGAGGAGTCCGGTGACCAGGGTGCTGATCGTGGAGGACGAGGAGTCCTTCGCCGACCCGCTTGCCTTCCTGCTGCGCAAGGAGGGCTTCACGGCGGCAGTCGCCGCCAACGGTCCGGAGGCGTTGGACGAGTTCGACCGAAACGGCGCGGACATCGTGCTGCTCGACCTGATGCTGCCGGGCATGAGCGGCACCGATGTGTGCAAGCAGCTGCGCCAACGCTCCTCGGTCCCGGTGATCATGGTGACCGCCCGGGACAGCGAGATCGACAAGGTGGTGGGCCTGGAGCTCGGCGCGGACGACTACGTCACCAAGCCGTACTCGGCGCGGGAGCTGATCGCGCGGGTGCGCGCGGTGCTGCGCCGCCGCGGCGAGGCCGAGGAACTGCAACCGCAGGTGCTGGCCGCCGGTCCGGTGCGGATGGACGTCGAGCGGCACGTGGTGACCGTTGACGGCGCGGACGTCAACCTGCCGCTGAAGGAGTTCGACCTGCTGGAGTACCTGCTGCGCAACGTCGGCCGGGTGCTCACCCGCGGTCAGCTCATCGACCGGGTGTGGGGCGCGGACTACGTCGGCGACACCAAGACGCTGGACGTGCACGTCAAGCGGCTGCGTTCGAAGGTCGAGCCCAACCCGGCGGATCCGCGCTACCTCATCACGGTCCGTGGCCTCGGGTACAAGTTCGAAGCATGATCCGAACGTGACGTGCAGCACTGCTGCGGCAGTGGGCCTGGTCTGCGGCATGCGCGGGGCGGTCGGGTAGCCCGTTTGCTGCCCCACCTCGCCCCCGATGACATGCGCAGCCGGTAATTTGTCGAACATGCGCCTAGGGGTGCTCGACGTCGGATCCAACACGGTCCACCTGCTGCTGGTGGACGCACATCGTGGTGCCCATCCGACCCCGATGACATCGGAGAAGACCGTGCTGCGGCTGGCCGAGCGGATCGGCGCGCACGGTGGCCGACTCGCCGAGGAGGACGCCGCGGAGCTGATCCGCACCGTCGCCGACGCGCAGGAATCGGCCGTCGCGGCTGGTTGCGAGGAGCTGATGGCCTTCGCCACGTCGGCGATCCGCGACGCGGACAACGCCGCCGAGGTGTTGGACCGGGTGCTCGCCGAGACCGGCATCGAACTGGAGGTGTTGCCCGGCGCGGACGAGGCCCGGTTCACCTTCCTCGCGGCCCGCCGCTGGTACGGCTGGTCGGCGGGCAACCTGCTGATGCTCGACATCGGCGGCGGTTCGCTGGAGCTCGCGGTGGGCATCGACGAGCAGCCCGACCTGGCGGTGTCGCTGCCGCTGGGCGCGGGGCGACTGGCCCGCACGATGCTGCACGACCCGCCGCGCCAGGACGAGGTGAAGAAGCTGCGCGAATGGCTGCAGGGTCAGCTGGCGCCCACCGCCAAGCGCTTCCGCAAGATGTCCAGGCCCGACCGGGCGGTGGCCAGCTCGAAGACGTTCCGGTCGCTGGCCCGGCTGACCGGCGCGGCACCGTCGTCGGCGGGACCGCGGGTGGCGCGCACCCTCACCGAGACCGGTCTGCGGCAGTTGCTGGCGTTCATCACCCGGATGTCGTCCGCCGACCTGGCCACCCTCGACGGGGTGAGCAGCGCCCGAGCGCACCAGCTGGTGGGCGGGGCGCTGGTGGCCGAGGCGACCATGCACGCGCTGGAACTGGAGGAGCTCGACATCTGCCCGTGGGCGCTGCGTGAAGGTGTCATCCTACGGCGGCTGGACCACACGAATGGAGACAGTCACACTGCCATTCAGGCTCGGGCCACGCTGGACCGCGCGGAGACGGGGCCCGCAGAAGGAACTGGACGGCAGACCCAGCACGGGGCACGGTGGGAGCGATGAGTCGGGAAAGCGGGGCCGATCAGCCCACCCAGCGCACCGTGGCGGAGTTGCTCGCCGAATACGGTGGCGGCAACACCCAGAAGGGTTCCCGGCGACGGCGCAGACGAGCCGAGGATCCCACCGAGACCGCACCGCAGGCGATCATCGACCGGGTGCTGTCGGACAGCGGTCAGATGCGCGCCGTGCAGCCCGACACCGAGCCACCGCAGCGCCGCAGCCACCGCCCGGCTCCGCAGCCCCCAACGCCGCAGCCCCCAGCGCCGCAGGCCCCGGTTGCTCCCCAACCGCCAGCCGCGCCGCCGCCTGCGCCGCAGGCCGCGATGGCACCGGCGCCGCCCGCGCCGGAACCAGCGGCGCCGGAACCACCCGCCGAGTCCGCCGCGCCAGCGGTCGGTAGCGCGAGCTACTGGGCGCAGCGTTTCTCCAGCGCGGGGCAGGACAAGCCGGTGGGCCCACCGGCCGGACCGCAAGGCGATGTCGAGGCGACGATCCAGCAGCCCGCGCTGCGCCGCCCGGCGCCGCAGCAGGACCTGCCGCCAGCACCGCCGCTCCCACCAGCCCCACCAGCCCCACCGAAGCGCACCCCGCCGGAGGGGGTCACCGAGCAGCTGCCGCGCGTGCCAGCCTCGTCGGAGCCCGGCCCGGCAGGCACCGCGATGCTGGCGTACCCGTCAGCGCTGGAGGCCGATGACGAGGTCGAACCCGACGACCCGTACGACTTCGAGTCCTTCGACGAGCCCGAGGTGGAGTACGCCGAGGACGACTACGACCCCGAGCTGCCCGCCGGGTTGGACGCCGAGGACTACCAACCCGAGGAGGACGAGGAGGACGAGCCCGCCTCCACCGGCAAGGAGTGGGGCAGGCTCGTGGTGCAGGGCGTCGTCGGCCTGGTCGGCGGTGGTGCGCTCTGGATCGGGTTCCAGTGGTTGTGGATCAACTACGCGGTGGCCGCCCTCGTCGCCGCGCTGGTGATCACCGGTTGTCTGGTGCTCATCGCGTGGAAGTTCTTGCGCACCAACGATCTGCAGACGATCCTGCTTTCGGTGTTGGTCGGCTTGTTCTGCACGGTGTCCCCAGCGGCGCTGGTGTTGATCAACCACTAGTTGGACTCCGCAACAACACCCACCGATCGTCGGTCATGCTTGGCAGGACATGACAGTGCAACCGCCACCGCGCGAGGACCCCACCGGACGTGTCCCGGTCGGGCTGTCCACCGCATCGGTGTGGCCGCAACCGGCGCCGACGGCCTTCGAGATGGCCGCCGACCTCGGCTTCGACGGCGTCGAGGTGATGGTCTGGGCGGACGCGGTCAGCCAGGACGTCGGCGCGCTGCACCGGCTGTCCGAGCAGCACAGCGTGCCGATCCTGGCGGTCCACGCGCCCTGCCTGCTGATCACGCAGCGGGTGTGGTCGCCGGAACCGGAGGAGCGGTTGCGGCGCGCCGTGGTGGTCGCCAGCGAGTTGGGCGCGTCGACCGTGGTGGTGCATCCGCCGTTTCGCTGGCAGCGCCGCTACGCCGAGCGGTTCGGCGAGCTGGTGGCGGAGCTGGAGGAGACCAGCGGGATCGCGGTCGCGGTGGAGAACATGTTCCCGCTGCGCCCGCCGAGCACGCTGAACCGGTTGCGCGGCGGCAAGACCAGCGGGCTGTCGGCGTTCAAACCGTCGCCGGATCCGACCGAGGTCGGCTTCCGCAACTACACCCTCGACCTGTCGCACGCCGCAGCCGCGCACATGGACGCCATCGAGCTGCTGAAGCGGATGAAGGACGGCCTGGCCCACGTGCACCTGGCGGACGGGACAGGAGCGCCGCGGGACGAGCACCTGGTGCCGGGGCAGGGCACCCAGCCCTGCGCGGAGGTGTGCGAGGCGCTGGCCGCCGACGGGTACCAGGGCGCGGTCGTGCTGGAGGTCAACACCCGCAAGGCGCGCGGCCCCCAGCAGCGCGCGGGTTTGCTGGCCGAAGCCCTGCTGTTCGCCCGGCTGCACCTGGAGCCGCTGCGCGCGACCTGACGCGGCTGGTCCGGCGGAGCTGGCGGGGTCGCCGCCACGGTTGGGCCGGTTCGGCGAACCGCGGGCGCCTGTTGGCTTGTGGCGCTGAGGTTTCCGCGAGGCGATCTTCCCGGGGATCAAGGCGGCAAACCGGTGGCCTAGTGATCAACTTCTCTGAAGGACACTAGAATCAGCGACCATGAACCCGTTGCGCGCATTGGCCGCCGAATGCTTCGGCCCGCTGGACCCCGAGTGACCGAGGTCCTGGATCCCTTCGCGGCGGCCACTACGGTGCGCTCGCTCGGCGACGGCAGCTTCGTCGCCAACCTCCATCCCGAATGGGCCGTCGGTGAACGCCCGCACGGTGGTTACCTGCTGGCGCTGCTGTCCCGGGCCCTCGGCGACGTCACCGGGCTCGCGCCGCTGTCGGTCAGCGCGCAGTTCCTCCGCCCGCCGCGGGTCGGACCGGTGCTGATCCGGACCGAACTGCTCAAGGCGGGCAAGACGGTGACGGCGGCCCGCGCGGTGTTGGAGCAGAGCGGGCAGACCTGCGTGGATGCCACGATCACGCTCGGCAAGGTGCCCGGGGCGGAACCCGAGTGGTCGGATCTGCCTGACATGCCGGTGAATCCGCCGTCGAACGCGATCGACCTCGCCGCCACCGAGGCCCGGAAGTACTTCGGGCTCTCGCGGGTCTGCGACATGCGGCTGGACGCCAACACCTCGGAGTTCCTCACCGGCGGTGTCGGCGAACCGCGGCTGCGGTTGTGGGTCAAGCCCAGGGAAGCCCAGCCGGACCTGCTGTTCGCGCTGGTCGCCGGGGATCTGACGCTGCCGGTGACGCTCAACCTCGGCCGGTTCGGCTGGGTGCCGACGGTGCAGCTCACCGCGCTGGTGCGGGCGCATCCGGCGAACGGCTGGCTGCGCTTGGTGGTGAACTGCCGCGCGCTGCACGGGCAGTGGTTCGACGAGGACGTCTTGGTGATCGACTCGGTCGGCCGCCTGGTCTGCCAAGCCCGCCAACTGGCCATCGCCCCCTGACACCGCACCTGCCCCGCTCCGGCGGTTCCAGCGAAGCGGTCACGGCTCGGGTGGTGTCCGTGGCTCGTGAGTGGTTGTTCCGGTACGAACCGGGATTCCCACTCACGAGCACGTACTGCCGAGCTCCGATCCGCGCGCCTTGTTATCGGAGGTGGGTGATGTTGAGGCCGCCTTCGGCGTGTTGTTGGCGCAGGCGCTTCTTGTCGAACTTGCCGACGCTGGTCTTGGGTGCTTCGGGGATGAACGCCCAGTACTCGGGCAGCTGCCACTTCGCGACGTCGCCCGCGATGAATTCGCGCAGCTCGGCCGCCTCCACCTGCTGGCCGTCGCGGAGCACCACGGCCACCAGCGGCCGCTCCGACCACTTCTCGTCCGGCACTCCGATGACCATCGCCTCGGCCACCGCCGGGTGACCCATCACCTTGTTCTCCAAGTCCACCGACGAGATCCACTCGCCGCCGGACTTGATCACGTCCTTGGCCCGGTCGGTCAGCTGCACGAAGCCGTCCGGCGTGATGTACCCGACGTCGCCGGTGCGCAGCCAGCCGTCGCGGAACTTCTCCGGATCGTCGTCGCCGTAGTACGCACCGGCGACCCACGGCCCGCGAACCTCCAGCTCACCGACGCTCGCGCCGTCCCACGGCAGCACCACGCCACCCTCGCCGACCAACCGGCCCTGCACCCCGGCGGGCAGCCTCCCCTGGCTGGCCCGGTAGGTCCAGCGCTGCTCGTCGGTGACGTCAACAGGCGCCCGGGCCACGCTGCCCAGCGGCGAGGTCTCGGTCATGCCCCAGGCGTGCAGCACCGAGATGCCGTGCTGTTCCTCGAAGGCCTTCATCAGCGATGGCGGACACGCCGCTCCACCGACCACGACCTCCCGCAGCGACGACACATCGCCGGAGTCGCCGTCCAGCTGCTGGAGCACGCCCTGCCAGATCGTCGGCACCGCCGCGGCCATCGTCGCGCGCTCCGCGCCGATCATCCGCACCAGCGGCTCCGGCTGCAGGAACCGGTCCGGCATGATCAGCGACGCGCCGACCACGAGCGCCGCGTACGGCAGGCCCCACGACATCGCGTGGAACATCGGCACCACGACCAGCGAACGATCCGACTGCGACAGGGCCATCCCGTCGGTCATGCACACCTGCATCGAGTGCAGGTAGACCGAGCGGTGCGAGTAGACGACGCCCTTCGGGTTGGCGGTGGTGCCGGAGGTGTAGCACATGGCCGCGGCCGAACGTTCGTCGATTTCGGGCCAGTCGAACTCTTCCGGCTGCCCGGCCAGCAGCTCCTCGTACCCGTGCACCTCGACCCCGGCGGGTGCTTCCAGCGCGCTCTTGTCGGCGCCCACCACGATCACGTGCCGCACCGTCGACAGCTCCGGCAGCAGCTTCTGGAACAGCGGCAGCAGCGTCGAGTCGACCAGCACCACCTGGTCCTCGGCGTGGTTGGCGACGTAGACGAGCTGGTCGGGGAACAGCCGGATGTTCAGGGTGTGCAGCACGGCGCCCATCGACGGCACCGCGAAGTAGGCCTCTAGGTGCTCGGCGTTGTTCCACATGAAGGTGCCGACCCGCTGGTCGCCGGTGATGCCCAGGCCGCGCAGCGCGTGCGCCAGCTGAGCGGTTCGGCGGCCGACCGCCGCGTAGCTGCGGCGCCGCGCCCCCTCACCGGTCCAGGTCACGACCTCCGCGGAGGCGCCGTGCGGACCGCTGCCCTGCTGGAGGATCCGCGCGATGGAGAGGGGGCCGTCCTGCATGGTGCTGAACATGATCAGAGCTCCTTTGGTCTGGTCAAAGATCGCTCGGCCGTGGCGGATGCTGTGATGGCAGCCACAGTAGCGGCTGAGATCAACCTCGTGGAGATCTCGCCGCGCACTTGACGCTCGCACCGAGTGCGCGGCGTGGTCTGGCACCCTGAGCGATATGACGACGATCGCCGTACTCGGAGCTGGAAAGATCGGAGAAGCCCTGCTGTCGGGGCTGCTGAAGGCAGGACGTGCCCCGGCGGATCTGCTGTTCACCGAGCGGTTTGCGACGCGTGCCGCCGAGCTGACCAAGACCTACGGCATCACCCACGTCGGCGTCGGCGACGCGGTGCGGCGCGCGGACGTCATCGTCGTCGCCGTCAAGCCCCAGGACATCGATCCGCTGCTGACCGAGATGGCGTCCGACCTGCCGACCGGCAAGCTCGTGGTGTCGCTGTGCGCGGGCCTGCCGACGAAGCTGTTCGAGCGCCGCCTGCCCGCGGGCACCGCGGTGGTCCGGGTCATGCCGAACACCCCGATGCTGGTCGGCGAGGCGATGAGCGCGGTCTCCGGTGGTGCGCACGCCGCGGACGCGCACCTGGAGCTCGTGGAAGAGCTGCTGGGCAGCGTCGGCAAGGTGGTGCGGGTTCCGGAGAGCCAGCAGGACGCGGTCACCGCGCTGTCCGGTTCCGGCCCGGCGTACTTCTTCTACCTGGTCGAAGCCATGATCGACGCGGGCATCCTGCTGGGCATCCCGCGTGCCACCGCCGCCGACCTGATCGTGCAGTCCGCGGTCGGCGCGGCGGCCATGCTCCGCGAGGGCGGCGGTCACCCGGTGATGCTGCGCGAGGCGGTCACCTCCCCGGCGGGCACCACCATCGCCGGTATCCGCGAGCTGGAGAAGCACGGCGTGCGAGCGGCGCTCATCGACGCGATCGAAGCGGCCCGCGACCGGTCGGTGGAGCTGGGCCAAGCCCACGAGAACGAAGAGCCCGAATAAGCAGCCCGCTGTCAACCCCAAGTCCTCCCCAACCGCCCCTCATGGCCGTGCAGTCCCTATCAGTCCCAAGTCCTCCGCAACCACACCTCAGGGGACCGTGACGCAAGCCAGCCACCAGAAACCCCGAAACGCGAGATTCGTGCCAGACGTCACCACCACTGAGAATCGCGGAGAGGCGGAACAGCCGGGCCGTTCGGCCATCGCAGGTATCCCAGCTGTCCCGCTACTCTCGATAGAGCACGTGCGTGAGGTTTCCGTCGGAGGGGAAGCCGACGGCGCGACACGTGCCGAAGGGCACGGTGAAGCATGTCTGCGAACTCCGAACCCAGCCAACAGGCACCGCCGACAATGGGCCAGGTGCGGTTTCTCACCGTCGCCGAGGTCGCCAAGCTGATGCGGGTGTCGAAGATGACGGTCTACCGGCTCGTCCACGCTGGTGAGCTCCCTGCGGCACGCGTGGGGCGATCGTTTCGAGTGGCGGAGAAGGACGTCCACGCATACCTGGAGAGCGCCTACTACAACGCGGGCTGACCCGCTCGCGGGCCGGTCGTCGCACTCGCCCGCGCGCGCCAGTGGCGCAACCTCGGACGCCGTCTCGGTCCGGGATCCCGGCTGGGGTCCCGCCCCCCGAGACGGCGCCTGAGAACCCGCGGGCGCAGCGGCTGGTGCCGCCGCCGAAGACGGGCGCCAGAACCAGCTGGCTGGGCACCTCGACCGGGTCGCGGCGCGGTGCGCCGCGGGCTGCTCGGAGGTGCCTGGTCGCGGCGAACCGGCGTTTCGAGGACCACGGCGAAAGGCCCCGACACCTGGGCAGGTAAAGTTTTGGGTCGGTCGTGCCAGGTGCGCGCGCACAAGCGGCTGCACCGGCACGGAAGACGTTCGAACCGCCGTCCAGAGTGAAGGAGTCCGCATGGGCTCGGTCATCAAGAAGCGCCGCAAGCGCATGTCCAAGAAGAAGCACCGCAAGTTGCTCCGCAAGACCCGCGTTCAGCGTCGCAAGTTGGGCAAGTGACCCACCGCCGCCGCCGACCGAGTTGGGTCGGCGGCGGTTGTTTTTGGCGGGCGGTGCGGACTCGTACCGCGCCGCCGCGCGCATCGAGCCTCGGACATCCAACCGACCCGGTCCGGTAACCCCGTCGTACGCCGGTGATCGGGCCATTCGGCGGTAGCATTTCAGTCGGCGACCGTGCCGAAGAGCGCAGGGAGACACATGGGGCCGAAGGTCGTGCTGGTGACGGGGGTCAGCCGCTTCCTCGGCGGGCACCTCGCCGCGCGACTGGCGGCCAACCCGCTGGTGGAGCGGATCCTCGGGGTGGACACGGTGCAACCCGGTCGCGATCTGCTGCGCCGGATGGGCCGCACCGAGTTCGTCCGCGCCGACATCCGCAACCCGCTGATCACCAAGGTGATCGCGAACGCCAAGGTCGACACGGTGGTGCACGCGGCGGTCAACTCCCATTCCGGGCCCGGTGGTCGGGTCACGATGAAGGAGATGAACGTCATCGGCACCATGCAGCTGCTGGCCGCCTGCCAGCAGTCGCCGCTGGTGCGCAAGGTGGTGGTCCGCTCGACCTGCGCGGTCTACGGGTCGAGTTCGCGGGACCCGGCGGTGTTCACCGAGGACATCGAGCCGAAGGACCTGCCGTCGTCCGGCTACGCCAAGGACGCGGTGGAGATCGAGGGCTACGTGCGCGGCTTCGGTCGGCGACGGCCCGAGGTGGACATCACCACGCTGCGGTTCAGCAACCTGATCGGCCCGCGCATCGACGCCATGCTCACCCGCTACTTCGCGCTGCCCGTGGTGCCGACCGTGCTGGGCTTCGACGCGCGGCTGCAACTGCTGCACTCCGAGGACGCGTTGGCGGTGCTGGAGCGGGCGACGCTGGCGGACAAGCCCGGTGTGTTCAACGTCGCTGGTGACGGAGTGCTGATGCTCTCGCAGGCCATCCGGCGGGCCGGTCGGATCGCGATGCCGCTGCCGAGCATGGCGGTGTCGCCGCTGACCCAGTTCTTCCGCAGCGCGCGGCTGGTGGACTTCTCGCCGGAGCAGCTGCGGTACCTCAACTTCGGCCGGGTGCTGGACACCACCAAGCTCCGCGAGGAGTTCGGGTTCACCCCGCGTTGGACCACCCAGCAGGCCTTCGACGACTTCGTGCGCGGCCGGGGGCTGAAACCGGTGGTCGACCCGGAGAACGTGCTGGCGTTGGAACGCAGCGCCGGGGACCTGCTGGCGAAACTGCGATGACGGAGGCGTCATGAGCGACGATCTGGTGTTCTGCGCTCGTGTAAGCCGACCGGGTGTGGGTGTCCCACAAGATGCGGAGGCGTCATGAGCGACAATCTGGTGTTCTGCGCTCGTGTAAGCCGACCGGGTGTGGGTGTCCCACAAGATGCGGAGGCGTGATGGCGGATGCGCAGGTGATCCCGCTGCGCGCGGCGGACCGGGAGCGCCCGGGCACGGCGGCGCCGCCGCTACCGGACGAACCGGTCTGGCAGGACACCGTCATGGACGTGCTGGCCTTCGCCCGGCGGCGGTTGCTCGGTGACTACAAGGTCGACGAGTTCGGTTTCGACGAGGAGCTGACCGACGAGGTCTTCCTCCGCATGCTGCGGCCGTTCTACGAGAAGTGGTTCCGGGTCGAGGTGATCGGCGGTCACCACGTGCCCGGCGAACGCGGTGCGCTCGTGGTCGCCAACCACTCCGGCACGCTGCCGTGGGATGCGCTGATGACCACGGTGGCGTTGCACGACCACCACCCGGCGCACCGGCACCTGCGGATGCTCGGCGCCGATCTGGTGTTCGAGATGCCGATGCTCGGCGCGCTGGCGCGCAAGGCCGGGCACACGCTGGCCTGCAACCCGGACGCGGAACGGCTGCTGACCAACGACGAGCTGGTCGGGGTGTGGCCGGAAGGCTTCAAGGGCATCGGCAAACCGTTCAAGGACCGGTACAAGCTGCAGCGCTTCGGGCGCGGCGGGTTCGTTTCGGCGGCGTTGCGCACCGGGGCGCCGATCGTGCCCTGCGCCATCGTGGGCGCCGAGGAGATCTACCCGAAGCTGGCCGACATCAAGCCGCTGGCGCGGTTGCTCGGGATCCCGTACTTCCCGGTCACGCCGTTCTTCCCGCACCTCGGGCCGTTGGGTGCGGTGCCGTTGCCGTCGAAGTGGTACATCGAGTTCGGGGAGCCGATCGAGACCTCGACCTACCCGGAGGGCGCCGCGGACGACCCGATGCTGGTGTTCGGGCTCAGCGACCAGGTCCGCGAGATCATCCAGCAGACCCTCTACCGGCTGCTCTCCCAACGCACCAACGTCTTCCTGGGGTAACCCCACCCGGTCCGGCGGCGACCGTTGCGCCGACACCGTCCAGTCCGAACTGGACAATCGGGTTTCCAGACTGCTGCTGGGCGGCGAGGTCTAGCCCGGTGCCACCCGGACTGCTGATCCGGTGGCTTCGGAGGTGCGCGAACTCCACCGGGCTGGCGAGGATGGATGCCGAGCTACCGCAGGGTGGTCCGGCCCAGGTGGTGGCGACCGGCGATGACCGGACGCGCGGGCGGGAGGGGTGCGCCCGGTCATCGAACGGGCCGGTGCGATGGACGGGGATGCCACCGCACCGGCCCGACTCGTCGGACGGCAACGCGGGGTCCAGCCCGCTTCGCCGCTCACGACTGTCGTGGTCGCCGAATACGGTCAGCTGCCCCTGTTCCTTACAGCTGAGGAGAATCCAATGACCTCACGGCTCAACCCGTACATCAACTTCGAAGGCAACGCCCGGCAAGCCATCGAGTTCTACAAGAGCGTCTTCGGCGGCAACCTGGCGATGAGCACCTACGGGGACTTCGGTTCGAAGGACGCGCCGGAGACCGACAAGATCATGCACGCCATGCTGGAGACCGACAGCGGCTTCGCGCTGATGGTCGCCGACCTCCCGCCCGGCATGGAATACAAGCCGGGCAACAACATCTCGGTGAGCCTCAGCGGAGACGACGACGCCGAGCTGCGCGGCTACTGGGAGAAGCTTTCCGAAGGAGGCGTGGTGTCGGTCCCGCTGGAGAAGCAGACGTGGGGCGACGTCTTCGGCATGTGCACCGACAAGTTCGGCATCACCTGGCTGGTCGACATCAGCGGCACGTGACGGATCGCCCGTTCTGCCCGCCACACCTGCGCGACGGGCAGAACGAGCGACCAGCGCCCGGCACGATCGTCGCGGCGCTTCGGGCACACCGAGCCGGTGTCGTTCACGACCTGTCGCGGCGGCGGTAGGCGAGGCCTGCTGCGACGGCTCCGGCGATGGCGCTGGCGCCGAGCATCGAGTTCAGGCCGATCCGGGCCGCCTTCCGGCCCGTTCGGAAGTCGCGGACCTCCCAACCCCTGGCTCGGGCGATGTCGCGCAGGCGCTGGTCCGGGTTCACCGCGACCGCCGTGCCGACCGCCGAGAGCATCGGGATGTCGTTGGCCGAGTCCGAGTACGCGGTGCAGCGGCGCAGGTCCAGGCCTTCGCTGGTGGCCAGTGCGCGGACCGCGTGCGCCTTCGCCCGGCCGTGCAGCATTTCGCCGACCAGCCGCCCGGTGTAGACGCCGTTCGCGCTCTCCGCGACGGTGCCCAGCGCGCCGGTGAGGCCGAGCCGCCGCGCGATGATCTGCGCCAGCTCCACCGGGGTCGCTGTCACCAGCCACACCCGCTGCCCCGCGTCCAGGTGCATCTGGGCCAGCGCTCGGGTGCCCGCCCAGATGCGGTCCGCCATCAGCTCGTCGTAGATCTCCTCGCTGAGCTCGACCAGTTCCGAGACCTTGCGCCCGGCCACGAACGACAGCGCCTGCTCCCGGCTGGCGTGCATGTCCTGCGAGCTCTCCCGGCCGCCGACCCGGAACTTCAGCTGCTGCCAGGCGAATCCGGCCAGGTCGGTGGCGGTGAGGAACTTGCGGGCGGCCAGGCCGCGGGCGAAGTGGAACAGCGAGGCGCCCATCATCATCGTGTTGTCGACGTCGAAGAACGCCGCGGCGGTGAGGTCGGGCGGGGTGGCCAGCGAGCCGTCCGGACCGGGTGCGGCGGCGACGGCGGCTTCGGCGGACGCGCGACCGGCCAGCTTCGCGCTGTCGATCTGGTCCGCGCCAGATGCGCGCATGCCGTGCTGATCCGCGCCATCGGCTGGGCCTTGACGTGTCGGCACCGCCGCGCCTCCCGGGTCCTCCGGTGTGATCGTGTGCGAAGTTTTCTGGTCTTACCGGTCCGGGGCGAACCGGCTGGAGCAGGGTTCTAGCTTAAGACCTGACTTCAACCACACTTGCGCACCTCCGCAGGCCCGGCAACGGACTAGCGGAGATCATCCGGCAGCAGTTGCGCCAACCGCCGGATCGCCCGGTGCTGCAGGGCCTTCACGGCGCCTTCGCCGCGCTGCATCGCGGCCGCGGTCTCGGTGACCGACAGCCCCTGCAGGAACCGCAATCGGATGCACTCCCGCTGGTCGGGGTTGAGCTGCCGGACGCAGCGCAGCAGCTCGCGGTGGGTGGCCTCGGTGAGCACGTGGTGTTCCGGCCCGAGGTGCACCCGGTGGACCGGCGAGTTGTCGGTGAGGTCCGAGGTGGGGATCTCCAACCGGTTCCGGCTGGACTTGATGTGGTCGAGGATGAGGTTCTTGGCGATGGTGATGAACCAGGCCGCCACATCGCGGCCCTGGTAGCTGATCGAGGCGATCCGGCGCAGCGCTCGCAGGAAGGTCTCGCTGGTGATGTCCTCGGCCAGGCAGTGGTCGCTGACCCGGAACAGCACGTAGCGGTAGACGATCTGGGCGTACTCGTCGTAGAGGTGTCCGAAGGCGTCGTTGTCACCCTGCTGTGCGGCGCTGACGTAGGCCCAGTTCTCGGCGCCTGGCCGGGGCATCGGCGTGGTGACCGGGGCGTCGACGTTGCGGAAGGGGGCGGGGGGTGCGAGCGTCTCCGGGCTGCTCATCTCTTGCGACCTCCTGCCGTCGTTGGCGGACCGGCCTGGTGCTGGTGGGACGCACTGACGCCGGTGTCATGTCGCGGTGTCCTGCGGGACACCCGCCTCCGACAGCCGCGTTGAGCGCGGGGGTGTCGCTCATTCGGGCCTCCAGACTCGGCCTGGGTGACGCCGGGGGCGTGGGCGTTGGAGCAGCATACGTGTTGTTACTCAGAAGTAGGTAGTACTTCACGGTGATGGTTTGGTTGCGCTACGTGTTCGACTGGGGATAATGCGCCATCCGGATAGGTGATTTTGGACACGTGACCAGTGCGATCGGTGATGCGTTCGCCGTCCCCGCCGCAGTGGTCCGCTGGGTAGGTTGGAAGCCGCGAATCGGCCCGAATTTCTCCTGGAGCGAAGGCATGCGCGAGGTGACCGTGATGACCCGCGAGGGTTGCCACTCATGTGCGGACGCGATCTCCGACGTGCGGCGGATCTGCGCCGAGCTCGGTGTGCCCTGGGCCGCCGAGGACGTGGACACCGACGCCGAGCTGCGCGCCGAGTACGGCGACCGGGTTCCGGTGATCTTGATCGATGGAGTCGAGCACGGCTACTGGAAGGTCGAGGAGGACCGTTTCCGCCGCGCCTTGGCGCACTGAGGTGCTGATCTTGTGCCCGGGACGTCGCTCGCGTGCCCCAGACCACGCGTTTTGGCACGTCGGGGGGCTATCGGCAATGATGGAGGACAGGTTTGCGCCTCCGGTGGAGCTTGACCCAGCGACTTTGTGCCTGCGTTCACAAATTGGTTAACGTGTACGGGTCGGGTCACCGGAATCTCGGTGTGAATCAGCGGATCAGGTGTGTCGGGTCGTCGGTTTTCCGGCGGCGCTCGCGGGCGACGCCGAGGCCGCCGAGAGGTAGACCGGTCGACGTCGGCTCCCCGTCCGCGCAGCGGTGTCGGGAATCCGACGACGACGGTTGCGCGCGACCGCGCCCAGTGGGTGCGGGTGCGCGGGCAGAAGTCAGCCAGGCAGAAGTTAGCCAGTGCAGTAGGCAGGGCGAGGGAGATCCAGCGTGACGGCCCACGGAGCGGACGTGCAGGACGGTGACGGGCAGGCCGAGGCCGAATCCCGGACCGAGCCCAAGCAGTCGCCAGCGGTCGAGGTGCCCGCGGCGCGGGAACGTGCCAGGGCGATCCCCGAAGCGGCCGTCGCCAGGTTGGCGGTCTACCTGCGCGCCCTGTCCGCGCTGGCCGAGCAGAACGTGGGCACGGTGTCCAGCGACGAACTCGCGGTCGCCGCCGGGGTCAACTCGGCCAAGCTGCGCAAGGACCTGTCCTACATCGGCTCCTACGGCACCCGCGGTGTCGGTTACGAGGTGTCGGTGCTCATCGGGCAGATCGAGCGCATCCTCGGGCTTACCCGCAAGCACAGCGTCGCGGTGGTCGGGATCGGTAACCTCGGCCACGCGCTGGCCAACTACGGCGGCTTCCCCAACCGCGGCTTCCCGGTGTCCGCGCTGTTCGACCTGGACCCGGACCTGATCGGCGTGCCGGTCGGCGGCATCCCGGTCAACCACATCGACGACATCGTCGAGGTCTGCGTCGAGCGAGAGGTCACCATCGGCGTCATCGCCACCCCGGTGCAGGGCGCCCAGGACGTCTGCGATCGCTTGGTTGCCGGTGGCGTTACGTGCATCCTGAACTTCGCGCCCGTCGTGCTGAAGGTTCCCGAAGACGTCGAGGTGCGCAAGGTCGACTTGGCGGTGGAGATGCAGATCCTGTCGTTCCACGTGGCCCGACGCCAGCAGGAGGCGGCCGCGCGGTCCGAAGTGGACGGAGCGGACGTCGGACCGCCGGGCCCCGGCGGTCAGGTGCCAGGTGACATCGAATCGGCGAACAGGATGGTGGAACGGCTGTGAACCTGCTCACCGTCGGGATTTCCCACCACAGCGCCCCGGTCCGAGTGCTGGAGCGGGTCGCGATCAGCACGGCGGACGTCCCCAAGATCCTCGACGAGCTGCTGCGGCGCGAGCACGTGTGCGAGGCGTTGGTCATCTCGACCTGCAACCGCGTCGAGGTGTACGTGGTCGCGGAGACCTTCCACGGCGGCCTGGACGACGTGACCTCGGTGCTGGCCAGGCACGCGGGTGCGGAGGTCGCCGAACTCGCCGATCACCTCTACGTCTTCTACGCGGGCGCCGCGGTGGAGCACCTGTTCTCGGTGTCCTCGGGCCTGGACTCGATGGTCATCGGCGAGGCGCAGATCCTCGGCCAGCTGCGGCAGGCCTACGGCACCGCTGACGAGGCCGGCACCGTCGGCAAGACGCTGCACGAACTCGCGCAGCAGGCCCTTCGGGTCGGCAAGCGGGTGCACGCCGAGACCGGCATCGACGGCGAAGGCGCGTCGGTGGTGTCCGAGGCGCTCGCCGACGCGGAGGTCGCGTTGGGCGGCCTGGCCGGGCGCAGCGCACTGGTGGTCGGCGCGGGCTCGATGGGTGGCCTGGCCGCCGCGCAGCTCAAACGCGTCGGCATCGGCGAAGTCGTGATCGCCAACCGCACTGCTGCTAACGGTGAGCGGCTGGCCGAATCGCTGCGCACCGACGGTGTCGTCGCCCGCGCCGTGGACCTGGCCGACCTCTCCGGCGCGATCGCCGCCGCTGATCTCGTGGTGACCTGCACCGGCGCGATCGGTGCCGTGGTGACCGAAGACGTGGTGGCCGCCGCGCTGACCGTTCGCGACGACCGGCCGCTGCTGTGCTGCGACCTGGGCCTGCCCCGGGATATCGCGGCCGAGGTGGCCGAACTGCCCGGCGTGACCGTCGTCGACCTGGAGAGCCTGCAGCAACGGCTGTCCGACAAGCAGGGCGGCAACGAGTCCGAGCGAGCCGCGCAGATCGTCACCGAAGAACTGCGCAACTACCTCGCCGCGCAGCGCTCGGCCGAGGTGACCCCGACCGTGACCGCGCTGCGCAAGCGGGCCGCCGAGGTGGTGGACGGCGAGCTGCTGCGGCTGGACTCCCGGCTGCCCGAGCTCGACGGCGACGTGCGCGACGAACTGGCGCGCACGGTCCGACGAGTGGTGGACAAGCTGCTGCACACGCCGACGGTCCGGGTCAAGCAACTGGCGTCGGTGCCCGGTGGCGCCGGGTACGCCGACGCGCTCCGAGAGCTTTTCGAACTCGATCCGCAGGCCACCGCGGTGCTCGGGATCCCGCAGGCCGACGACGGCCTGCCCGGTGGAGCCACCGTCGCCCGGGCTCGGCTGCGCGATCGAGCTGAACAGGACGGTGAGGACCGTTGAACAAGACCCTCCGCATCGGCACCCGCGGCAGCGCCCTGGCGATGGCGCAGAGCTCGCAGGTCGCCGAGGAGCTGGAGAAGGCTGGTTACCCGACCCAGCTGGTCACCGTGACGACCCACGGCGACCGCTCGATGGCACCGATCGCCGAGATCGGTGTCGGTGTGTTCACCTCGGCGCTGCGCGAAGCGCTGGCCACCGGTGAGGTGGACGTCGCGGTGCACTCCTACAAAGACCTGCCGACCGCACCGGACCCCCGGTTGTCGCTGGCCGCTGTCCCGGTCCGGGAGGACCCGAGGGACGCGCTGGTGGCACGGGATGGTCTGACGCTCGGTGAACTGCCCCCGGGGTCCGTTGTGGGCACCGGTTCGCCGCGCCGCGCCAGCCAGCTCCGGGCCCTGGGCCTCGGGCTGGAGGTGCGCGGCATCCGCGGCAATGTGGACACTCGCATGCGCAAGGTGACCGACGGTGAGCTGGACGCCGTCGTGCTCGCCCGAGCCGGGCTGGCCCGCGTGGGCCGGCTTGCGGTGATCACGGAAACGCTCGATCCACTGCAGATGCTGCCCGCGCCCGCTCAGGGCGCGCTCGCAGTGGAATGCCGCGTCGACGACGTGGACACCGAGCACCTGCTGCAGTCCGTTTTGGACGATCAGGCCAGCCGCGCCGCGGTGGCCGCCGAGCGCGCCATGTTGGCCGCGCTCGAAGCGGGCTGTAGCGCGCCCGTCGGCGCGCTGGCCGAAGTGGTGGATGACCTCGACGAGGACGGGCGCGTGGCGCTGCGACTGTCCCTGCGCGGGGTGGTAGCGACCGAAGACGATCGGTTGGTGCGCGCTTCCGCCACTGGTGAGACGACCGCCGCCGAGCAGCTGGGCCGGGAGTTGGCCGCCCAGCTGCTCGAAGCCAGGGCCGCTCTGCTCAGCGGCCCGGGCAGTAGTTGATGGGGAGTGCCCTGATGACCCGAGCACGCAAGACCCCCGGACGGATTGCTTTCGTGGGCTCCGGTCCCGGTGACGCAGGACTGCTCACCGTCCGGGGCCGGGATGTGATCACCCGGGCCGCCTTGCTGGTGACCGATCCGGACGTACCCGCCGACATCATCGGCCAGGCCGCTGACGGCGCCGAGGTACGCCCTGCTGTGGGCGACCCGGCGGATGTGGCCGGGGACCTGGTGAACGAGGCGTCGACCGGTCGCACGGTGGTGCGCCTGGTCGCCGGCGATCCGCTGACCGCCGACGCGGTGGTCCGCGAGGTGCGGGAGGTTGCGAAGACCGGTGCCGCCTTCGACGTCATCCCCGGTGTTGCCGCTGGCAGCGCGGTTCCGGCCTATGCCGGTATCGCGCTCGGCGCGGTGCACACCGAGGTGGACGTTCGCGGTGACGTCGACTGGGCGTCGCTGGCGACGGTGCCCGGTGCGCTGGTGCTGCACACCACCGGCAGCCACCTGGCCGAGGCCGCGTCACGGCTGGTCGAGCACGGCAGGCCCGCGCAGACCGCGGTCGCGGTGACCGCCTCCGGTACCACGGTCGCGCAGCGCACCATCGACACGACGCTGGCCTCGCTGGCCGCCGACGCGGGTGAGCTGCAGGGCCACCTGGTGGTGACCATCAGCGACATCGTGTCCGAGCGCGGCGAGCTCTCCTGGTGGGAGTCCCGCTCGCTGTACGGCTGGAAGGTGCTGGTACCGCGCACCAAGGAACAGGCCGGGGTGATGAGCGACCGGCTGTGGTCGCACGGCGCCGTCTCGCACGAGGTGCCGACGATCTCGGTCGAGCCGCCGCGCAGCCCCGCGCAGATGGAGCGCGCGGTCAAGGGCCTGGTCGACGGCCGCTACCAGTGGGTGGTGTTCACCTCGGCCAACGCGGTGCGCGCGGTGTGGGAGAAGTTCGGCGAATTCGGGCTGGACGCGCGGGCCTTCTCCGGTGTCAAGATCGCCTGCGTCGGCGAGGCCACCGCGGCGAAGGTGCGGTCCTTCGGCATCGTGCCGGAGCTGCTGCCTTCCGGTGACCAGTCCAGCGAGGGCCTGCTGAGCGAATTCCCGCCGCACGACGACATCCTCGACCCGGTCGACCGGGTGCTGCTGCCGCGTGCGGACATCGCCACCGAGACGCTGTCGGCCGGGCTGCGCGAGCGCGGCTGGGAGGTCGACGACGTCACGGCCTACCGCACGGTTCGGGCCGCGCCGCCGCCCGCGGAAACCCGCGAGATGATCAAGACCGGTGGGTTCGACGCGGTGTGCTTCACCTCGTCGTCCACGGTCCGCAACCTGGTCGGCATCGCGGGCAAGCCGCACGCCCGGACGTTGGTGGCCTGCATCGGCCCGAACACTGCGGAGACGGCGAAGGAGTTCGGCCTGCGGGTGGACGTGCAGCCGGAGGTCCCGCGCGTGGAGGACCTGGTGGACGCGCTCGCCGAGCACGCGGCCAGGCTGCGCGCCGAAGGTGCGCTACCGCCGCCGCGCAAGGCCAAGCGCGCCCGCCGCAGCTGACGTTCGGACTACTGGCTCGTGAGTGATCGTTTCGGTG
Organism: Saccharopolyspora antiqui; assembly: GCF_052246905.1. Classification (NCBI taxonomy): domain Bacteria; kingdom Bacillati; phylum Actinomycetota; class Actinomycetes; order Pseudonocardiales; family Pseudonocardiaceae; genus Saccharopolyspora; species Saccharopolyspora antiqui. The sequence goes on from NZ_JBQQBO010000002.1 coordinate 75,358, forward strand.
CGAACCGGAATTCTCACTCACGAGCCGAGTTCGGCGCTTTCGAGAGCCCGCAGCGCGAACGTGGCCAGCCAGTGCGACACCACACGTCCACCAGCGGGTCCAGCGCCTGGGCGCCGAATGCGCGGCCACCGACGACCCTGCCGCCCAGTGTCCCCGCGCAGGCACAGTTGAGGTTCCGCTACCCGCACCGCAACGCAAAACCAGTACAAACACAGGCTTTCAGGTCGCGATGAAGTACCTGATCGCTGTGTTGCACAGCCAGACCGCGACGGCTGTCGGGATCTGGTTCTTGATCACCGCGTACTGGTCCTTGAGGTCGAGCTGGGCGGCGGGGACCAGGTTCCGAGCAGGCGGCGGGTGGCGGCCTGCGCGCAGACCCGGGCCGCCCCGAAGGTCTGGATCCAGCCGCGGAAGTCGGCGAAGTCGTCGCCGGGCACGCCCATGTCGACGATCACCGCCTGCGGGCAGCGTTCCCGCAGCTGCGCCAGGATCGGCGCCTGCCATTCGAACCGGTGCGAACTCCTGATCAGCACCACCACGTCCGCGTCGGGTCCGTACTCGTCGCGGTACTGGCCGAGTTCCGCCCGGACCATGCCGTCGCCGTTGTAGGTGCTGCCGTTCACGGCCACCACCTCCAGATCCACGCCCGCGTCCCGCAGCGGTTGCTCGACGCCCCAGGACGATTTGCCAGCGGCCGGTGAATGCGTCGGGTCCAGCCGGATGACCAGCGCCCGCCCGCCGCGCAGCCCCGGGTTTCCGTGCAGTACCGGGTCGCCGTGCACGACCACGACGTCGTCGGCGAGCTGCTGCCCCACCGAGTCGTCGTGCCCGGTGGCGGCGGGCTTCGGCCGGTTGCCGAGCCGGGAGATCCGCTCGTTGGCCTCGAACAGCCGCTGCTCGCTCAGCGTTCCGTTCCGCACCGCGCCGACCAGCGCGTCGACGGCCGCGGCGACGTCCTCCTGGTAGGCCCAGGCGCCGAGGCAGAGCGCGTCGGCACCCGTGGCGATGGCCCGCACCGCGGCCTCGGGAAGCCCCGCGACATCCCGGATTCCGTGCATCTCCAGGGCATCGGTGATGACCACGCCGTCGAATCCCAGCTCCGCCCGCAGGATTCCGGTGAGCACCGCGGCGCTGATGGTGGCGGGCACCTCGTCGATCTCGGTCAGCCGGACGTGCGAGACCATGATGCTGTCCACACCGGCGCTGATCGCCGATCGGAACGGATCGAGGTAGTGGTCGAGGAGTTCGGCCCGGGACAGCGGCACGACGGGGGTGCCCAGGTGCGCGTCCGTCCCGCTGAGGCCGTGTCCGGGGAAGTGCTTCGCGCAGGCGCTCACACCCGCGTCCTGCAGACCACCGACCCAGGCCGCCGCGTGCTCGCTGACCTGCGCGCGGTCCGCGCCGAAGCACCGGATCCCGTTCGGGCTCATCGGATTCACCGCGGTGTCCACCGCGGGCGCGAGATCCCAGTCGATCCCGGCCTCGACCAGCGACAGCCCGATCTGGTGGGCGGCCTGCCTGGTCCGCTGCGGATCGCCGAGCCGACCGAGTGCGTGGTTGCCCGGCACCGAAGTACCGCCGTAGTCCTCCAGGCGGTTGACGTCGCCGCCCTCCTCGTCGATCGCCAGCAGCACGTGGTCGCCGAGCGCGTGCAGCGACGCGGTCAGTTCACGCAGCTGCTCGCCGGCGCTGATGTCCTTGCCGAACAGGACGAATCCGCCCAGTCCGGCCTCGATGCGTTCCTTCGCCCAGCGCGTGACGTAGGTCCGGCCCAGCGCGGGGAAGAGCACGCCGTGAGCTAGTCGGGACAGGTCGTTCATGCGGGTCCTCCCAGAGCCTGCCTTAACTCGTTTGCTTTGCGGTGCGGGTAAGAAAAGCCCTCGCTGTTCGGTCATTCCTTCACCGCGCCGCCGGTCATCCCGCCGACCAGCCTGCGCTGGACGAAGAGGAAGAAGACCAGGACGGGCACGGAGAAGATCGACGAAGCGGCGATCATGGCGCCGTAGTCGACGCCCTCCTGGGTCTGGAACGAGACGAGCCAGACCGGCAGCGTGTAGTTGCCCTGCGACTTCATCAGCACGTAGGCGAACAGGTAGTCGTCCCATGCCGAGACGAAGGCGAAGATGGAGGTGGCCACCACACCCGGCATCAGCAGCGGCAACAGGATCTGCACGAAGGCGCGCAGGCGGCTGCAGCCGTCGACCATCGCGGCCTCCTCCAGTTCGACCGGCACGCCCGCGACGAAGCCGCGCAGCGTCCAGATCGTGAACGGCAGGACGAAGGTCAGGTAGGTGATGACCAGGCCGGGCAGGAAGTCCAGCGCGTTGACCGAGCGCAGCATCAGGTAGATCGGGATGATCATGGCCGACTGCGGGATCATCTGGACCAGCACCAGGACCACCAGGAAGAGCTTGCGCCCGCGGAAGTTGAAGCGGACCACGGCGATCGAGGCGCCCAGCGCGACCAGCATGGCGAGCGCCACCGTGGACAGCGACACCACCAGGGAATTGCGCGCGAAGGTCCAGAACTCCGGCTGGTCCAGCGCCCGCCGGAAGTTCTCGACGCTGGGCGGCCACGGCACGAACTGCGGCATCTCGCTGAGGATCCGCCCGGGAGCCTTGAAGGACGTGGCGAACATCCAGTAGACCGGGAAGATCATCACCGCGGCCACCAGCAGCGCGAGGACGTTCTTGGTGGTGCGGCGCGCTTTCGTCTGGCGCAACGTGCTCATGGGTTCTCCCCCTGGGCGGAGACCTTCTTCACGTACACGGCGGCGAAAACGGCGAGCAGGATGACGGTCAGCACCGCGATCGCCGCACCCGAGCCGTAGTCGTTCGCGTTGAACGCCGTGAGGTAGGCGTAAACGCCCAGGGTCGTGGTCTGCCCGGACGGGCCGCCCTGGGTGAGGACCCAGATCGGGGTGAACGAGTTCACCGACCAGATCACCTCCAGGATCGCCAGGACCGCCAGGATCGGCCGCATGATCGGGATGGTGATCCGGCGGAAGGTGGCGAAGGTGCCCGCGCCGTCCAGGCGGGCCGCCTCGTACAGCGACTCCGGGATCTGCCCCAGCGCGGCGAACATGGTCAGGGCGACGAACGGAAGCCCCTTCCACACCACCAGCAGGACGATCAGGCCGAGCGCCTGCGAGGGGTTGGCCAGCCAGTTGTGCGCGGAGAGGTCACCGAACACGCGCAGTTGGGTGAGCAGCCAGTTCACCACGCCGTACAGCGGCTGGAACATCCACTGCCACACCAGCGTCGCCGCCACCATCGGCATGGCCCACACCAGGACGAGGCAAGCCGAGGTGACCAGCCGCACCCACGGTGATACGCCCAGCAGCAGGTGGGCGATCAGGAAACCCAGCACCATCAGGGCCGCGACGCAGACCACCGTGAAGATGACCGTGCGCCCCAGCACCACCCAGAACTCGGCGTCGCCGAGCGCACGGGTGAAGTTCTCCAGCCCGGCGAAGTCCGCCTCCCCGGTGAACAACGACCGGGAACCGAAGTCCTGGAAGGACAGGATCGCCAGCCGCACCAGCGGGTAGCCGAGGACCACCAGGATCACCGCCACGGCTGGCGCGATCATCGCCAGGGGCAGACCCGAGGAGGACCGGGCCGCGCTCGTCCGCCGGGCCGGAGCCCGCAGCTGCTCCGCTGCGGGCGTTCGTTGCCGCTTCAGCATCATCACCGCCGCTTCACCGTGACCGCACGGGGTTCATCGGGCTCAGTCGCCCTGCTTGTTGAACACGTCGGTGGCGTGCTTGTCGTACTCGGCAGCCGACTGGGCGATGTCCGCGCCGCCGGCGATCTTCGAGAAGAACTGCTCGTTGTAGCGCTCGTTCTCCAACGTCGCCTCGCCCGGGCTGTTCGGCAGCGGGGAGCTGTGCTGGCTGGCCTGCGCGGCGACGGTGAGCTGCGCCGGGATGCCATCGGCGGGGATGAAGCCGGGGACGATCGGCAGCAGGTTCAGCTGTTGCGCCATCTTCTGCTGGAACGGCTTCGAGGTGATGATCCGCAGCCAGTCCTTGGCCAGCGCCTGGTCCGGGCTGTTGGTGGCGATGCCGATCGTGGAACCGGAGACGATGACCGGCAGCGTCGCGTCCGGGGTGAACCCGGGCATCGCGAAGAAACCGATCTTGTCGGCCAGCGCGGGGTTCTTCTCCAGGACGCTGGCCGGTTCCCAGGCCTTGACGTAGAGCATCGCGGCCTTGCCGTCGGCGAAGATCTGCGTCTGGTCCGGGTCGGTGGGGTCGACACCGACCGACGACGGGGTGGAGCAGGTGTTCTGGAAGTTCTTCCAGGCCTGCAGACCTTCGACGGATTTGGGGTCGCTCATCGTCGCGGTCCACTTGCCGCCGGAGGACGTCGCCACGTTCGCGCCCTTGCCGAAGAGGAACGGCACTCCGGCGAACCAGTACTCGCCGGGCATGTAGAAGCCGGAGAAGTTGGGCACCGCCGAGTTCTTCGCCGCGAGCAGTCGGCAGTCCGCTTCGAGCTCGTCGATGGTCTTCGGTGTTTCGGTGATACCGGCGGCCGCGAACAGATCCTTGTTGTACATCACGACTTTGGTGCCGCCGTACAACGGCGTCGCGTACAGCTTCCCGTCGTACTCCGACGGTTTGGCCAGCCCGGCCAGCCAGTTCGCCGAGTCCTCGAAGGAGTTCCGGTCGGCGGTGAGTTCGGCCAGCCCGCCCGAGTAGGTCTGCAGCGGGGTCTGGGTGTTGCCCATCTCGACGATGTCGGGTGGGTTGTTGGTGGCCAGCGCCGTGGTCAGCTTGGTGACGATGTTGTCCCACTGCTGGATCTCGACGTGCACCTGGACGCCGGGGTGCTGCTTGGCGAACTCGGCGTTGACGTCCTGGATGAGCGGGCTGTCGCCGGGGCCGCCGGTCATCATCCAGATCGTGAGCGTGTTGTCCGATTCGCCGCTGGAACCAGCGCCACCGCACCCGCTCAACGCGAGGGCCGCGACCGACAGTGCGGCGAGCGCGAAACGCGATCGTGTTCGGCTCATACCTTTCGCTCCTTCGGTTCGTCGATTGCGCAGCATTCGAGCTGGCTGAGGATCTGTTCTCGGTCGACGTCGATCGAGGCGAGATGTTCCGGACTGACCCCGAAGGACGTGTACAGGCGCGACAGCGAGGAGGCCATCGCCCCGAGCAGCCCGGCCGAATCGCCGAGGTCGGACTTCTTGATGACGCTGCGAACGCCGACCGTCGCGGCGACCTCGTCGCTGATGCGGTGCAGCGCTTCCGTGGTGAAGGAATCGGAGAAACCACCGGTGAGCACCACGGTCTGCGGTTCGTAGGCGAGCGCGACGATGGACACCAGGTGGTTCATCGCCTCGTCGACCTCGCGCAGCAGCGCACCGTACTTCTCGCGGTCGGCGAACAGCGACGAGGTGGATTCCACGGTGATGCCCCGATCCCGCGCGTACGCGGCGAGACCGGCTCCGGAGATGAGGTCCCGCAGCCGGTGCGCCCGGCCCGGAAGTCGCAACCGGCCGAACTCGCCGAGCAGTCCGCCCGCGCCGGTGAGGATCTGGCCGTTGATCGAGATGGCGACCCCCAGGCCGGTGCCCATGCTCAACAGCACCGCGGTCTCCGACTCGGGCAGCGAGCCGTACTGGCGCTCACCGAGCAGGGCCAGGTTCGAATCGTTGGCGATGATGGTCGGCACCCGCAGCAGCCGCGAGACCTCCTCGATGAAGGCGGTTCCCTGGATCTGCCCGAGGTTGTGCGAGCCGACCACGGTCCGGCTGTCGTCGGCGACGGCGCCGGGCAGGCCGATCGTCACCGCGTGCAGCGGGATGCCCGCACCGTGGTCGCGCACCAGCCCGCTGATGCGTTCGGAGACCCATCGGGCCAGCTCCTCGGCCGACAGCTGCCTCGGGGTGGCGTCCCGGCTGCGGATCAGCGGTCGGCCCAGCGCGTCGGAGACGAGGACGCGGCAGTGGGTGCCGCCGAGGTCCACGCCGCACACCACCGCGGAGCGGCCGTTGAACCCGACGGCCGTGGAGTTGCGCCCGCGGCCCTCGCGGAAGATGCGGCGGCGTTCGTGGACCAGTTGGCCGGACATGAGGTCGTCGACGATGCGGAACACCGTGGCCCTGCTCAGGCCGGTGTCACGGATCAGCTGCTGGCGATCCATCTCATGGCCGGACAGCAGCGCCGCCAGGACGGTGCTCCGGTTGGACAGGCGGGGAAGGGAAGTGTCGGCCACAATTACTCTCACAGTGAGAAGAATTGAATGCGCTGACTCTAATTGGTTCACCCGGTCTCCGGCCAGACCCCGCCATTACGTTCGGGTAAAGGCTGCGAGCCTGTCGTTGAACTCGTTTCGGGTGCCGGGAACCTCGGATTCCGCCTCGCCTTCGCCGATCCGCGACAAGCTCTGCGGTGATCGACGGCATCCGGCGCAGGCCGCCTCGCCCGCCCCAGCGGGTCGCGGCCGGGCACCGACCTGACGCCCTCGGCCCACCGGCTGCCCGGGGTCGTTAGGCTCGTGTTGTCACCGCGCCCAGCCCGCTTGGGGAGCCGCTGTTATGTATCCCTCGCACCGTCCGCGTCGTCTGCGGCGCAACGCCGCCATGCGCCGTCTGGTGTCCGAGACTTCCGTGGAGCCGCGGCACCTGGTGCTGCCGATGTTCGTTCGCGAGGGCGTGAGCGAGCCGGTACCGATTCCCTCGATGCCGGGCGTCGTGCAGCACAGCCGGGATTCCCTGCGCAAGGCCGCGGTCGATGCGGTCAGCGCCGGGATCGGCGGCCTGATGCTCTTCGGCGTGCCCGCGAAGCGGGACGCGGTGGGATCCGGCGCGATCGACCCCGACGGCATCCTCAACGTCGCGCTGCGCGACCTGTCCACCGAACTCGGTGACGACACCGTGCTGATGGCCGACCTGTGCCTGGACGAGTTCACCGACCACGGGCACTGCGGCGTGCTGGACGACGACGGCAACGTGGACAACGACCGCACCCTGCAGATCTACGGTGAGATGGCCGTGGTGCAGGCCCAATCCGGGGCGCACGTGGTAGGCCCCAGCGGCATGATGGACGGCCAGGTCGGCGTGATCCGCGATTCGCTGGACGCGACCGGCTTCGCCGACACCTCGATCGTCGCCTTCTCGGCGAAGTACGCCTCGGCGTTCTACGGCCCGTTCCGCGACGCGATCGACTCGCAGCTCAAGGGCGACCGCAAGACCTACCAGCAGGACCCGGCCAACGGACGAGAAGCGCTGCGCGAGGCCGACCTGGACCTGGCTGAGGGTGCCGACCTGGTGATGGTCAAACCGGCTATGTCCTATTTGGACGTGCTGCGCGACATCGCGGGAGTGGCCGACGTGCCGGTGGCCGCCTACCAGGTTTCCGGGGAGTACTCGATGATCGAGGCCGCGGTCGCCAGCGGCTGGCTGGACCGGCAGCGCGCCGTGCTGGAGACCCTGACCTCGATCCGACGGGCCGGCGCGGACATCGTCTTGACCTACTGGGCGGTCGAAGCCGCGCAGTGGCTGCAGGACGCGCGGGCATGACCGAATTGGGGCGGCAGGTGGACGCATTCGGTCGACCGGTACCGGAACAGGAGCCGACGGTGCCGCAGTCGTTGCTGCTGGCGCGGTGGCTTTGGATCGGTGCGGTGCTGATCGGCGTCGTGCAGGCCTTCATCCAGTTCGTCGACCGGCCGCGGCTGATCGCCGAGTTGCGCCAGCTGCAACCGCAGATGAGCCAGCAGGACCTGGACGCCGCGGCCAACAGCGGGATCATGTTCACGTTCCTGCTCAAAGCGATGATCCTGATGGTCTACCTGCTGCTGGCCAAGCGGATGCTGGAAGGCCGCAACTGGGCTCGCGTCGTGCTCACCGTCTTCGGCGGGTTCGGGGTGTTCAACGCGCTGATCACGGTGCTCATGGTGTCGGTCGTCGGCCCCGCGGTGGTCCGCGAGCTCAGCGGAGTGGCCATCACCGGCATGGACGCCGTGTTCGCGTTGCTCGTGATGGTCGTCGAGGTCGCCGCGATCGTGTTCATGTACCGCCCGGAGTCCAACCTGTTCTTCCGGGCGGCGCGGAACCGGCGCCGACCCGGTCACCCGCCGAGGCCGGTTGGTAACGGTTGGTCATAGTGCCTGGACAGCGGTACGGGGCGGTTCCTAATCTGGACATGTGACGCCTCCGCAGGTACCTGAGCGCGAACCGGCCGGTCCGTGGTGGCCGAACACGATCAACTACTCGTTCTGGGCGGGCATCGCCAGCGTGGTGGTGGGCTTCGCGATGCTGGCATCGGCGTACCTGCTGATCTCCGATGCCGACCTGCAGCTGGTGCTGCAGGAGACCGCGATCCAGGGCCAGCAGATCACCCTGGAACAGGCACGCGGCATCTACCTCGTGGTGCTGGCGGTGATGACCGCGATCGTCGCCGTCGTGGCCGCGTTGTGGATCATGTTCCTGTTCTTCATGCGCCGGGGGCGGAACTGGGCGCGCATCGTGATCACGGTCGTCGGCGCGCTGTGGTTCCTGCTCACCATCCCGTCGGTGGCCGGTGGTTCCACGGGCGGCAGCACCACCGCACTGCTCGCCGTGCTGCAACTGCTGGCGGTGGGGGCGACCTTGGTTTTCGCTTATCTCGCACCGTCGAACCAGTACTTCCAACTCGCTCGGCGTGGATGAGTCCGCCCGCTGCCGGTGCGGTCGAGGCGGCTTCTGAAGTTCTGCTACCCGCACCGCCACGCAAAACGAGCGCGAAGACGGTCTCAAGAGCCCACTCGCGGCGGTGCGGTTGTACTACGGTCGGCGGGTGACGTCGCCGCAAAACCCTTGGCAGCACGGCCCGAATCCGCACCAGTTCGCGCCGCAACCGGCTTTCGCCAGCGGCTATCCGCCACCGCCCGGCGGCCCGAAGCCACCGCCGCCCGGCACCGTGGCATTCGCGAGCCTGCTCGGCATCGTGGCGCCGATCCTCGCCGCGGTGTTGAGCCTCATCAGCTTCGTGATCATGTTCGTCCAGATCGGCGATGCCCTGGACGACGCGTGGGGTGTCGTCGCCTGGAACACCTTCTTCACCCTGTCGTCCGTGGTGCTCGCCGCGCTGTGGGTGGTGTTCGCGCTGCGGATGCGGGCCGGTCGCGGCTGGGCGCGGACCACGCTGGCGATCCTGGCGGCGCTCTGGCTGCTCTACGACCTCTATTCGATCGTCATGTTCTTCGTGAGCACCGGCGCTGATCTGAGCCTGATCGTCCGCTTCCCGACGCTGCTCATCGGCGTTGTGGAGATGTTGCTGGTACTGGTCGCGACGGTGCTCTTCCTGATCCTGGTGTTCCTGAAACCGTCGAACGACTACTTCAAGTTCATGCGGGGCCGATGACTTTCGCCAACCAAGTGGACAGCAGGTCAGCCCTGTTCATACTGTTTGCCCCGTGACTTCGCCACAAAATCCTTGGCAACAAGGTGGGTACCCGCCGGGCGGGACTCCTTCCGGCGGTTTTCCGCAGCAGTACCCGCAGGGTGGATACCAGCCGCACCCGCAGCAGAATCCGTTCGCGGCACCGCCGGTGTCGGCGCAGGAAATCGGTGTGCTGCCGCGGCCGATGACCGTCGAGGTCGCATTCTGGATCGCGGTGGTGATTCCGCTGATCGCGACGGTGCTCTCGGTGGTGAGCTACCTGATGCTGCAGGGCTACGTGAACGACTCGATGGTCAGTTCGGGCAGCGATTCGACGGACATCGACGAGCAGATCTCGTCCGTCGTGAACGGTGTCCTGCTGATCATGTTCATCGTGCTCACAGTCATCTACCTGATCCTGACCGCGTTGTGGATCCTGTTCGGCTTCAAGATGCGGGTCGGCCGGAACTGGGCGCGGATCACGCTCACGGTCTTCGCCTGCGTTTGGGCGCTTTCCGGTGTCATCGGCCTGATCCAGGGCGGCACCCTGACCACTTCCGGCTCGCTGGGCGACCTGGAGCTGCCCGGCTCGTACTACGCGATGTCCTACGCGCAGTCCGGACTGAGCCTGTTGGCGATGGCCGCGTTCGTCACACTGGTGTTCCTGAAACCGTCCAACTGGTACTTCCAGGCGGCGAACCGGCACTGATGGAATCCCCGCGACCGCTGCGCTACGCCATCGTCCTGTGGTGGGTGGTGGCGTTCGTCCTGGTGCTGCAGACGGCGTTGATGTGGGTCGGGCGCGCCGCCCTGCCGGGGCAGCTGATCGAGGAGCAGCGGGCGACGGCGGCCGACGCGGTCGCCCGCGCGGAGCAACTGCTGCTGGTGAACACCGGGTTCGCCGTCGCCCTCGCGGGCGCCTACCTGCTGCTGGGGGCGATGCTGTTCAAGCGGCGCCCCTGGGCGCGGATCCTGCTTTCGGTGTTCGCGGCGGTGCACCTGGTGATGCTGCTGGGCACCGGGGCGGTGTTCAGCACGAACCTGATCTTGTTGATCTTCGGGGTGGTCGCGGCGGTGCTCATGTGGCGACGGCCGAGCACGGAATGGCTGACGGGTGAGCATGACTGATCCGGTGCTGTACTCGGAGCGCGGCAGCAGCTGGTGGCCGGTGCTGTGGGGGCCGGTGTTCGCGCTGCTCGGGCTCGGCGTCGAGGCGTTGACGCCCGGCCCGGTGAACACGGTGATGTGGCTGCTGATCGGCGGTGCGCTGGCGGTCGTCGCGGCGACCTGGGTCTACGGCCGCCGCCGACTGGTCTCGGTGCGGCTCACCCCGACGGAACTGGTGCAGGGACGCGAAGAACTCGCGGTCAGCCGCATCACCGCGGTCACCGAGGTGGGAGCGCCGGTGGGGGCGCGGGTGCTGGGCGGCAGCTGGACGGTTCCCAAGGGCACCGGCGAGGTGCCGCTGCGAGTCGAGGCCGACGAAGTGGTCCTGGCCTGGGCGAAAGACCCCGAGGCGCTGACCAGAGCTCTGACCCGCCTGGTGGAGCGGTAACCACACCTTCGTGCCTACGAACACCTGATCGAATTAAGCGAGCTGGCTCAGCGTGGTGCGCTTGAATGATCCCCGCCGCCGGATGTTAGTGGCTCCGGACAGCAAAGTGCCCCGGGCGGCATGCCGAAGCAGAGGCGGACCCGGGGCGTCCGACGAAAAGAATACCACAACGTTCAGCTGAGCTAGCCGACAAGGGGTTTCATGAACGCGGCACTACCGGACTGGGTGCGCAATGCGCTTTCGGCGCCGAGATTCGAACGGTACCGGAAGGCCGCTGACGGGGACATCGATGTGGCCATCCGGCTTTACCAGTGGAACATCGACGTCTCGGCTGCCTTCTACCACTCGCTGCACTGGCTCGAAGTCGGGTTGCGAAACGCGCTGAACGAACGGCTGCGCGACATGTACGGCAGGCCGGACTGGTGGGCGGCGGCGCCGTTGGACAAGCACGATCGGCGGAAGATCGAGAACGTGTTCGATGACGCCATGCCGCGGCAGCGGACCGCGGATGACGTCGTCGCCAGACTCACGTTCGGATTCTGGGTCGCACTACTGCACAAACGAAATGACCGCAGGTTCTGGGTTCCGGTGCTGTACAAGGCGTTTCCGCACTACAAGGGGCCACGCGCCGGGTTGCACGACGACTTCTACAAGATGCGGAACTTCCGCAACAGGATCATGCATCACGAGCCGATCTTCTACCTCGACCTGGCGAACTACCGCCTCCGCGGTTATCGCCTGTTGGCGTATCTGTCACCCGATGCCGTCGAGCACGTTCAAGCAACTGATCGGCTGACCAGGGTCCTCGACCAGCGCAACGAGATCTGGCGATGATCCGGCCGGGTCCCGTGTGAGCAGGTTTGGCGTCGGATGGGTTGGACGTGCGGCTGGGTTGGGGTGTGCACGGGCCGTCGTGAGACGCTTCCGTGCGTGACGAATCCCGAACCGCGGCCTTCGGATGCGCTGGAGCTCACTGCCGACCCCGCAGGAGGAGTCGACTCGTCGACCGGTTCCGCCGGGTTGAACCAGCCTTGGCGAGCGGCCGTGGCCGGGATCGAGTTGGTCGTGGCGGTGGCGCTGCTGCTGGCGGCCTGGTGGTCGTGGCGGCACGGCACGGTGACGATCTTCCTGCCCGGTCCGCAGGGCGCGGTGGATGTCGTCACCAGGTCGATCGGGAGTTGGCTGGCGGGCGCGGTGGCTGCGGTGACCCTGGCCGGGTTGCTGCTGCTCGATGCGATCCGGCAGTTGATGTTGGCGTCCCGGGCCCGCCGCCGGGCGGCGAACGGGGCGTGACCAGCCGCTCGGCTGCGCCTGTCAGACTGGAGGGCGTGACAGCTTCTGCGAACCCCGCATCGAATTCCAACGACGATCCGGCGCCGCGGTCACGGCAGCTGTTCGAACGCGCTCTCGCGGTGACGCCGGGCGGCGTCAATTCGCCGGTCCGGGCGTTCCACTCGGTCGGCGGTACGCCGAGGTTCATGGTGCGCGGCGAAGGCGCCTACCTCTGGGACGCCGACGGCAACCGGTACGTGGACCTGGTTTCGTCGTGGGGCCCGATGATCAACGGGCACGCGCACCCGGAGGTGGTTCAGGCGGTTCGGGAGGCTGCCTCGCACGGCCTTTCCTTCGGCACCCCGGGCGTCGGCGAGATCGACCTCGCCCGCGAGATCATCGATCGCGTCGAGCCGGTCGAGCAGGTCAGGTTGGTCAACTCGGGCACCGAGGCGACGATGAGCGCGGTGCGGCTGGCCCGCGGCTTCACCGGTCGGCGCAAGATCGTCAAGTTCGCCGGGTGCTACCACGGCCACGTCGACGCGCTGCTGGCCAGCGCCGGGTCCGGCGTCGCGACCCTGGGCCTGCCGACTTCACCGGGGGTCACCGGCGCCCAGGCAGCGGACACCATCGTGCTGCCCTACAACGACCTCGACGCGGTGCGGCAGGTGTTCGCCGACCAGGGCGAGGAGATCGCGTGCGTGATCACCGAAGCCGCGGCGGGCAACATGGGCGCGGTCGCGCCGCTGCCCGGTTTCAACGCTGGGCTGCGGGAGATCACCAGCGCAGCCGGGGCATTGCTGATCATGGACGAGGTCATGACCGGTTTCCGGGCCTCCGCGGCAGGTTGGTTCGGTATCGACGGCGTCGCGGGTGATCTCTACACCTTCGGCAAGGTGATGTCCGGTGGGCTGCCCGCCGCCGCCTTCGGCGGTCGCGCCGACATCATGGACTACCTCGCCCCGTCCGGGCCGGTGTACCAGGCGGGCACGTTGTCCGGGAACCCGGTCGCGGTGGCCGCTGGACTGGCCAACCTGCGTGTCGCCGACGCCGACACCTACGCGGCGCTGGACCGCAACAGCGAGCGGCTCGGTGACCTGCTCGGCAAGGCGCTGACCGCCGAAGGCGTGCCGCACCAGATCGCGTTCGCGGCGAACCTGGTCAGCGTTTTCTTCAGCGAAACCCCGGTGCACAACTACGAGCACGCACAGGCCCAGCAGGTCTGGCGGTTCCCCGCGTTCTTCCACGAACTGCTCAAGCGCGGTGTCTACCCGCCCCCGAGCGCCTTCGAGTCCTGGTTCGTCAACGCGGCGATGGACGAGGCGGCATTCGAGACCATCGCCGAGGCGCTGCCGCACGCCGCTCGGGCCGCCGCCGCGGCGAAGCCCGCGGAGGCGGGCGCATGAGCGGCGAGAAGACCGTGGTGCACTTCCTGCGCCACGGTGAAGTGCACAACCCCGAGGGGATCCTCTACGGGCGGCTACCGGGCTACCGGTTGTCCGACCACGGCGAGCAGCAGGCCAAGGTCGTCGCCGAGTTCCTGGCCGGGCGTGACATCGCCCACGTCGTAGCTTCGCCACTGCAACGGGCGCAGCAGACCGCCATGCCGATCAGCGCGATGTGCCAGCTCGACGTCGCCACCGACGACCGGCTCATCGAGGCCGACAACCGCTTCGAAGGGCTGAAGGTCTCGGTCGGGGACGGTGCGCTGCGGTCGCCGAAGCACTGGCCGAAGTTGTGGAACCCGCTGCGGCCGTCGTGGGGCGAGCCGTACCTGGAGATCGCACACCGCATGCTGGGCGCGGCGCACCGGGCCCGCGTCGCGGCGGCCGGTCGCGAAGCGGTGTGCGTTTCGCACCAGCTGCCGATCTGGACGCTGCGCCGCTTCCTGGAGGGCAAGCCGATGTGGCACGACCCGCGTCGGCGGCAGTGCTCGTTGGCGTCGCTGACCAGCTTGGTGTTCCGCGACGAGGCGCTGGTGCGGATCGCCTACGTCGAACCCGCCGGGGGAACTGATCCGAAGGTGACGGGCGCATGAAACGGCTGTTGGTGCGATTGGGACTGGTCGCGGCGGCCTTGGCCCTGATCGGCGGGTGTGCCACCCAGGGCGACGACGCGGTCTCGCAGGGCGACGAGTTCACCTTCGTCTCGCCCGGTGGGCAGACCCGCCTGTTCTACCCGCAGCAGGAGCGTGGCCGGGTCTCCGGGCTGTCCGGCGAGAACCTGCTGGAACAGGGCGAGCAGATCGGATTGGACAATTTCCCCGGCCAGGTCGTGGTCCTGAACATCTGGGGCTCGTGGTGCGGACCGTGCCGAGCCGAGGCCGACGATCTGCAGGCGGTGCAGGACAAGACCGCGAGCCAGGGCGTGCAGGTGCTCGGCATCAACGTGCGGGACACCCGCTGGGCGGCGACCGACTTCCACCGCGACCGGAACCTGACCTACCCGTCGATCTTCGATCCGGCGGGACGATCCCTGCTGGCCCTGCGCCAGTTCCCGCGCGCCACCGTGCCAGCGACGATCGTGCTCGACCGGCAGCACCGCGTCGCGGCGATCTACCTGGAGCAGGTGCTGGAAAGCGATCTCCTCCCCGAGGTGCAGAAGGTCGCCGCCGAACCGCGTTGATCCGCGTCAGGAACGGCAGGCAGCGCATGCCGTCCTGACCTCGGGATCCGCCGGGGGCGATCGCCTGCGGCCGCGTTAGCCGCGCCGCATCACGCCTCCTCTGCTCAGCTGTGATGCTCACCTCCTGGCCGGTCAGCGGGGTGGCCGGTGGTCCCGAAAACGCGGGACCAAAGGCCCTGGCGGTCTTGCCGCACGCCTGGCCGGACGCGTTCACCAGGGACGATGTGGGCCGCTTCACCCAGCCCGGTGCATGGTCGTGGTCTTGACTTTCCTACCCTCGAAGCGTGAACCCCACCGAGCTCGCCGCGTCCGGTCCGCTGCTGTTCGCGGCGGCCGTCGCAGCGCTCGCCGGGGCGATCAGCTTCGCTTCGCCCTGCGTGGTGCCGCTGGTGCCCGGCTACCTGGCCTACCTGGCCGGGGTCGTCGGCGCCGAGTCCCCGCCGATCGACGTCGCGGAGGCGGAGCAGGGCCGCCGCGGACGTTGGCGGGTGGCCGGAGCAGCCCTGCTCTTCGTGGCGGGATTCAGCGTGGTGTTCGCTGCCGGTGCGCTCCTCCTCCTCGGGCTGTCGGACGTTCTGCTGGCCAACGAGCTGATCTTGCAGCGCATCGGCGGGGTCGTCACGGTTGCGATGGGACTGGTGTTCCTCGGCCTGGTGCCCGCCTTGCAACGTGATGTGCGGGTGCACAGCGTGCCTCGCGCCGGAGTGTGGGGAGCACCGCTGCTGGGCGCCGTTTTCGGCCTCGGGTGGACCCCGTGCCTCGGGCCGACGTTGGTCGGTGTCATTTCGGTAGCGGCGGGCACCGACGTCGACGCGGGCACCGCGGTCCGCGGTGTGCTGCTGGTCGTCGCCTACTGCTTCGGGCTCGGTGCGCCGTTCGTGCTGCTCGCCATCGGCGCGAGGTGGGCCGTCCGCAGCGCCGGGTGGCTGCGGCGGCGGGGCCGCGCCATCCAGATCACAGGTGGTGCGCTGCTGGTGGTGGTGGGCCTGCTGCTCGTCACCGGTTTGTGGGGAGAGCTGATCTCGATGCTTCGTGGCCCGATCGCCGGTTTCGAGACGCCGATCTGATGCGCAGCTACCTGATCACCACCTTGGCGTTCCTGCGCAACACCTGGCGCGGGTTGACTTCCATGCGCACCGCGCTGGTGCTGCTGTTCCTGCTCGCGCTGGCCGCGTTGCCCGGCGCGCTGATCCCGCAGCGCTCGCTGAACCAGTCCGAAGTGGACCGGTACTTCCGCGACTACCCGACGCTGGCGCCGATCCTCGACAAACTTGGCGCGTTCGAGGTCTTCAGCTCGGTCTGGTTCGCCTCCATCTACGTTCTGCTGTTCATCTCCCTGATCGGCTGTCTGCTGCCGCGCTGCTACGAGTACTACAAGCAGTGGCGCAGCAAGCCGGTGCGCACACCGCGCAACCTCGCCCGGCTGCCGCACCACGAGTCGGCCACGCTCGACGTCTCCGCCGACGAGGTGCTGGCCGCGGCCCGCAACCGGCTGCGCGGCTGGCGGATGGTCGAACGTGACGAAGCCGGCGGCACGCGTTCGATCAGCGCCGAGCGCGGATTCCTGCGCGAAATCGGCAACCTCGTCTTCCACTTCGCCCTGGTCGGTCTGCTCATCTGCGTAGCGGGCGGCAAGCTGTACGGCTACGAAGGCCAGGTCATCGTGCTGGCCGACGGCTCCGAGTTCTGCAACTCCGGGACCTACAACTACGACTCCTTCCGCGCTGGGCTGACCGTCGACGGCACCCAGCTCAGCCCGTTCTGCGTGCGCGTCAACGATTTCGACGTCAAGTACCTGCCGACCGGGCAGGTCGAGAGCTTCCGGGTCGACACGCAGTACCAGTCCGGCGACGACCTGCAGACCAACACGTGGCGCCCGTACCTGCTGCAGGTCAACCATCCGCTGCGCACGGCGGGTGACCGCATCTACCTCAGCGGCAACGGATACGCCCCGAAGTTCACGGTGACCTTCCCCGACGGCCAGCAGCGCACCGGAATCGTGCAGTGGCAGCCGGTTTCCACCCAGACGATGCTTTCCCAGGGCGCGACCAAGTTCGATCCGCCAGGGGTGCAGGACGAGACGCAGCGTCGCCAGAACCAACTGGCGATCACCGGCTTGTTCGCCCCCACCGCCGCCTTCGACGGGTCAGTGCTGAGCTCCGGTTTCCCGGACTTGTTGGACCCGACGGTGGCCGTGGACGTGCTGCGCGGCGATCTCGGGCTCGACTCCGGGCGCGGCCAGTCGATCTTCGGAGTGGACCAGTCGATGGTGGACCAGGGCAGGCTCAAGCGGGTTGCCCGCGAGAACCTGCGCCTTGGCCAGGAGATCACCCTCGACGACGGCACCAAGGTCCGCTTCGACGGCGCCGAACGCTGGGCCAACCTGCAGATCTCGCATGATCCGTTCCAGCCGTGGGTGCTCGGCTTCGCCATCGCGATCATCTTCGGCATCGGCACTTCGCTGATCATCAAACGCCGCCGGGTGTGGGTCCGGGTCGGGCCGAACCCGGAACCGGGCGAATCCGGTTCCGCGCGTACCGTTGTCGAAGTCGGCGGACTCGCCCGCACCGATCAGGCTGGCTATGGCGAGGAGTTCACCAAGCTGGCCGCTGACCTGCTGGGCACGGGTGTCGCCCACGCGCCGCAGTCCCGCGCGGTTGCCGGACCCGCGCGCGAAAGGAAGAGCTGATGTCGGTCAATGAGACGCTGTCGACCTACAGCGACATGGCGTACGCGACCTCCGTGGTCATCTACATCGCCGCGATGCTGCTGTACTTCGGCGAATTCGCCTACGGCAGGACCGGGCCGGTCGGCCACCGACGCGAGTCGGCGCTGGTCAACGCTGGCGGCGGGTCCACCGCGACCGGTGTGATCGGCCACGTGGCGACTCCGAAGAAGCGTCCGCTGGCCGAGCGGCTGGGCGGTATGGCCGTCTCCATGACCGTGCTCGGCGCGCTGGTGCACGCTGCCTCCCTCCTGCTGCGCGGTTTTGCCACCGGCCGGGTGCCGTGGGGCAACATGTACGAGTTCGGCTCGGCGATCTGCCTCGCCGCGGTGATCGCGTGGCTGATCGTGCTGTTCCGGCAGTTGCGCACCGAGCGGCGGGACACCACCGCGGCGCAGCTGCGCGGGCTCGGCGGCTTCCTGATGCTGCCGGTGGTGGTGCTGCTGTTCCTGTCCGGCACGGTGCTCTACGCCCAGGCCGCGCCGCTGCAGCCAGCCCTGCAGTCCTACTGGATCGTGATCCACGTGACCGCGGCGATCATCTCCAGCGGTGCCCTGCTGTTCGCCGGTGTCGCCAGCGTGCTGTACGTGGTGCGCTCCGGGTACGAGAACAACCCGCTGAAGATGGCCAAGTTCGGCTCCCGGCTGCCGACCAGCCAGGCGCTGGACCGGATCGCCTACCGCGCCACCGTGATCATCTTCCCGGTCTGGACGTTCGCCATCGTCGCGGGCGCGATCTGGGCGGAGGCGGCCTGGGGCCGCTTCTGGGGCTGGGACCCGAAGGAGACCTGCTCGTTCATCGCGTGGGTCGTCTACGCCGCTTACCTGCACGCCCGGGCCACCGCCGGTTGGCGGGGCGTTCGTGCCGCGTGGATCAACATCTTCGGTCTGGCAGTCATGATCTTCAACCTGTTCTTCATCAACATCGTTGTCGCCGGGCTTCACTCGTACGCTGGACTGTGAGCTCATGATCGGTGGTCGCCGGGGCACCGAGGTACCTCGATCGCAGCGGGCGCACTGCCCTGCGGACTGCCCGCCACCTGGGCAATCCGGGCTCGGCGAGCGGTGATCGGTGGCGGAGTCGACCAGCCACCCCCGGTGACTTGCGGGTATATCTGGGACTACCGTGCCTTGCTGGGGCGGGGAGATCTCGATTCGGTCCGGCAGGGCCCGACTCGATTGTTGGAGGGACGGCAACGGTGACCGGACAGTACGAAGAGTCCGAAGCACGGCAGGAGACTGGTGCTGCCGCGACGCAGGCCGATGGTGCGATCGCCGAGCCGCAAGCCATCGGCAACGGTGCGATGCAGCCCCCGGAAGGGCAGTACGTCGAGCCGGAGACGTCGCCGGGACAACCGCATCCGAGCACACCGCATCCGAGCACACCGCACCCGACACCGTCGTATGTGGACCCGTCGCTGGCCGAGCAGTCGGGGCCGCATTCCGGGCCGTATCCGGTCGGCGATGCGCCGCAGCCGTACTACCCGGGCGGTGCACCGACCGGTGCCGCAGTGCCACCGCAGTACGCCGACCCGAGCCGGTCCGGTCCGCAGCAGTTCCCGGCAGGGCCGTACTACGGCGATGCGACGGCATCCGGCCCGCACCACCAACCGAACGTTTCGGGGCCGCACGCGGTACCCGGAGCGCAGTCGGGGCCCTACTCGGTTTCCGGCGGGCCGTCCGGACCATTTCCACCAGTTTCCGGCGGGCCGTCCGGACCATTTCCACCAGCTTCCGGCGGGCCGTCCGGACCGTACCCGGCGCCAGGGGATCAACCGTTCCCCGGGCAGCAGCCGCCAGGGCAGCAGCCATACGGGCAGCAGTTTCAGCAGGGCGGGCCGCAACCGGGCCCGCAGCAGTCGTTTTCGTCATATCCCCAGGCTGCTCCATCCGCAGGCAGCGGGGATCGGCCATTCGGCCAGGACCTCTCGTCCGCTCAGCTACTCCGACAGAGCAAGAGGTCACCCCAAACCGGCTGGCGCAAGGCCGTCTACCTGGCCAGCGGCAAAACGGTGAACTTCGGCGAAGGACCAGCCGATCGGCTGCGCCGCGAGCTGATCACCAGGGTCAACCAACCGCTGCAGGGCTGCTACAAGATCGCGATGCTCAGCCTCAAGGGCGGTGTCGGCAAGACCACGACCACCGCGACGCTCGGCTCGACCTTCTCCTCGCTGCGCGGCGACCGGGTGATCGCCGTCGACGCGAACCCCGACCGCGGCACGCTGAGCCAGAAGATTCCGCTGGAGACCACCGCGACCGTCCGCCACCTGCTGCGGGACGCACACCGGATCCGCAAGTACAGCGACGTCCGCGCGTACACCTCGCAGGGGCCCAGCCGGCTGGAGATCCTCGCCAGCGAGCAGGACCCGGCCGTGTCGGAGGCGTTCAGCGAAGACGACTACCGGCGCACCGTCACGCTGCTGGAGCACTTCTACAACGTGGTGCTGACCGACTGCGGCACCGGTTTGATGCACTCCGCCATGAAAGGCGTGCTGGACCTGGCGGATTCGCTGGTCATCGTGTCGTCAAGCTCGATCGACGGGGCGCGCAGCGCTTCGGCCACATTGGACTGGCTGGATGCGCACGGGTACGGCGACCTGGTGGTCCGGTCCGTCGCGGTGATCAACTCGGTGCGCCCGGCGTCCGGCAAGGTCGACGTGGACAAGCTCGCGGCGCACTTCGCGGCGCGTTGCCGCGCGGTCTCGAAGATTCCGTTCGACCCGCACCTGGAGGAGGGTGCCGAGGTCGAGTTGGACCGGCTCGACGCGTCGACGCGCATGGCGCTGTTGGAACTCGCTGCGATCGTGGCCGACGACTTCCCGCACGCGCCGGGTCGCAACCGGCAGGCCTGATGCCGGTGTGGGCGCAACTCGCCCACACCGCCAGCGGTCAGTCTTCTTCCCTCGGGTGGGGTTTGCGCTGCTGCTCGTCGAGCCGACGCAGGAAATCCGGATCGTCATCCGGCGCGATCGGCGCCTGCCGGGGGCGCCGCCGAGCAGCCCGGCCCGCGTCGGGGCCGAACGCCTTCCACATCAGCACGACGATGGTGAGCGCACCGATCGCTGCCAGCACATAGATCATCGTGGCCACCTCCAACTCTCCCGCTTCGAGATTAGCCAATCCCAGCTGCGGATGTCGTAGTCGTAGGTGGCACTGCCGATGGCGGATCCAGGTGGCGCCTCGCTGGGTGGGCGAGGAGCCACCTGGATCGGCGGTCGTCCGCGGACCGCCAGCGATCTTCAGTTCTTCGTTCCTCGGTGGTGGGTGCCTCAGCGATCGAGCGGAGATGAGCAATCGTCGGGCCGCTCAACGCACCGTCGCGGCTTCTCAGGCGTCGTCTCGCCGGTCCAGGCGGCCCCCCGGTGGTGAAGGGGAGATCCTGGGGCGAGGCGGCGTCTGAGGTTCCGCTACCGGCATGCTGCGCGAGCCGTTCTGAGCACCCTGTTCAGCTGAGGTGAGCGGGCGGCTTCCTTCAGACCGTCCGGTTGACGTCGTTGGTCAGTTCGGCGAGCAGGGTGCGAACCTCGGACTCGCGGAAGCGGCGGTGGCCGCCGGGAGTCCGGATGGAGCCGATCCGGCCAGCGGTCGCCCACCGCGTCACGGTCTTGGGATCGACCCGGAAAAGCGCCGCGACCTCACCGGGGGTGAGGAGCTGCTCCTGACCGTTCTGGCGAGGTTGCTGGGTCGTCGCGGTCACAGGTGACCTCCACGTTGCGAGATGGTTATTCGGGCATTCCGGTCGCATCCTGGCACTTGGATGGTCAGGTACTCGAACATTTGGGTTTAGGTAAAGGGAAGGTAAGGGACGAAAACGGCGCTTCGGGCGAGGCGCGAGCCGTCCCCGTGGGCGCCCGGCCAGGCGTTCATCCGATTGCTCTACCCTGGATGACGTGCAGGAACAGCAAGGCTCCGAAACTGCGGGCGGGCGCTTGAGGTCGAGCCTCGCGCGGGACATCGCGCTCTATACCGCCGCCAGGCTGGCGATGGTGCTCGCGCTGACCGCAGTGCTGGAGCTGGTCACTGGGGCGCACGTGCCGATGCTGGTCGCGCTGGCGGTGTCGGTCGTGGTGGCGATGCCGTTGTCGCTGCTGGTGTTCGGTGGACTGCGCCGCCGGGTCGCCGCCGGAATGGCTGAGCGGTCGGCTGAGCGCCGATCCCGCCGCGAAGAGCTCCGCGCCCAGTTGCGCGGCGAGCGAGCCCCGGACGCCCGGTGAGCAGCAGCATCGACCGTTCCTGCGCGAGAACCCGAGGTTGGACCAGCGAGGCGGTCCGCATCATCGAGGCCGATGCGAATCGGAGCGCGGACACCCATCTGCTGCGCTATCCGCTGCCTGCGCAGTGGGGCATTGATCTTTATCTCAAGGATGAGTCAACACATCCGACTGGCTCGCTCAAGCACCGGCTGGCCCGATCGCTGTTCCTCTACGCGATCTGCAACGGTTGGGTGACGGAAAACACACCTGTCATCGAGGCTTCGTCGGGTTCCACGGCGGTTTCCGAGGCCTACTTCGCGCGTCTGCTGGGCCTGCCGTTCATCGCCGTGATGCCGCGCTCGACGAGCCGCGAGAAGGTGTCGCTGATCGAGTGGCAGGGCGGTCGCTGCCACTTCGTGGACGAGCCAGGTGCGATCTACGTCGAATCCCGTCGGCTGGCCGCCGAACTCGGCGGGCACTTCATGGACCAGTTCACCCATGCCGAGCGCGCCACCGACTGGCGGGGCAACAACAACATCGCCGAATCGATCTTCGAGCAGCTGGCGCTGGAACCGCACGTCGAGCCCACCTGGGTGGTGGTCGGCGCGGGCACCGGCGGTACCTGCGCGACGATCGGGCGCTACCTGCGCTACCGGCGGCACAGCACGAGGCTGGCCGTCGTGGACCCGGAGCACTCGGTGTTCTTCGACGCCTGGCGGGACGGCGACCCGACCCGCACCAGCGACTCCGGCTCGCTGATCGAGGGCATCGGGCGGCCGCGCGTGGAACCGTCGTTCATCGGGCAGGCGATCGACCGGATGATCAAGGTGCCGGACGCGGCGTCGATCGCCACCATCCGCTGCGTCGAACGGGTCCTGGGACGGCGCGTCGGAGGATCTACCGGGACGAACCTGTGGGGTGCGTTCGCCCTGGTGTCGGAGCTGATCCAGCAGGGATGCACCGGCAGCATCGTGACGTTGCTCTGCGACGGCGGGGAGCGCTACACGCACACCTACTACGACGACGACTGGGTCGCGCAGCGCGGCCTGGAGCTGAGCGCGCCACTGGCGGTTCTGGACCACTTCCACGCCACCGGTGAGTTCCGGGCAGACTAGGCGGCTCCCGGAGTCCGCACAGGGAGGTTGGTGTCCGTGAGGCGTCGCGGTTGGCTGCCCGCAGCAGTGCTGCTCGGGGTGGTGTCCGGTTGCACACCGGGCGACCAGGCCCCACCTGCTGCCGAGCCGTCGACGCAGTCCAGCTCGGCCGAGCAGTCCGCGCCGGAGTCCGCAGCACCGTCGATCATCCGGAACGTGCCTCCTGAACAGCGCAAGCAGCTCGCCGGGCTGTCAGCTGACCAGCTGTGCGGATTGGTCGAGCTGGATCAGTTGGGCGCGTTGGCCTTCCCGGTCGAACGCGGCCAACCGCGCGAGATCGGCTTCGATCCACCGGTGCGCGGGTGCAGCTTCGAGGCGCGCTCCGGCGGGCGTTCGGTGTTGATCGGCGCCCAACCGGCGGGGTTCGCGACGCTCGGCCGCGAGGAGGTGGATCTGGGCACCGTGCACGGCACCCAGACCCTGCACGCCGGCGACTGCACCGTTTACGCGGGTGCGGCGGGCGCGACGCTGCAGATTTCGGTGACGGTCGGCGAAGCGGACACCGATCAGTGCCAAACGGCGCAGCACGTCACGCAGTACGTCCTGGCCGCCTTGGTGGTGTGAGCCCTTCGGGCGGCTAGCCGAAGGTCAGGGCGAGACCGGTGATGATCGACCACGCCAGCATGGCGAAGCCGGTATCGCGCAGCGCCGGGATCAGCGCACGTCCCTGCCCGCCGCCCGCAACCGCGCGCAGCGGGACGATGAGCATCGGCAACGCGAGGAAGCCGAGCAGCGCCCAGGAGTTCCGCAACCCGATCAGGACCGTGATCAGGAACGGGATGAGCGTCAGGGCGACGTAGAGCGTGCGGGTGTCGCGGTCGCCGAGCATCACCGCGAGGGTCCGCTTGCCGGTTTCGCGATCGGATGGGATGTCGCGGAGGTTGTTGGCCACCAGGACCGCGCAGGACAGCGATCCGACTCCGACCGCGGCGCCGACGCCGAAACCGGAAAGCGTGTCGGACTGCACGTACATGGTGCCGAGCACCGCGATCAGGCCGAAGAAGATGAACACGGCGATCTCGCCCAGACCCGCGTAGCCGTACGGGTGGGAGCCGCCGGTGTAGTACCAGGCCCCGGCGATGCAGAGCGCGCCGATGGCCAGTAGCCACCAATGTCCACTGAGGACAACCACGACGAGGCCCGCTACCGCGGCCAGTCCGAAGCAGGTCCAGGCCGCCGTGCGTACCGCGGCTGGCTGGGCCGAACCCGAGCCGACCAGCCGGAACGGGCCAATCCGGTCGTTGTCGGTGCCGCGGATGCCATCGGAGTAGTCGTTGGCGAAGTTCACGCCGATGATCAACAGCAGTGAAACGGCCAAGGCGAGTACTGCGGTCAAGGGGTCGAACCCGTCCACCCCAGCCGCCGCGCCGGTTCCGGCGAGTACCGGTGCGATCGCGTTCGGGAACGTCCGAATGCGAGCGCCTTCGATCCATTGAGCGACAGTCGCCATGTGAGTAATCTTCGCGCACCGGTGCGGCCGGTCGGCGGGAGCCTCCCCGCAGGACTTGAACGGGTCGTCCGGGGGCGTTGGTGCCGCGATCGTCACTCGCGACCTCACGGGGTGCGGGACCGTCGCTGATCGGCTCTGAACGCAGTTGGCTGGCCGGGTTCGCAGGCTCAACAACCTGCGAGGCGAGTGGCCAAGGCGCGTCGGTCCGGTTTTCCCGGTCCACGCAGCGGCAACTCCGGGAGGAAGACGATCCGCTTCGGTGCCGCAGCCGCGTTCAGCCGCTCGCGCACCGCGTTCCGGAGAGCATCCGGAGACGGCGGTTCGGCCGGGTCGGTCGGCACGACTGCGGCGACCACCGCCTGCCCCCACTCGGGATCCGGTACGCCGAGCACGCACGCTTCGCGGACCCCCGCCTGTTCGGTGATGACCCGTTCGACCGACAGCGGGGCGACGTTGACACCGCCGGTGATGATCATGTCGTCGGTCCGGCCCAGCACCTCCAGCCGGTCACGCTGCCAGCAGCCCAGATCGCCGGTCTGGAACCACCCGTCGGTGAACGCCGCCGCTGTCGGCTGATGCCGGTAGCCCCTGGCCAACATCGGTCCGGCCAGTTGGATGGGACCGGTCGAGCCGTCGATGCGGACCTTCGCGATGTCCAACGGCTGCCCGTCGTAAACGCAGCCGCCCGACGTTTCGCTCATCCCGTACGTCGTGGTCACGCGGACGCCGCAGTCCCGTGCCCGCTGCCGCAGGGCCGGTGGGGTGGCGGCGCCGCCGAGCAGCACCGCGGCGAATTTCCGCAGCGCGGCCAGGCCGTCGCCGCCCGCGTTCAGCAGCCGGGACAGCTGAGTGGGCACCAGGGCTGTGTAGTGCGGGCCGTCGGCGGCGAGCACCTGCCGCGCTGCGGCGGCGAACCGGTCGGGGCGAAAACCGTCGGACGTGTCGACGGCATGCGGGCGGGTTCCGGCGAGCACGGCGCGGACCAGGACCTGGATGCCCGCGACGTGGTGCGCGGGCATCGCGAGCAGCCAGTTGCCGGGGCCGCCGAGGTGGCGGTGGGTGGCTTCGGCGGAAGCGCGCAGCGCCGATGCCGCGAGCAGCACGCCTTTCGGGGCGCCGGTGGAGCCGGATGTGGCGATGACCAGCGCCGTCGGGTCGTTGGTGGGGTCTTCATCGGCGGTCAGCGCAGTACCGCCGATGAGGGCGTCGATGAGTCGTTGGGACTCCACCGCCCTGTCCCCGGCGACCGGCAGCAGGGCGGGCCCGTCGCCGCCCAGCGCTCGCGTCAAGGCAGGTAGCACGGTCAACGCACCGGTTCCCGGAGGCACGGGAAGCGGCTGCAGGTCGCGGGCTTTCGGCATGCGGCCATTGTCGACGAGCACCGGCGCGGCGAAATCCGGTGCCCCGCCGACAGCTCCGAATTCGATCACCTGTTCTAGCGATCAAGTGTTCGATTTTGGGGGCCGATGAGATTGGTACGCGGCTGGAGAGGAGCGAAGAAATGATGGTCTTGATCGTGCTGATGTGCCCGGCCGACCTGCTGGTCGATCTCTTCGACAGGTGGTCGGCGGACGAACGTGGCCGGGACCGGTTCTGTGCCGGGGCAAGCGGTTCGAGGCCGCCTGAAACCGGTCCCGACCGTTCAGAAGTACCAGGGGAAGGCGGACCAGTCCGGGGTTCGCTTCTGCAGGAACGAATCGCGTCCTTCGAGGGCCTCGTCGGTCATGTAGGCGAGGCGGGTTGTCTCGCCCGCGAACAGCTGCTGGCCGACCAGCCCGTCGTCGATGGCGTTGAACGCGTACTTGAGCATGCGCTGAGCGGTCGGGGACTTGCCGTTGATCTCGCGAGACCACTGCAGTGCGGTGGTTTCCAACTCGTCGTGCGGGATGACCGCGTTGACCATGCCCATCTGGTGGGCCTGCTCGGCGGTGTAGGGCCGTCCCAGGAAGAAGATCTCGCGGGCGAACTTCTGGCCGACCTGGCGGGCGAGGTAGGCCGAGCCGAAGCCGCCGTCGAAACTGCCGACGTCGGCATCGGTCTGCTTGAAGCGGGCGTGCTCGGCGCTGGCGAGCGTGAGATCGCACACGACGTGCAGGCTGTGCCCGCCACCGGCGGCCCAACCGGGCACGACCGCGATGACGATCTTCGGCATGAACCGGATCAGCCGCTGCACCTCCAGGATGTGCAGCCGTCCGGCGCGGGCTGGATCGACGGTATCGGCGGTCTCCCCGTCGGCGTACTGGTACCCGGAACGACCACGAATCCGCTGATCGCCGCCGGAGCAGAAAGCCCAACCGCCGTCCTTGGTGGACGGGCCGTTGCCGGTGAGCAGCACGCAGCCGACATCGCTGGTCATGCGTGCGTGGTCCAGGGCGCGGTACAGCTCGTCGACGGTGTGCGGGCGGAACGCGTTGCGGACTTCCGGGCGGTCGAATGCGATGCGTACGGTGCCTTTCCCAGGGCCGTCCTCAACGCAGCGGTGATATGTGATGTCGGTGAAGTCGAAGCCCCTCACGGGCTCCCACGAAGCCGGATCGAACAGCTCAGAGACACGGGGATTCTGCACACCTGGGACAATAGGCGCAGCAAGTGCTTGGCGCGGGGGCCTCCCCGCAGCTGCCCGGCGCCTGCGGGGACGACGGCGAGGTGGACCATGGCCTCCTCGACCGGAGTCCGCCGAACGATGTTCAGAGGTGATCGGTTGAATCCGTCCACGGCGCAGGCTGAGGTCATCGTCGACGAGCTCGTCCGCAACGGGGTGCAGCAGGTGGTGCTCTCCCCGGGATCCCGCAACGCACCTCTGTCTTACGCATTGCACCGAGCCGCGTACGCAGAGCGGTTGCGGCTGCACGTTCGCATCGATGAGCGCAGCGCGGGATTCCTCGCGTTGGGGTTGGCGGCTCGGACGAAGTTGCCGGTAGCGGTGGTCTGCACGTCGGGCACCGCTGCGACGAATCTGCATCCGGCGGTCAGTGAGGCGTACCACTCCGGTGTCCCGTTGATCGTGCTGACCGCGGATCGTCCGCCGGAACTGCGCGCCGCAGGTGCCAATCAGACCATCGATCAGCACCGGCTGTTCGGTGCTGAGGTCCGGCTGTTCGACGAGCTGGCGGTCGCTGAGCACCGACCGGGGCAGAACGCCTACTGGCGAAGCCAGATGTGTCGCGCTTGGCACGCGGCGTCCAGCGGAACGCGGGGCGGCCCGGTGCACCTGAACCTCCCGTTCCGGGAACCGCTGGTGCCCACCGGGGACGATCAGTGGTGCGAGTCGCTGGCCGGACGCCCGGCCGGGGCCCGGTGGACGGCGGTCGCCGAGCACGGTTTCGCGCCGAGCGCATTATCCCGAGTGCACGCCCGACGCGGGCTCGTGCTGGTTGCCGACTGGGGCGCCGAGGGCGCCAGCGAATGGGGCGACCGGTATGGCTGGCCGGTGTTGTCGGAGTCCGGTGGTGTGGGACTTGGCGGCTCAGCGGCGATCAGCACTGGGATGTGGCTGCTGAACCTGCCCGAGTTCATGCAGAACCACCGCCCCGAACAGGTGCTGTGCGTCGGCCGTCCGACAGTGTTCCGGCAGGTGCAGCAACTGCTGGCGAACACCGATGTGGAAGTGCTGCTCGCACATGGCGGAGTGGATTGGCCAGCTCCGGCGCACAACCTGCGAGAGGTCGCGGAGACCTTCGGCGATGCGTCGAGACACACCGATCCCGACTGGCTCACCGGATGGCAGCAAGCCGACCAGAAGGCGTCCGCGGCCCTGCATGCGGCGCTCGACCTGGAGCGTTGGCCGAGTGGACCTGCCGTGGCGCGCGAGGTCGTCGATGCGCTGCCCGAGCGGGCGCTGCTGGTTTTGGGGTCGTCGAACCCGAGTCGGGATGTGGCTCTCGCCGCACGGCAACGGTCCGATGTGGTCGTGCACCGCAACCGGGGCGTTGCTGGCATCGACGGCACGGTGTCCACCGCGATCGGTGCGGCCGTCGCCCACGGCCGACCGGCTTACGCACTGTTGGGTGACCTGACTTTTCTGCACGACAGCAACGGATTGATTCTTGGCCCGTACGAACAGCGGCCGGATCTGACGATCGTGGTGCTCAACGACGATGGCGGTGGCATTTTCGCGCTGCTGGAACAGGGAAGTCCCGAGCACCGGGATGCCTTCGAGCGCGTCTTCGCCACGCCGCACGGCACCGACATCGGAAAGCTCTGCGCGGCGCACGGTGTCGAACACGTGCTGGTACGACAGCGTTCCGAGTTCACCGCTGCCCTGCGGTGGTGCCCTGGGCTGCGGGTCGTCGAGGTGCGGGCGGATCGAGCCGAGTTGCGGTCTGTCCACAAGCGGCTGCTGGCTGCCGTTCGTTCGGCGCTGCTCGGGTGATCGCCTTGATCAGTTGATCATCGCGATCACCTGATCGTGATCGCCCGTGTCGGGCTCGCCCTATCGGGTGGATTCGCGGATTTTCGCCGCATTCTGGGAAAAACCTGCCCTAGTAAAACATGCCTGGTAGATATGACCTTCCTTACTCTCCTACCGGACCATGACTCTCTAGGAGGTGGCAGGTGTTTCGACGAAACGGCCTGCGAGCGACGGCGGCAGCGTGCTGTGCAACGGCTTTGCTCGCCACACCGGCGCTGGCTGGCAGCGACGAGCCCGGGGCGCCGGGTGTGGGTGATGGCTACTTCCCGGGTTACGGCAACGGTGGGTATGACGTCTCGCACTACGACATCCAGGTGCGGTACCAACCTGTGGACGATCACTTGCAGGGCACCACGACGATCGTGGCGAAACCGACGCAGAACCTGACCGCGTTCAACCTGGACTTCGCACTGCCCACCAAATCGGTGCGGGTCAACGGCGCTCCCGCGCAGTTCGCGCAGGACGGTTCGGAGCTGACGGTGACCCCATCGGAGACGCTGCCGGAAGGGAGTCTGGCGACCTTCGTCGTCGAATACGAAGGCGTGCCTTCGACGGTCGAGGTCGATGGCCTGAAGCCGTGGATCCGCACCTCCGACGGTGCGCTCGCGGTCGGCCAGCCCGAGATCTCGGCCTGGTGGTTCCCCGGCAACGATCACCCCAGGGACAAGGCCACTTTCGACATCGCCGTCACGGTGCCCGACGGCACCGAGGTGGTTTCCAATGGCGTGAACACCAGGAACTCCAGCCTGGCGGGCTGGACCACCTGGAAGTGGCGCAACACCAAACCGACCGCCACCTACCTGGCGTTCATCGGCGTCGGGCAGTACGAGACCAGCACCAAGACCGGGGCGTTCGGGCAGCCGCTGGTCACCGCCTACTCCGAGAACCTCGGCGAATTCGAGGGAGCTGCGAAGGCCAGTGTCGAACGCACCCCGGAGATCGTGGAATTCCTGACCAGCCTGCTCGGGGAGTACCCGTTCGATGCGCAGGGTGGCCTGGTGTCCTCGGAAGGGCTGGAGTTCGCGTTGGAGAACCAGACCCGGCCGACCTACAGCCACCTGTTCTTCCGAGACGGGGCGAACACCTCGGTGGTGGTGCACGAGAACGCGCACCAGTGGTTCGGCGACTCCGTGTCGGTGGACAGCTGGCGCGACATCTGGCTCAACGAGGGCTTCGCCTCGTACGCGGAGTGGCTCTGGTCGGAGCAGCAGGGCACCGGTACCGCCCAGGAACTCTTCGACCACTACTACGCCGCCCACCCGGCGGACGACCCGTTCTGGCAGGTCCTGCCGGGCGATCCCGGTGCGCAGAACGTGTTCCACGACGCCGTGTACGACCGTGGCGCGATGACCTTGCACGCGCTGCGCAACGTGGTCGGTGACGCGGCACTGCTCGACATCGCCCGAACCTGGGCGGCGGAGAAGCGCTACGGCAACGGCACCATCGAAGAGTTCGTCGCGCTCGCCGAGCAGCGCTCCGGCAAGCAACTCGACGAACTGTTCAACACTTGGTTGTTCACCAAGGGCAAGCCTGCGGTCGGCGAAGCGACCGGGGTGCCTGCCAGCGCGCTGCACGTCGCGGCAGCACCACCGAAGGCGGTGGCGGAAATCGACCGGACGCACGCCCTGCTGCACGAGCACAAATGAGAGAAGCGCAGGTGGGGTAGGTCCCACCTGCGGGATCCCGGCATGCGCGTGTCCCGACGAAGATCAAGGGCACGCGTTCAGCGGATGCCTTCGAGGGCTTCACGGATCGGAAGCAGCTTCGCCTCCGCCTCCGCGACCTCCATGTCGGGATCGGAATCGGGGACGATTCCGCAACCGGCGAACAGCCGTGCCCTGCCGCCGCCACGCTCGACTTCACCGTCGGGCGTGGCGGTCGGTTCCACCTGAGCGCAGCGAAGCGCCACACCGAACTCGCCGTTGCCACCGCCGTCCAGCCAGCCGACCGGTCCCGCGTAGCGTCCCCGGTCCATCCCTTCCAACTCGGCGATCATCCGCACCGCGTCGTCGGTCGGTGTGCCGCCGACCGCGGCGGTGGGGTGCACCGCGGCGACCATGCGCAGAATCGTTGCGGGGCCGTTGTGCTCGTCAGCCGAGCTGAGCTTGCCCTCGACGTTCGTCGCCAGGTGCAGGACGTTGCGCAGCCGGAGGATCTCCGGCTCGTTCGGCACCGTGAGATCGCTGCAGAAGGGGCGCAGCCGAACGGCCAGCGACTCCGCGGCGTATGCGTGTTCGCTGCGGTTCTTCGCGGACGCCAGCAGTTCTTCGGCGAGCTGATCGGGGGTGTGTCCTTCGTGCGGCCAGACCGTGCCTGCGAGCACCCGGGAGCGCACCTCGTACCCCATGCGTTCCAGCAGCAGTTCGGGAGTGGCGCCGATGAGGCCGTCCACCGCGAACGTCCAGCAGGTCGGGTACCGGGCGGCGAGGTTGTGCAGCAAGAACCGGGCGTCGAGCGGTTCGCTGGTGTTGGCCAGCAGGTCGTGGGCGAGCACGATCTTGTCGAGGTCGCCGGGTTGCTGCATGCGGCGCACGGCCTCGGCCACGGCCTGGCGGTAGCCCGTCGTGGACAGCTGACCGTCGCTGTAGGAGACCGTGCCGGGCGGGCGGATCGATTCGGGGGGTTGCGACTCGGCGGAGCCGTCGCCAATCGTGGTGATCCAGCGCACCCCGTCGCGCTCTCCGATGACGACTTCGGGAACGATCAGCACGGAATGCCCGGGGTCGTCGGCGAAGGCCAAGCTGGCGAATGCCACCGGTCCGCAGCCGGGCAGGCCCACCGAATCGGCGACCTCGATCTGGTCACACAGGTCCAGCCACCAGGCATCGGCTTGGTGGAAGCGATCGGGGCCGGAAACGTCGAGGCGGGCCACGCAGCCCCAGCCGACGAGCCCGGCTTCCGCGCGGACCCAGCTCAGCGCCGCATTCGCGGGGAGCAGTTCCAGCAGGGGGCGGTCGTGCCGGGGGTCGGCTGGTTCGAGCCTGCGGGTCCGCGCCGTCAGCAGCCGGGGTGTAGTCGCCACTCCTGGAGGGTATGCGTCGTGCCCGCAGCGGTGGACGGGGCCGAAGGCGTGCGCCTCGCGGACAACGGGGTGCCTACAATCGGTCACCGTGGCGAGCGACGCGGTGGCACAGAACGCGGCCGACTCGGTGACCGGGGCCAGCACGGACGGTGACCAGCCGGTTGCGCATTCCCCCCGTGGACGAGGGCGATTGCGCGCCGCGCGGGGCGTGCTGGTGCTCGGTCTGCTGCTGACCGTGATGGGCCTGTCCATCATCGTGGCGTGCTTCATCAACGACCGAACCATCGAGGAGTCCAAGGGCGAAGCGGTGGCCGAAGTGGTGGACACCTCGCTGACCCGGACGGTGGTGCGCTTCAACACCGACGAGGGGCGTGTTTACATCCCGCCGAACGGCGTGCTGTACCCGGCTGACCTGCAGCCCGGCCAGCTGGTCCGGGTGGAGTACGACTCGCGGAATCCGGATCTGGTGCGGGTCGCCGGACGCAACATGGTTGTTTCGCTGCTGCCGGTGTCCAGTTCGCTCGCCGTGGTGTGGGCGGTGCTGCTGCCGGTTTACTGGTTGCTCCGCCGCCCGCTCGCACGTTGACCCGCCGATCAGGCTTCCCTAACCCGGTCGGGTGATGTGACACTGGATTCCCCGCCGGAAGGGGGCAGCGGTGGAGTCGCAAGACCGATGTGGACTCGCGGGCGGGTAAGCGCGCCACGGGTGCTTACCGGCCGCTGGCCCCGCCTCTGCGAGGTCGTCATGGATACGCCCAGAGCGCAGTCCAGTGCACCGGATGTGCAGCAGTGGGTGCTCGGTGCGCCTTCGATGTCTACTGTGGATCGATCGATTCCTGGTGGTGTGACCACTTCGGACCTTTCGCAGTATTGCCTGATGCTCGGCGATGATGCGCTGATCCTGTCGCACCGGTTGTCCGAGTGGGGCGTTCGCGCCCCGGAGCTGGAAGAGGCCGCCGCGCTCGGCGCCATCGCGTTGGATTTGTTGGAGCAGGCGCGAATCCTGCTGCACCGAGCCGGCGAAGTCGAGGGCGAGGGGCGTGACGAGGACAGCCTGGCGTACTTCCGAACGGCCGTTGATTTCCGCAACGTGCGACTGGTCGAGATCGACTGCGGTCCGGGCCAGGGCGGTGGTTTTCCGGCCACGGTCGCCCGCCTGCTGCTGTTCGCCGCTTGGCGGCTCGCGGTGTTCCAGCGGCTGGCCCGCAGCCGGGATG
This sequence comes from Saccharopolyspora antiqui, assembly GCF_052246905.1. NCBI lineage: Bacteria > Bacillati > Actinomycetota > Actinomycetes > Pseudonocardiales > Pseudonocardiaceae > Saccharopolyspora > Saccharopolyspora antiqui. The sequence goes on from NZ_JBQQBO010000002.1 coordinate 108,357, forward strand.
CGGTGCTGGCCACCTTGGCGGCGCGATCACTGGCTGTCCTGACGCGGCATCGTGATCACGCCGCCCAGTGGGTGATCCGGTTCGGCGACGGCAACGCCGATTCCGCGCGCCGCATGTCGGCCGGGTTCCAGCGGGTGTGGCCGCTGACCGGGGAGCTGTTCATCCCGCACCCGATCGAGGTGCGGATGGCCGACGCCGATTGCGGTGTCGATCCGGCGGAGGTGCGCATCGAGGTGAGCGGGGTGCTCGACGAGGTTTTCTCGGTGGCCAGGTTGCAGCGGCCGGACGCGACCGAGTTCGGCGCGTTCGTCCGGCCCGGTGGCCGGGATGGGGTGCACACCGGCGGGATGGAGTTCCTGCTCGCCGACATGCAGTACCTGGCCAGATCCGGGTCGTCGACGTGATCGACCGGGCGTGCCGGGAAAAGCCGCTGGACGCCCGATCAGATTGAGTACTTTCCCCCAAGAACTACGGGGTGGGCTGGGCGCAGAGTGATCTGGAGGCGCTCGGGAACTTCGGTCCGACCGGCATCGTCGGACCGGTGTCCGCGGGCGGGACACCGGTTTCGAAGGCCACTGGTTTCGAAGGCCACCAGTTTCGAAGGCCACTGGGGCGAAGTGGAAGGACACAACTCGACATGGACGGAATCTGGGTGCAGGTGCTGACCGCGTTGATCGCGGGCTCGTGCGGGGGCGGGATGATGCTGGCCGTCGGCGTCATCCGCAGACCGCGAACCGCTCCCCCACCGTCTTCGGCGCGGTTCAGCCCGTCCGCGCCGTTGGATCAGTGGCTGCACGAGGTGCAGCGGTGCGAGCAGGCGGTCTGCCGAGCGGCTCGTGCTGTCGACGCGGTGTCCTCCGCCCACGCCCGGGACTGGCTGCGGATGGTGGTTCGGCGAATGGATGCGGAGTTGCCGAACGTTCGGGCGCTGTCGGAGTTGGGGCGTGGTCTGGCGGGCGGTGGACCGGGGGACGATGCGGTGGTGCGTCGGGTGCGCAGCCAACTCGCCGACGCGGCGACCAGGTTCGGCATGGTCGCCGATCACGTGGTGGACACGGTCGTCGAGTTGGTCGCCGACCCCGATCTCAGTCGGGTGCACGAGCAGGTGACGGTGTTGCGCGAGCAGTTCCCGCTGTTGCGGCCGATGTCGGCGGTGCTCGGGCCGGAACCTGGTTCGACTCCGGCTCGCGCTCTGGTCCGGGCCGCCTGACGCCCCCAGGCACCTGTCTTTGATCTTGCTAGCCGGTCTTTGATCTTGCTAGCCGGTTAGCCCACTCCCGCAACCGGATTCCAAGGCCTGTCGCCGATGTGGTGGATCGGAATGCGTGATGTCGGGGATCGGCGAGTCGACACGGCATCTGGGGTTCCGCTGCCCCCGCCACGCGAAGCGGGTTCGAAGAGGCTCTCAGCTCCTTTCGGTGGCCTGCCGCCACCAATCGTGCACGTCGGCGGCGACGCCGGGCGCGGCCACCAGCAACCCGTCCAGCGGGAGGGCGGTCGGGTTGCCGCGACGATCGAGCACGGTCGCACCGGCCTCGGTGGCCAGCGCGAGGGCGCCCGCTACATCCCATTCCTGGTAGGAGTCCAGCACTGCGGCCACCGCGTGGCCGAGCGCGACTTGGGCGATGGCCAACGCGGGGGAACCCAGCAACCGGACGCCGACCTGGGCGCTGGCGGCGTTGGTGATGAACCGGTCCATGCCGCGCCACGGCCCGTTCTTGGTGAGCTCGGTGCACACGATGCCGCCGCGGGTTTCGAGTTGTTCGTGCAATCGCACCGGGGTGCCGTTGGCGCGCATACCGCGGCCGCGGGCGGCGGCGTAGATCTGCGTCCGGTAGGGGTCGGCGACCACGCCGACCACCGGTCCGTGCTCGTCGAGCATGGCCAGGCTGTAGGCGCACCACGGCAGGCCCGCGACGTAGTTGGCGGTGCCGTCGACCGGATCGACCGACCAGCGGAACTTCGCCGAACCTGCTCGGGCGGCCCAATGTTCGGCGATCGTGGTCGGGGCGGCGTCGAATTCCTCGCCGAACACCGGAAATCCGGGGAATTCGTCGGAGAGGACCCGTCGGGTGTGCCGTTCCAGGGTGCGACCGGTGTCGGTGACCCAGTCGAACGGTGATTCGGTTGGGGCGGGTTGCGCTCCCCGGCCCGCGGTTGCAGTGATCACGTCGGCGGCGTCGTTGGCGAGCCGGCCAGCGACCTCGAACGCCCGCGACACCAGGGCGGGGTCGATCTGCGCGGGCGGGGAAGGCAGGACCGTCATGCCGTCCCAGGTTCCGTGCGGTGGGTGACCGGCGCGCAACAGCCAGGTGACCGCTGGTGGAGGTACAGGTCACGATTGCGCGCTGCGGGGTGCCCGAGTTTTCGCCGGTCGACGAGTTGGTGCGCTCTTCGATTGGCGTTGGCGGTGGCGTCACATTGCGGTCGACTGTTCGCCGGAGGAGGGCGTCACGGTTGCCGCGTGCGCATCGCGATCGTGACCGAGAGCTTCCTGCCGCAGATCAACGGTGTGACGAACTCAGTGCTGCGCGTGCTGGAGCACTTGCGTCGTCGGGGCGACGCGGCGCTGGTCGTCGCGCCGGGTGCGGGTCCGCAGGAGTGCGAGGGCTTTCCGGTGATTCGGCTGCCCGCAGTGGACCTGCCGTTGGTTTCGTCGTTGCCGATCGGCTTCCCAACGCGGCGGTTGCTGCGCGGGATGCAGGAGTTCCAGCCGGATGTCGTGCATCTGGCGTCGCCGTTCATCGTCGGGGCGCGTGGATTGGCCGCCGCACGCCGGATCGGCGTGCCGACCGTCGCGGTGTACCAGACCGATGTCGCGGGTTTCGCCGAGTCCTACGGCCTGGGTTTGACCGCGCGAGCCGCGTGGAGCTGGATCCGGCGGCTGCACGGTGCGGCCGATCGGACGCTGGCCCCGTCGACGTGGGCGGTGGAGGCGTTGCGCGAGCACGGGATTCCGCGCGTGCACCGCTGGGGCCGGGGCGTGGACACCACCCGCTTTTCGCCGCAGCACCGCGATTGCGACCTGCATCGCGAATTGGCGCCGAAAGGCGAGCTGCTGGTCGGATATGTGGGTCGGTTGGCTCCGGAGAAGCGCATCGAGCGGTTGGCGGCGTTGGGTGAGATGCCGGGCGTGCGCCTGGTCGTGGTGGGTGATGGGCCGGAACGCGCGAGCCTGACCGAGGCGCTGCCGGGTGCGGTGTTCCTGGGGCAGCGAACCGGCGACGAGCTGGCGCGGATTTACGCGAGCCTCGACCTTTTCGTGCACACCGGCCCGCACGAGACGTTCTGCCAGGCGGTGCAGGAGGCGATGGCCTCGGGTGTCGCGGTCCTCGCCCCGGATGCGGGCGGCCCCCGCGATCTCGTCGAGCACAACCGCACCGGGTTCTTGCTGCCCGCGCATGATGACGCGGTGCACGCGGATGCGCTGCGCGCCGCTGTCACGGTGTTGCGCGATCCGGCGTTGCGCGAGCGGTTCGGTGAAGCGGCTCGCACAGCGGTCGCGGGGCGGACTTGGCCAGCGCTGTGCCAGCAGTTGATCGGCCACTACACCTCGGTGGCGGCGGGCGCCGAGCGGCTGGCGGCGTAACGTCGCCGGTCTCGATGCGGAACCGGAAGGCGAGTTTCGCGATGTGGATCCGGTGGGCGTGGTGCCGATCGCGCAGGTCCCGCCACGTACGCTGCGCGTGTGTCTCGGGCCGGTTTGGACAAGGATCCACGTGAGGTCGCCGCGATGTTCGACGGCGTCGCGCGCAGGTACGACCTGACCAACACGGTGCTGTCCTTCGGTCAGGACCGGCGGTGGCGGGAAGTGACCCGACGGGCCCTGGCTCCGAAGGCGGGCGAGCGGGTGCTCGACCTGGCGGCTGGCAGCGGGGTGTCGACGGTCGAGTTCGCCCGCTCCGGCGCCTGGTGCGTGGCCGCGGACTTCTCGTTGGGGATGCTTTCGGTCGGTCGGCACCGCGGGGTGCCGATGGTCGCGGCGGACGCGCTGCGGTTGCCCTTCGCCGACGGCGCGTTCGATGCGGTGACGATCTCGTTCGGGCTGCGGAACCTGGTCGACACGGCGGTGGGCCTGCGGGAGATGCTGCGGGTGGTGCGCCCCGGCGGTCGGCTGGTGGTGTGCGAGTTCTCCACCCCGACCTGGCAGCCGTTCCGGACGGTTTACCTGAACTACCTGATGCGGGCGCTACCGCCGATCGCCCGCGCGGTGTCGTCCAACCCAGCGGCCTACGTCTACCTCGCGGAATCCATCCGCGCCTGGCCGGACCAGCGCGAATTGGCGGAACTGATCGCCGAGGTCGGCTGGACCGATGTGGCCTGGCGCGACCTCACCAGCGGCGTGGTGGCGATCCACCGAGCGTTCAAACCCCGCCCTTGACCCACCTTCCGCAACGGTCAGCAGGCTGCGCTACGTCAACGACAGCAACGCGATCGTCGCAGCCGCGCACAGCAGCCCCAGGAGTTGTCGGCGGTTGATGCGTTCGTCCAGCAGCAGCAAGGCCAGGATCACCGGAATGGCCGGGTAGAGCGCCGCGAGCACCACGGCGACGGCCATCATCTGCTGCGTGGTCGCCAGCAGGTAGAGGATGATCGCAGCGGTGCCGATGGCTCCGGCCAGCAGTGCGGTCGCAGCGGGCTTCGCGGGCAGCCGCCGCACCCCGGCTGTTGCCGCGAGCAGCGTGCCGATGAACACGACCGAGGCGATTCGGCTGACGATGACCGGCCACCACCCGGTGCCAGCGGGAACCTGCCCCATTCCGATGAATTGCACGGCGAAACCGGTTCCGGCGATCAACGCGTCCGGCACACCGCGGCCTGCCGAAGCGCCCGGCGAAGTCCGTTTCCCGGCGGAAACCAACCAGATCGCGGGAATGCTGGCCACGATTCCGCCCAGCGCCAGCGGGGATGGTCGTTCGTCCAGCAGCGCGATGCCGAACGCAACGGGTAGCGTGACCGCCCCGACATCGCTGATCGGCACCACCACGCTCATCGGAGCGCGTCGCATGGCCTGGTAAAGGAAAGCCACGCCGATTCCGGTACCCAGACCGGAAATCGCGCCCCAACACACCGCTGGCACAGTGGCGGATCCCGTTGGGACGGCTAGCAGCAGCAGGCTGACCAGCGTTCCGCCGACCTGCGCGTACGCCGCTACGACGGTGCCCGCGTAGCGGCGTGATACGAGTCCGTTCACGAAGTGCGTCACGCCGAAGCACAGCGCTGAGCTCAACGCGAGGAGTTCCGGCACAGCTCGGCCCTCCGCACGATCGCCTCGGTTTCCGAACCTATCCCCGCGGTTCCCGCTGGTGCGCGCGTTCCGCGGCGCCGACCGGGCAGGTGAACCCGGACGTGGTGCAAGCAGGCCGGTCGCACATCCGGCAGATCCGCTCCGCCGATCCGATCTCGTCGTACAAGCCGGTCAGCAACTTCTCCAACCCGTCGGCCAGCGCACGGCGTTCGTCGTCGGCCAGCCGCTCGATGACCCGCAGCAGCGAATGCCCGCGAGCGTGCAGGACGTCCTCGGCGGCCTGCCGTCCCGCTTCGGTCGGATGCACGTGCGTCCACTTGCCGACGGTCTGCCGACGTTCCACCAGACCGCGGTCCTGCAGGGCATCGACCAGTCGGGTGCACGCGGTCTGGTGGATCCCGATCCGCTTCGCCAGTTCGGTGACGCTGAGCCCGGATTCGCCGCGCAGCACCACCAGCGCCGTGGCCTGGCTTGGGTTGAGCTGGGCGGCCCGAACGGCGCCGTGGACCATCTCGTCGGTGACTGCCAGCGCGGCGGCACCGAGCAAGTTCGCAAGCCGGTCTTCATGCATGACTCATGCATAACGCGCTGAAGTGCTTGAACGCAAGGGGTCAGGCGGAACCATCTCGCCGTGCGATTGGTGCGGTGCACCCAAGCCGAGCTCAGAGCCAGGTGGTTTCGGGGGCGAGCGGGGCGGCGGAGTGGCGGGTGTGGGCGAGCGCGGCCATGAACGCCTCCGATGCCGCCGCCAGCGGGCGGTGCGGGTCGCGGACCACCGCGATGCGGCGCCGGACCTCGGGATCGCCCAGCGCGCGGTGCTGCAGGCCCGCGAACTGGACCAGCGGTAGCACCAGGCCTGGCATCACCGCCACGCCGAGCCCGGCCGCGACCAGTCCCGCGACGGTGGTGATGTTGCGCGATTCGAGCACCACCGACGGGTTTGCCTTCGCCGCCGCGAAGGCGCGCTCGGCGTGCTGCCGGATGCTGCTGTTGGGGGCGAAGGCGATGTGCGGTTGGTCCGCCAGGTCCACCCAGTTGAGCTGACGGCGTTCGGAAAACCGGTGCTGTGGCGGGAAAACGCAGCAGAACCGGTCGGCGGCGATCGGCCGGACGTGCAGGTCGGGCAGCGGTTCGGGCACCACGGTGACGGCCAGATCGACCGCACCGGTGCGGATCCGCCACAGCACCTCGTCGGACATTCCATCCTCAATGGACAGTTCGACGTGCGGATGCGCGGCGCGGTAGGCGGAAACCACCGGCGGCAGCAGGATCGCCGCCAGCGACGGCAGGGCCGCGATCCGCACTCGGCCGCGGCTACCGGCCAGGAAGCCTTCGAAGTGGTTGATGCCCGCGTCGAAGGCCTCGACCATGCGCCGCGCCACCCGGCAGAACTCGTCGCCCTCGGGCGTGGTGACCAGGTTGCGCGTGGTGCGTTCGAACAGCGTGATGCCGAGTTTGCGTTCCACCTCGCGAACCGTGCGGCTCATCGAGGACTGCGCCAGGTGGAGCCGATCACCGGCGGTCGTGAAGCTCCCGGTGTCGTGCACGGCGAGCACCAGGCGTAACTGCTGAAGTGTCAGATCCATGCTCACAGCGCATTAATCTATCGATAACTTTTGCTTGACGCGCATGAGCGATGCAGATCACAGTACCTTCGTTCGATTCGGAGGTCCCGCATGCTCGCTGCGAGTGGATTCCTGACCGTCGGGGTTTTCCTCGCCCTGGTGCTGTCCCGCCGCGTTTCGGTGCTGTTCGCACTCACCCTGGTACCGATCGCGGCCGCGCTGGCCAGCGGTTTCGGCGGCCAACTCGGCTCGCTGATCGCCGACGGGCTGGTCACCGTCGCACCGGTGGCGATCATGATCACCTTCGCGGTGCTGTACTTCAGCCTGATGATCGACGCCGGGCTGTTCGACCCGGCGGTGGCCCGGGTGCTGCGCTGGGCCAAGGGCGATCCGCTGAAGATCACCGTCGGCACCGCGCTGCTGACGCTGCTGGTCGCGTTGGACGGCGACGGAGCCTCGACCTTCCTCATCACGGTGTCCGCGCTGTTGCCCATCTACCAGCGGCTCGGCATGCGGCGCATCGTGCTCGCCGGGGTGATCTGCCTGGGTGCCGGCGTGATGAACATGGTGCCGTGGGGCGGTCCGACGGCCCGTGCGATGGCCGCGTTGAAGCTGGACAGCAGCCAGTTGTTCATCCCGGTGCTGCCCGCGATGGTGGTCGGGATCCTCTGGGTGCTGGTCGCCGCCTACCTGATCGGCCGCGCGGAGCGCAAGCGGCTCGGCGTCATCGCGGTGACCGTCGAGGACCGCGCCCCGCTCACCGGCGCGGGCCGGGTGCGGTTCTGGATCAACGCGGTCCTCACCCTGGCGCTCGTGGGGTGCCTGCTCGCGCAGCTGGCGGACCTGGAAGTGCTGTTCCTGCTGGCGTTCCTGGTGGCGTTGCTGGTCAACCGGCCGTCCTGGCGGGGCCAGCAGGAGCTGCTGACCAAGCACGCCTACAACGTCGTGCTGGTCGCCGTGGTGATCTTCGCCGCTGGGGTGTTCACCGGCATCCTCACCGGCACCGGGATGATCAAGGCGATGGCCGAGAGCCTGGTCTCAGTCATCCCGGACTCGGCGGCCGGTTCGCTGCCGGTGGCCACCGCGATCACCAGCATGCCCTTCAGCCTGGTCTTCACCCCGGACGCCTACTACTACGGAGTGGTCCCGGTGCTGGCCGAGACCACCGCGGCGCTCGGCGGCGACCCGGCGGCCATCGGGCGGGCCGCCATCCTCGGCCAGATGACCACCGGCTTCCCGCTCAGCCCGCTGACCGCCTCGACGTTCATCCTGCTCGGGATGAGCGGCGTGGACCTCGGCGACCACCAGCGGTTCATCTTCAAGTGGGCGTTCGGCACCACGCTCGTGATGACCGTCGTCGCACTGGTCACGGGGGTGCTGTGATGCGCATCGGCAGCGGAGCGGGTTTCGCCGGGGACCGGATCGAACCGGCGGTGGACCTCGCGGCGCGGGCCGGGCTGGACGATCTGGTGCTGGAATGCCTGGCCGAACGCACCATCGCGCTCGGCCAGCAGCGGAGGCTGCGCGACCCGGCGCTCGGCTACGACCCGCGGCTGCGCACCCGCCTCGCGCGGCTGCTGCCGGTCACCACCGAGCACGGCGTCCGGATCGTGACGAACATGGGCGCGGCCAATCCCCTCGCCGCCGGGGCGGTCACCCGCGAGCTGCTGGTGGAACTGGGGCTCGGCGGGAGGATCGCGGTAGTCACCGGCGACGACGTGCTGGACCGGCTCGACTTGCGGCGCCCCGCGCTGGAGGACGGGATCGCGCTCGAAGACCACGGTGCGGTGGTCTCGGCGAACGCCTACCTGGGGGCGGACGCGCTGCTACCGGCACTGGACAGCGGGGCGGGTGTGGTGCTCACCGGCCGAGTCGCGGACCCGTCGTTGTTCGTGGCACCGCTGGCGCACCGGTTCGGCTGGCGGCTCGACGACTGGCCGCGGGTCGCGGCCGGGACGCTCGTCGGGCACCTCCTGGAGTGCGCCGGGCAGGTCACCGGCGGGTACTTCGCCGACCCGGGTAGCAAGGACGTGCCGAACCTCGCCGAGCTGGGCTTCCCGTTCGCGGAGGTGGAAGCCGACGGCGCCGCGGTCGTGGGCAAGCTCGCGGGCAGCGGAGGTGTCGTCTCCACCGCGACCGTGCGGGAGCAGCTGCTCTACGAGGTCACCGATCCCACCGGCTACCGCACGCCCGATGTGGTGCTGGACTTCCGCGCGGTGCGGGCGGAACAGGTCGGCGACGACCGGGTTCGGATCAGCGGCGCGACCGGGCGTGCGCGCCCGGCGGAGTTGAAGGTGAGCGTGGGCTACCGCGCCGGGTACCGGGCGGAGTGCGGGATCAGCTACGCCGGGTCGAATGCCGCGCGCCGGGCGCAGTTGGCCGCCGACGTCGTCACCACCAGGCTGAGCGGGACCAGGCTGGGCGAGACCGGGCTGCGCATCCGCGCGGACGTGCTCGGCGCGCTCGGGGATTCCGGTGAGCCGACGGACGAGTGCAGGCTGCGGGTGGCCGCGATGGCACCGGATCCGGAGACCGCCGACGTGGTGTGCCACGAAGTCGAGGCCCTCTACACCAACGGCCCCGCAGGCGGCGGTGGCGTCCGCACCGATGTTCGGGAAGTGATCGGGATCGTCTCGACGCTGCTGCCCCGAGCGGATGTCGAAACCGGCGTGACCGTGTTGGAGGCCGACGGTGCTGCTGCATGACATCGCCCACTGCCGGGCCGGGGACAAGGGCGACACCGCGACGCTGTCGCTGTTCCCGTACCGCGACGAGGATTTCGCCCTGCTGGTCCGGGAAGTCACCGCTGACCGGGTTCGCGAACACCTCGCCGACCACATCCGCGGCGAGGTGGTGCGCTACGCGCTGCCGAACCTCTGCGGCCTGCAGTTCGTCTGCGGCCAGGCCCTGGACGGCGGCGTGACGACGTCCCTGGCCCTCGACACCCACGGCAAAACCCTCAGCGCCCGCCTGCTGTCCCTACCTCTACCGGGTACACACGCTCAACGCTGTTGCGTTTGTTGCGAATAATGCGGATACTGCGAATATTGCAGTGGACTGGCCAGAGGGGGCACGTCATGCCGCCATTGATGATGGATCCGATTCAGCCCGATCAGGGGGATGTCTCAGTCGCGGACGAGGCGCTGCACCACATCCGTGACTACCTGGACCGGCGCAGCGACAACGGGGCCGTTCACCTCGTGGTGGATGACGAACATGGCCGGGAAGAGTTGGTTGTGCCGCGTGGCGCGGTCGAGTTGCTGGCTCGGATCCTGGCGCACATGGCTGCGGGCAAGGGCGTCTCGGTCGTTCCCACGAATGCTGATCTGACGACTCAGCAAGCAGCGGAGCTGCTGCACGTCTCCAGGCCGTTTTTGATCAACCTGCTGGAAGCGGGTGAGATCGAGTACCGCATGGTCGGCACGCACCGTCGAGTTCGCGCTGATTCACTGCTCGACTACATGCGCCGAGATGATCGGCGACGCCGTGCGGCAGCCGATGAACTCACTGCTCTCACGCAGGAAATGGGGCTTTACTAGGTGGCTCTTGTCGTTGTCTACGACGCCAATGTCCTGTATCCGAGCTTCTTGCGCGACCTGCTGGTGAGGATCGCTCAAGCAGGGCTTGTCGACGCGAAGTGGACACATCGGATACTTGACGAAGCGTTCGGTCGTCTTCAGCAGAACCGACCCGATCTGAATCCTATTTCACTCCGAAGGACGCGAGAGTTGATGATCGAGGCTGTTCGGGATTGCCTGGTGAGCGATTACGAGCGATTGCTAGACGCCGTCAGCCTTCCAGATCAGGGCGATCGGCACGTTCTGGCAGCTGCGATCAAGGCCCGTGCGCAGCTGATCATCACGAAGAACCTCAAGGATTTCCCGGTTGAGAACTTGGGGATCTGGGGTGTGGAAGCCAGACATCCCGATGAGTTCCTGATGGGCCTGCTCCAGCATGCCCGGCCTTGCGTGCACGGCGAGATCCAGCGGATAGCCGACTCCCTTCGGAAGCCCCCAGGAACGTTTCGGGACGTACTTGCTTTTCTTGAGCGCGATGGACTGTTCGAAACAGCAGCTGCGCTGCGACGCTAGCGTTTCCGCTGTGAAGCCGGACCGCCTCGCCGAAAGCTCCCGCGACCCGGCGTCCAGGATCAATGTCGTGCGGAGCATCGGGGGAACAAGGCTAGGGCTGCGACTGAGCGGCCGGACTCAGGTTGACCAGTGGAATCAGATAATCCGATGCAATGTGGGAGATAACGGCGACCGAAGTCGGTCGGAATTTCTCAGCCGTGCTCGACGAGGCCGAAGGCGGTGAGACGATCGTGGTGACTCGCGGCGGCGTGCGTGTCGCGATGATCTCTCCAGCGCTGCGTTCCAACGGGGCGGCGCGGCTGGCGGTGTTCAGGCGCTTGCGTGATGCGGATGTGGCAGATGACGACTTCGCCGCGCGAGTGACGGACGTTCGCAAAGCTGTTGACGACGATCTGGATGCCGACCCGTGGAGCGACTGATCCTCGACACCAGTCGTGCTGCGTGGTCGGAGGCGGTGCTGAGCTGCGTGGGATCTGGCCGTGCGGGGCGTTGGGGATCGCCGTCGGGCTGACCGTTTTGGTTGCTTTGCTCTGGTGGGGTCTTCGGCTGTGAGGGTGCTGTCGTTCGTCCGGATGGCTCAGTCGGGGGCGTTCACCTGCGGTGTTGGTCACTCGGGTGGCGTAGCTCAGGGGCTCGATCGCGCGGTTCGTCCGGCTTAGACTCGGGAGTTAGTGAACTCGTTCACAAGCGGGTTCCCGGGGTGGGTCTGCCGGGACAGGTGGGGCCGCGCCGTGCGATGCACGAGCTCAAGGAGTGTCATGACCAGCGCCACCAGCCGCCGCCGACCGGACGACGACGCCGATGTGATCGTCGTCGGAGCCGGACCGGCCGGATCGACGGCTGCGACGTACCTGGCCCGCGCGGGCCTCGACGTCCTGCTTCTGGAGAAGAGCAGCTTCCCCAGGGAGAAGGTCTGCGGCGACGGCATCACCCCGAGAGGCGTCAAGCAGCTCATCGACCTGGGCATCGACACCCGCGAGGAAGCCGGCTGGCTGCACAACCGCGGCCTGCGGGTCGTCGGCGGCGGGGTGCGCCTGGAGCTGGACTGGCCGAGCCTGGCCACCTTCCCGCCCTACGGCGTGGTCCGACCCCGCAACGACTTCGACGACCTGCTGGCCCGCAACGCGCAGCGCTCCGGCGCGCGGCTGCTGGAGCAGACCACGGTCTCCGGCGCGGTCACCGATGAGCGCACCGGCCGGATCACCGGCGTCGAAGGCAAGACCGGGCCGGACCGCACGCCGGTCCGCTACCGGGCGCCGCTGGTGCTGGCCTGCGACGGGGTTTCGGCGCGGCTGGCGCTGTCGGTGGGCATCGAGAAGCGCGACGACCGGCCGATGGGTGTCGCGGTGCGCCGGTACTACACCAGCCCGCGCACCAAGGACGACTTCCTGGAATCCCACCTGGAGCTGTGGGACCGCTCGAACCCCGACCAGCCGAACCTGCTGCCGGGCTACGGCTGGATCTTCGGGATGGGTGACGGGACCGTCAACGTCGGTCTCGGCATCCTGTCCACCTCCAAGGCCTACGGCAAGACCGACTACCGCCAGCTGCTGCGGTCCTGGCTCGACGGCACCCCGGAGGAGTGGGGGTTCCGGGAGCACAGCGCCACCGGTCGGATCGGCGGCGCGGCGCTGCCGATGGGTTTCAACCGGATGCCGCACTACCGCAACGGGCTGCTGCTGGTCGGTGACGCGGGCGGCATGGTCAACCCGTTCAACGGCGAGGGCATCGCCTACGCGATGGAGTCCGCGGCGCTGGCGGCGGAGTGCGTGGTGCACGCGCTGGCCCGCCCGGCTGGCCTGTCGCGGGAGCAGGCGCTGCGCCGGTACCCGACGGCTGTGCAGCAGGCACTCGGCGGCTACTTCCGGATGGGCAACATCTTCAGCAAGTTGATTGGCAATCCCGCCGTCATGCGGATGGCCACCAAGCACGGTCTACCGAGGACCACTCTGATGCGTTTCGTGTTGAAACTGTTGGCAAATCTCTACGACGAGAAGGATGGTGACGTGATGGACCGTGTGATCAGCACCACTACTCGGCTCACCCCTAGCGCCTGACGCCACGAGTCTGGTCAGATGTCCCGAGTGTTGTGCGAGAAGTCATAAAGTTAGGTTCGCCTCACTACGGAGTCGATACTTTCGACCGCATAGAGTGCGCAACCGAAGTCTGAGATGTGTTCTGCGTCTCGGCGGGGCCGTCGAAGGAGGGCAGCGGAGTGCTCGATCCCTACATCCCGCTGGTGCTGATGTTCGCGCTGGCGCTCGCGTTCGCGGTGTTCTCCGTGGCGATCGCGCCGCTGGTCGGCCCCCGCCGGTACAACAAGGCGAAGCTCGACGCCTACGAGTGCGGCATCGAGCCGTCACCGCAGCCGGTCATCGGCGGCGGTCGGATGCCGGTCGCCTACTACCTGACCGCGATGTTGTTCATCCTGTTCGACATCGAAATGGTCTTCCTCTACCCGTTCGCGGTCTCCGCGGACGCCCTCGGCCTCTTCGGCGTGGTCGAGATCGTGCTGTTCATCGCAACCGTCGGGTTCGCCTACGTCTACGTGTGGCGACGCGGCGGCCTGGACTGGAACTAGCCGCAGCGACGCGGGAAGGAGCCGTAGATGGGGCTTGAAGAGCAGTTGCCCAACGGCATCCTGTTGGCCAACGTGGAAAAGCTCGTCAACTGGACCCGGAAGACGTCGATGTGGCCCGCGACGTTCGGGCTGGCTTGCTGTGCGATCGAGATGATGACCGTCGGCGGTTCCCGCTACGACATCGCTCGCTTCGGCATGGAGCGGTTCTCCGCAACGCCGCGGCAGGCCGACCTGATGATCGTCGCCGGGCGGGTGACCAACAAGATGGCGCCGGTGCTGCGGCAGATCTACGACCAGATGCCCGAACCGCGCTGGGTGCTGGCGATGGGCGTGTGCGCCTCCAGCGGCGGCATGTTCAACAACTACGCGGTGGTGCAGGGCGTGGACCACGTCGTGCCGGTGGACATGTACCTGCCGGGCTGCCCGCCGCGGCCGGAGATGCTGCTGGACGCGATCCTCAAGCTGCACGCCAAGATCATGGACGAGCCGATCAACGCCAAGCGGGCGCAGCTGAAGCTGGAAAGCGGCGAGCGCACCTCGATGATCCCGTCCTCGCAGCGGTACGCGCCGAAGAACTGGGCGCAACGGCGCCGGGCGGAGAAGCAGCAGGCCAAGCAGCGCCGCGAAATGGGTTCCGATCCATCGCTGGGGGCGTTGGACGCAACGCCGAAGCGTCCCCGCGAACTCAAAGCGGGCAGGTGAGTTCGGTTGGCAGACGAAGAGTTCACGCAGCAGACCGCAGCGGTCGAGCCTGTCCGGCAGGAGCCCGCACCGGTTTCCGGTCGGGCCCGCAGGGGCATGTTCGGGGTGCGCGGCACCGGTGACACCTCCGGTTACGGTGGCCTGCGGCTACCGGCCTACGTGCCGCCCGCGGCGGACCGGCCCTACGGCGGTTGGTTCGACGAGGTGGCCGACAGCCTCTTCGCCGCACTGCAGGACAAGGGCCTGCCCGCCGACACCGTGCAGCAGGTGACCGTCGATCGCGACGAGATCACCTTCTACGTGCGCCGCGACCACCTGCTGGAGGTCTGCCGGACGCTGCGGGACGACCCGGCGCTGCGCTTCGAGCTGTGCAGCTCGGTGTCGGGTGTGGACTACGGGCCGGAGGTGCCGCAGCGGCTGCACTCGGTCTACCACCTGACATCGATGACGTACCGGCGGCGGATCCGGGTCGAAGTCGCGTTGGAGATCGACGATCCGCACGTGCCGTCGGTCGTCCCGGTCTACCCGACCGCGGACTTCCAGGAACGCGAGACCTGGGACATGTTCGGCATCGTCTACGACGGGCACCCGGCGCTGACCCGGATCCTGATGCCCGACGACTGGGACGGCCACCCGCAGCGCAAGGATTACCCGCTCGGCGGGATCCCGGTGGAGTACAAGGGCGCCGAGATCCCACCGCCCGACCAGCGCAGGGCGTACTCGTGATGCGCGCGCCACGAGGGACCGGGCAACGGCAGCACACCGTGGAGAGGTGCTGGAGATGACTACCGAATCACTGGCCGACACCGGCCTCGGCGACCCTTATGCGGCGTCTGGTACGGCCCCGGGGACGGCCCCGGGGACGGCAGAGTCGCGGGAGACCACCGAGGGCCGGATCTTCACCGTCACCGGTGGCGACTGGGACGAGTTCATCGACGAGACCGCCGGTGAGGAACGGGTCGTCATCAACCTCGGCCCGCAGCACCCGTCCACGCACGGCGTGCTGCGGCTGGTGCTGGAGTTGGAAGGCGAGACGGTCACCAAGGCCCGTTCGGTGATCGGCTACCTGCACACCGGCATCGAGAAGAACACCGAGTACCGCACCTGGACGCAGGGCGTCACGTTCGTCACGCGGATGGACTACCTGGCCCCGCTGCACAACGAGGCCGCCTACTGCATGGCGGTGGAGAAGCTGCTGGGCATCGAGGCGCCGAAGCGGGCCCAGACGTTCCGGGTGCTGCTGATGGAGCTCAACCGGATCTCCTCGCACCTGGTGTTCCTGGCCACCGGTGCGATGGAGCTGGGCGCCACCACCGGCATGACCTACGGCTTCCGCGAGCGCGAAGAAGTTCTGCACCTGCTGGAGTTCCTGACCGGGCTGCGGATGAACCACGCGTTCATCCGGCCCGGCGGCGTCGCCCAGGACCTGCCTGCGGACTACCGCGAGAAGATCCTGAACTTCATCAAGGTGATGGACAAGCGGCTGCCCGACTACGACAAGCTGTTCACCGGCCAGCCGATCTGGAAGCAGCGCCTCAAGGACGTCGGCTACCTGCCGCTGGACGGCTGCCTGCAGCTCGGCGTCACCGGCCCGCTGCTGCGCGCCGCCGGACTGCCATGGGACCTGCGCAAGATCCAGCCGTACTGCGGCTACGAGGAGTACGAATTCGAGGTACCCACCAGCAACGATGGCGACTGCTACGCCCGGTACCTGCTGCGGCTGGAGGAGATCCACCAGTCGTTGAAGATCATCCGGCAGTGCTTGGAGAAGTTCGAGCCCGGCCCGCACATGGTGGAGGACGCCAAGATCGCCTGGCCCGCGAAGCTGAGCATCGGCGCGGACGGCATGGGCAACTCGCTGGAGCACGTCCGCAAGATCATGGGGCAGTCGATGGAGTCGCTGATCCACCACTTCAAGCTGGTGACCGAGGGCTTCGACGTGCCGCCGGGCCAGGTGTACCTGCCGATCGAGTCGCCGCGCGGTGAGCTCGGCTACCACGTGGTCTCCGACGGAGGTACCCGGCCGATGCGGGTGCACGTGCGGGAACCCAGTTTCGTGAACCTGCAGGCGATGCCCGCGATGTGCGAAGGCGGACTGGTGGCCGACGTGATCGCGGCGGTCGCCTCCATCGACCCGGTGATGGGCGGGGTGGATCGATGACCGAGCAGTTCGAGTTCACCACGAACGAAGAGAAGATCGTGCCGGCAACCGCGGACACCTCGGTGTTCGGCGAGGACGTGCGCTCCGACGCGAAGCAGATCATCGCGCGGTACCCGGAGTCCCGGTCGGCGCTGCTACCGATGCTGCACCTCGTGCAGTCCGTGCAGGGGCACGTCAGCGCGGCGGGCATCGAGTTCTGCGCCGAGCAGTTGGCACTGTCCACTGCGGAGGTCAGCGCGGTCGCGACGTTCTACACCATGTACAAGCGCAAGCCCTGCGGCCAGCACCTGGTGAGCGTGTGCACCAACACGATGTGCGCGGCGCTCGGCGGTGACTCGATCTACCAGCAGCTCAGCGAACACCTCGGGGTCGGGCACAACGAGACGGCCGGTACGCCGGGCGAGACGGGCTCGATCACCCTGGAGCACGCCGAGTGCCTGGCGGCCTGCGACCTCGCCCCGGTGTTGCAGGTCAACTACGAGTACTACGACAACCAGTCGCCCGCGCAGGCGCTGGAACTCGTGAAGGCGTTGCAGCGCGGGGAGAAACCGGCACCGACGCGCGGTCCCGCGCTGTCCGACTTCCGCGGCGCCGAGCGCCAGCTGGCGGGCTTCTTCGACGACCTGGAGTCCACTGTGGCCGGACAGTCGGCGGCGATCGAGACGCTGCGCGGCGCGCAGCTGGCCCACGAACGCGGTTGGACCGCGCCGAGCATGCCCGACGACGCGGAACTGCCGCCGCTGCCGGAGAAGAAGTGAGGGTGGCCATGAGCGAACCGAGCACCAGCCCGGTGACCCCGGTATTGACCAAGCGGTGGCTGTCGCCGAACTCCTGGACGCTGCGCACCTACGAGCAGCTGGAGGGCTACACCGCGCTGCGCAAGGCCCTGAAAGCGCACCCCGACCAGCTCATCGAACTGGTCAAGGCGTCCGGGCTGCGCGGTCGCGGTGGTGCCGGGTTCCCGGCCGGGGTGAAGTGGAGCTTCATGCCCAAGGACCCGGTCAAGCCGCACTACCTGGTCATCAACGCCGACGAGGGCGAACCGGGAACCTGCAAGGACATCCCGCTGATGATGGCCGACCCGCACTCGCTGATCGAGGGCTGCATCATCGCCAGCTACGCGATGCGCGCCAACCACTGCATGATCTACGTGCGCGGTGAGGCGCTGCACCCGATCCGACGGGTGCACAACGCGGTTCGCGAGGCGTACCAGGCGGGTTACCTGGGCAAGAACATCCTCGACTCCGGTTTCGACCTGGACATCGTGGTGCACGCGGGCGCGGGCGCCTACATCTGCGGCGAGGAGACCGCGCTGCTGGACTCCCTGGAGGGCAAGCGGGGCCAGCCGCGGTTGAAGCCGCCGTTCCCGGCCGCCGCCGGACTCTACGCCTGCCCGACCACGGTGAACAACGTCGAGACGATCGCCTCGGTGCCCTTCATCGTCAACGGCGGCGCCGACTGGTTCCGCACGATGGGCCGCGAGAAGTCGCCCGGCCCGAAGATCTACTCGATCTCCGGGCACGTCGAGCGCCCCGGCCAGTACGAGGCGCCGCTGGGCACCACGCTGCGCCAACTGCTGGAACTGGCGGGCGGCATGAAGGACGGCATCCCGCTGAAGTTCTGGACTCCGGGCGGTTCGTCGACCCCGCTGTTCACCGCCGAGCACCTGGACGTGCCGCTGGACTTCGAGGGTGCGGCCGAAGCCGGGTCGATGCTTGGCACCACCGCGGTGATGGTGTTCAACGAGACCATTTCGGTGCCGTGGGCCGTGATGAAGTGGACCCAGTTCTACGAGCACGAGTCCTGCGGCAAGTGCACGCCCTGCCGGGAAGGCACCTACTGGTTGGCGCAGGTGCTGGAGCGGATGGTCGACGGGCACGGCACCGAGGAGGACATCGACACCCTCCTGGACGTCTGCGACAACATCTTCGGCCGCTCGTTCTGCGCCCTCGGCGACGGTGCGGTCAGCCCGATCACCAGCGGGATCAAGTACTTCCGCGAGGAGTTCCTCGCGCTGTGTGAAAGCAACAAGCCGGAATCCGCACTGGTAGGAGCGGCCCGATGACGGTGGCACCCAGCTCGAATGACGCTGCAGAGACCCGCCCTCTGCCTCCCGGTTACGTCCGCCTGACCATCGACGGTATCGAGGTGGACGCGCCCAAGGGCGAGCTGCTGATCCGCACCGCCGAGCGGATGGGCATCACCATCCCGCGGTTCTGCGACCACCCGCTGCTGGACCCGGCCGGGGCCTGTCGGCAGTGCCTGGTCGACGTCGAGATGGGCGGGCGGCCGATGCCCAAGCCGCAGGCGTCCTGCACCATGACCGTCGCCGACGGCATGGTGGTCCGGACCCAGCAGACCTCGCCGGTGGCGGACAAGGCGCAGCAGGGCGTGATGGAGCTGCTGCTGATCAACCACCCGCTGGACTGCCCGATCTGCGACAAGGGCGGCGAGTGCCCGCTGCAGAACCAGGCGTTGAAGCACGGCCGCGCGGAGTCGCGCTTCCACGACACCAAGCGGACGTTCGCCAAGCCGGTGCCGATCTCCTCCGAGGTGCTGCTGGACCGGGAGCGCTGCGTGCTGTGCCAGCGCTGCACCCGGTTCTCCAAGCAGATCGCCGGGGATCCGTTCATCGAGCTGCTGGAGCGCGGGGCGTTGCAGCAGATCGGCATCGGTGAGCAGAAGCCGTTCCAGAGCTACTTCTCCGGCAACACCATCCAGATCTGCCCGGTCGGTGCCTTGACCAGCGCGGCCTACCGGTTCCGCTCCCGGCCCTTCGACCTGGTGTCCACACCCGGCCAGTGCGAGCACTGCGCGTCCGGCTGCGAGATCCGCAACGACTGGCGGCGCGGCAAGGTGATGCGGCGACTGGCCGGGGACGACCCGGAGGTCAACGAGGAGTGGATCTGCGACAAGGGCCGGTTCGCGTTCCGCTACGCCACCGCGGGCGACCGGATCACCCGGCCGCTGATCAGGGAGAACGGCGAACTCCGCGCCGCATCGTGGACCGAGGCGCTGCAAGCGGCCGCCGATGGGCTCGCCGCCGCGCGTGACGCGGGCGGCGTCGGGGTGTTGCCCGGCGGTCGGTTGACCGTCGAAGACGCCTACGCGTACTCGAAGTTCGCGCGGGTCGCGTTGCGCACCAACGACATCGACTACCGGGCCCGGCCGCACTCCGACGAGGAACTGCGGTTCCTGGAGTCCACCGTGGTCGGTGTGACGCCCGGAACCGGGGTGACCTACCGGGACTTCGAGTCCGCGCCCGCGGTGCTGTGCGTGGCCTTCGAACCCGAAGAGGAATCGCCGATCGTCTTCCTGCGGCTGCGCAAGGCCGCCCGCCAGCACCAGACCAAGATCTTCCACCTCGGCGCGTGGTCGTCGCCGGGCGTGGCGAAGACCACGGTCATCGTGCACGACGGCGGACCGGTGCGGACCGGTTCGCTGGTGCCGTGCGTGCCCGGTGGCGAGGCCGCCGCGCTGCACAACCTTCCCCCCGATGTGGACGATGCGCTGCGGAAGTCGGGATCGGTGCTCGTCGTCGGTGAGCGCGCCGCGGAGATTCCGGGGCTGTACTCGGAGATCCTGCGCACCGCCAAGCGGACCGGAGCACGGGTCGCCTGGATTCCGCGGCGAGCCGGGGAACGCGGCGCGATCGAGGTCGGTGCCCTGCCGACGCTGCTGCCCGGCGGCCGCCCGGTGGCGGACTCGGCGGCCCGCGCCGAGCTGGAGCGGCAGTGGGGGCTGGAGCCCGGCGCGCTGCCGTCGGCTACCGGCCGCGACCTCACCGCGATCCTGTCCGCCGCGGCCACCGGGGAACTGGCCGGGCTGGTCGTCGGCGGCGTCGATCCGGGCGACCTGCCCGACCCGGCGCTGGCCGAACGGGCGCTGCGCCGCGCGGACTTCGTGGTCAGCCTGGAACTGCGCCCCAGCGCGGTCACCGAGCACGCCGACGTGGTGCTGCCCATCGCGCCGAGCGTGGAGAAGTCCGGTAGCTACCTGAACTGGGAAGGCCGTCGGCGCGAGTTCCGCACCACCATCGAAGGCACCGGCGCCCTGCCGGACGGCCGGGTGCTCGACACCCTCGCGGTGGAGCTGGACGCGGACCTGTTCACGCAGACCCCGGCCGCCGCAGCCGCCGAACTCGACCGGGTCGGACCGCACGTCGGCGGCCGGTTGCCCGCACCGGACCAACCGGTCGGGCAGGCGCCGAGACCTGGCCCGGGGCAGGCCGTGCTGGCGACCTGGCGGCAGCTGCTCGACAACGGGTCGATGCAGGCCGACGAGCCGAACCTGGCGGGCACCGCCCGGCGGATCGTCGCGGTGCTCTCGCCGGGCACCGCGCAGCGGATCGGGCTCGGTCCGGACCAGCCCATCGAGGTCCGCACCGCCAAGGGCGCGGTCGTGCTCGCCGCCGAACTCGCCGAGATGCCCGACGACGTCGTGTGGCTGCCCGCCGACTCCGGGGCGTCGAAGGTGCACCGGGCGCTGGGCGTCGGCCACGGCGGGCTGGTCGACATCGCCGCGACGACTCCGTTGCCGACTGCCGCCGGCAACGGCCAGGCACCCGCCGCTGACGGCGGTGCATCCCACCTCAACGGGGGAAGAGCATGACCACAACCGCCGAACTGATCGCCGACGATCCGCTCTGGCTGATCGTGCTGAAGGTCGTGGTGATCTTCGTCTTCCTGGTCGTCATGACGTTGCTGACGATCTGGGCGGAGCGCCGGGTGATCGGCAGGATGCAGCACCGGCCGGGCCCCAACCGGGCGGGCCCGTTCGGGATCCTGCAGTCGCTGGCCGATGGCCTGAAGCTGGCGTTCAAAGAGGACATCCGGCCGGTGCTGGCCGACAAGTGGGTGTTCTTCCTGGCCCCGGTGATCTCCGCGACCCCCGCGATGGTGTCGTTCTCGGTGATGCCGATCGGCCCCGAGGTCACCATCTTCGGCGAGCGCACCGCGCTGCAACTGGTCGACCTGCCGGTCGGCCTGCTGGTCGTGCTGGCCTGCGCCTCGATCGGCGTGTACGGCATCGTGCTGGCCGGGTGGGCCTCCGGTTCGCCCTACCCGCTGCTCGGCTCGCTGCGTTCGGCCGCGCAGGTCATCTCCTACGAGATCGCGATGGGCCTGTCGTTCGTCGCGGTGATCATGTACTCGGGCACGCTGTCCACCTCGGGCATCGTCGAAGCGCAGGCGGACGGCTGGTTCTTCCTGCTGCTGCCGTTCAGCTTCGCGGTCTACGTGGTGGCCATGGTCGGCGAGACCAACCGCGCCCCGTTCGACCTGCCGGAGGCGGAATCCGAACTGGTCGGCGGTTTCCACACCGAGTACTCGTCGCTGAAGTTCGCGCTGTTCTTCCTCGCCGAGTACATCAACATGGTCACCGTCTCGGCGCTGGCGACCACGCTGTTCCTCGGCGGCTGGCACGCCCCGTGGCCGCTGTCGCTGATCGGCGACGGAGTGCTCAACACCGGCTGGTGGCCCGCGCTGTGGTTCGTCGGCAAGACGGTGGCGTTCCTGTTCTTCTTCATCTGGCTGCGCGGCACGCTGCCCCGCCTGCGCTACGACCAGTTCATGAACCTCGGCTGGAAGTTCCTGGTCCCGCTGAGCCTGGTGTGGATCATCGCGGTGACCGTGATCCGCGCGCTGCGCAACGAGGAGACGGTCACCTCGCAGCAGTTCCTCATCGGCGGCGGCATCGTGATCGTGGTCCTGCTGGCGGCGACGTTCCTGATCCCGGACCGCAAACCGGGCAAGGACGCCGACGAGGTTCCGCTGGCCGGCAGCGGATACCCGATTCCACCGCTGGACCTGGAAGTCCCCAAGACCCCGCCGCGGCGCACCCCGGTGCGAAGCGGTGCCGCTGGCGAGGTCGCGGGTCCGGAAGGCGAGGAGGCGCCTCATGGGAATGTTTGATCCGATCAAGGGCTTCGGCGTCACCTTCGCCACGATGTTCCGGAAGGTCGTCACCGAGGAGTACCCCGAGGTCAAGAAGATCCCGGCGCCCCGGTTCCACGGCCGCCACCAGCTCAACCGGCACCCGGACGGGCTGGAGAAGTGCGTCGGCTGCGAGCTGTGCGCGTGGGCGTGCCCGGCGGACGCGATCTTCGTGGAGGGCGGGAACAACACCGAAGAAGCCCGCTACTCGCCCGGCGAGCGCTACGGCATGGACTACCAGATCAACTACCTGCGCTGCATCGGCTGCGGGTTGTGCATCGAGGCCTGCCCGACGCGGGCGCTGACGATGACCAACGAGTACGAGACCGCCGACGACAACCGCCAGGACCTGATCTACACCAAGGCGGACATGCTGGCGCCGCTGTTGCCAGGCATGGAGCAGCCACCGCACCCGATGCGACTTGGTGAGAACGAGCAGGACTACTACGTGCGCGGTCCCGAGTTGGCGCAAGACCTGCTTGCCGGGTCGAGCGCTGAAGCCTCGTCCGAGCAGCCGGTCGGGTCCGGGCAGGAGGAGGCCGGGAGATGACCATCGAAGCGGCGCAGTTCCTCGCGCAGGCGCAGGGCAGCACGGTGGGCACCGGTGAGACGGTGGCCTTCTGGGTGCTGGGTCCGCTGGCGCTGGTCGGTGCGCTGGGCATG
Organism: Saccharopolyspora antiqui; assembly: GCF_052246905.1. NCBI lineage: Bacteria > Bacillati > Actinomycetota > Actinomycetes > Pseudonocardiales > Pseudonocardiaceae > Saccharopolyspora > Saccharopolyspora antiqui. The sequence goes on from NZ_JBQQBO010000002.1 coordinate 131,301, forward strand.
GTCTTCGCGCGCAACGCGGTGCACTCCGCGCTATGGCTGGTGTTGACGATGCTCTGCCTCGGCGTGCTCTACATGGCGCAGAGCGCCCCGTTCCTGGGGTTCACCCAGATCATCGTCTACACCGGCGCGATCATGATGCTGTTCCTGTTCGTGCTGATGATGGTCGGCCGAGATTCCTCGGACTCCGTGGTGGAAGTGCTGCGCGGACAGCGGTTGTGGGCCGCTATCGGCGGCATCGGCCTGGCGGCCCTGCTGGTGTCCGGTCTGGCGCGGGCGCTCACCGCGGTGCAGACCGCCGCGCCGCTGGACCCGTGGACACCGGCCGGTGGCGGCGCGGGCGGACTCGGCCGGTTGATCTTCACCGACTACCTGTTCCCGTTCGAGCTGACCTCGGCGCTGCTGATCACCGCCGCGGTGGGCGCGATGGTGCTGGCCTACGGCGGCAAGGGCCGCGGCCCGCGGTTGAGCCAGAAGGAGCGGGCCAACGCCCGGTTCCGCGGCACCCGCCCATCGCCGCTGCCCGGTCCCGGTGTGTACGCCACCGCGAACTCGGTGGCCGTGCCCGCACTGCTGCCGGACGGTTCGGTGGCGCCGGAGTCGCTGTCCGAACTGTTGGAGAACCTGCCCGCGGACCAGTTCAGCGATGAGCGCCGGGCCGTCGCGGGCACCGAACCGGGGCCCGATCCGCATGCCCTCACCGGCGGCCAGCCCGAGCCGGTGCCCGAACCGAACAACCCGGACCTCCCACCGCACGCCAGCGGAAACGGTGTGCACCTGGGCGGCACGGGGCAGGAGTCCGAGCACGTCTCCTCCGAGGAGGTCCGGCAGTGACCCCCACGTACTACCTGCTGCTGTCGGCGTTGCTGTTCAGCATCGGCGCCGTCGGCGTGCTGGTGCGGCGCAACGCGATCGTGGTGTTCATGTGCGTCGAGCTGATGCTCAACGCGGTCAACCTGACGCTGGTCACCTTCGCCCGCATCGAGGGCTCGGTGCACGGGCAGGTCATGGCCTTCTTCGTGATGGTGGTCGCGGCGGCCGAGGTGGTGGTCGGCCTGGCCATCATCATGTCCATCTTCCGGACGCGTCGCTCGGCCTCGGTCGATGACGCCAACCTGCTGAAGTACTGAGAGGGCGCGTGGTGACGGCAATGATGACTACCGGGGCCTTCCTCGCGGCCGGGGACACCCCGGACGTGATCAGCGCGGCCGGCGGGATCCAGCAGAACGCTTGGCTGCTGGTCGCGTTCCCGGCGCTGGGCGCGCTGATCCTGCTCGTCGCCGGGCGCCGGGCCAACGGCTGGGGGCACATCCTCGGCTGCGCCACCGTGATCGCGTCCTTCGTGTACGGCGTGCTGCTGTTCAGCTCCATCGCCGGGATGCCCGAGGGCGGCCAGGTGCGGGAGCTGCAGCTGTTCTCCTGGATCCCGGTCAACGCCTTGCAGGTCGACTTCGGGCTCCGGCTGGACCCGCTGTCGATGGTGTTCGTGCTGCTGATCACCGGTGTGGGTTCGCTGATCCACATCTACTCGATCGGCTACATGGCGCACGACCAGGAGGGCCGCACCGGCCGGGACAACACCGAGCGGCGCCGGTTCTTCGGCTACCTCAACCTGTTCGTCGCCGCGATGCTGGTCCTGGTGCTGGGCAGCAGCTTCGTGACCCTGTACCTGGGTTGGGAAGGCGTCGGTCTGGCCTCGTACCTGCTGATCGGCTTCTGGCAGGGCCGACCGGCCGCGGCCGCGGCGGCGACCAAGGCGTTCGTGATGAACCGGGTCGGCGACATCGGGCTGGCGCTGGCGATCTTCCTGCTGTTCGCCAACCTCGGCACCACGCAGTACACCGAGGTCTTCGCCCGCGCCGGAGAGCTTTCCCCGGGCGTGCTGCTGGCCATCACGTTGTTGCTGCTGCTGGGTGCCTGCGGCAAGTCCGGTCAGGTGCCGCTGCAGGCGTGGTTGCCGGACGCCATGGAGGGCCCGACCCCGGTTTCCGCGCTCATCCACGCCGCGACGATGGTCACCGCGGGCGTGTACCTGGTCGCGCGGTCCAACCCGCTGTTCACCCTCTCGCCCGGTGGGCAGCTGGCGGTCACCATCGTCGGCGCGGTGACGCTGCTGGTCGGCTGCATCATCGGGTGCGCCTACGACGACATCAAGAAGGTGCTGGCGTACTCCACGGTCAGCCAGATCGGCTACATGATGCTGGCCGTCGGGCTCGGCCCGGCCGGGTACGCGCTGGGCATCATGCACCTGCTCACCCACGGTTTCTTCAAGGCCGGGCTGTTCCTCGGGGCCGGGTCGGTGATGCACGGCATGAACGACGAGGTCGACATGCGCAAGTTCGGCGGCCTCTACCGGTTCATGCCGATCACCTTCGCCACCTTCGGGCTGGGCTACCTGGCGCTGATCGGATTCCCGTTCCTGTCCGGGTACTACTCGAAGGACGCGATCATCGAGGCTGCCTTCGGCCAGGACGGCTGGCGCGGCTGGGTCTTCGGCGGCGCGGCCATGCTGGGCGCCGGGATCACCGCGTTCTACATGACGCGACTGGTGCTGATGACGTTCTTCGGCGCGAAGCGCTGGGAGAACCTGAAGGCCAGCAACGGCAAGGACTTCCACCCGCACGAGTCGCCCGCGGTGATGACCGCCCCGATGATCGTGCTGGCCGTCGGCTCGGTCGCGGCGGGCATGTTCTTCGCCGGTGGCGATCGGCTGGTCGGGTTCCTGGCGCCGTCGCTCGGCGAATTGCAGGAAGCCGAGCACACCGCGATCCCGCACGCGCTGATCCCGGTGCTGACCGTGGTGATCTCCGCGCTGGGCGCGCTGATCGCCTGGCTGGTGGTCGGGCGCAAGCCGGTGCCGGTGCAGCGCCCGGTGCGGGTGTCGCCGATCGTCCGCGCGGCGCGGGCGGATCTGGGCGGCAACGCGCTGAACAACGCGCTCGCGGTGCGGCCGACGTTCGGGCTGGCGCGCGGTCTGGTCACTGTGGACGACAAAGCCGTCGACGGCACGGTCAACGGCATCGTCGGGTTCCTCGGCTTCAGTTCCGGGCGGTTGCGCCGCTTGCAGACCGGTTTCGTCCGGTCCTACGCCCTGTCCATGCTCTTCGGCGGCATCCTGGTGATCGCCGCCCTGCTGGCCGTGGGGATCCCGACATGACCACCTCATCGCGCACCGGACCGTGCGTCCACTATGGAATTGCCTGTTCGGGTGAACTCCGGGAGGAGATCCGATGACACCCCCTGTGTCAACCTCAGTCGTCCCGAACCGCACCTCAGGGGAACGTGACGTAAACCAGCCACAAGAAACCACGAAACGGGAGATTGGGCTGGGTGCGACCACCACTGCAAATCGCGGAGAGGCGGAACAGTGACTCTGCTCGTCGCACTGATCCTGCTGCCGATCGTCGGGTCGGTGGTGGTGGCGTTGCTGCGCGGCAACGCGACGGCGGCCAAGTGGACTGCGCTCGGATTCTCCTTGGTGGAGCTGGTGATCGCGGTCGCCGCCTGGGTCGCCTACGACCCGGCCGGGCCGCGGCTGCAACTGACCAGCTCGGTGGAGTGGATCCCCGCCTTCGACATCCGGCTCTCGCTCGGTGTGGACGGCATCGCGCTGGTGATGATCGCGGTGATCGCGCTGCTGACCCCGCTGGTGCTGGGCTTCAGCTGGGGCGAGCGCCTGCCCGCCGGTCGCACCCACGGCGGCTTCTTCTCGCTGCTGCTGCTGGAGCAGGCCCTGACGGTGGCGGTGTTCGCCGCGACCGACGTGTTCCTGTTCTACGTGCTCTTCGAGATCATGCTGATCCCGATGTACTTCCTGATCGGCGGCTACGGCGGCGAGAAGCGCACCTACGCGGCGGTGAAGTTCTTCCTGTACTCCTTCCTCGGCGGCCTGATCATGCTGGCCTCGGCGATCGGCGCGTACGTCTACAGCGCGCAGGTCACCGGTCAGGGCACCTTCGACTGGGCCACCCTGGTGCGGGTGCTCGCCGACGCCCCGACCAGCGTGCAGGTGTGGCTGTTCCTCGGGTTCTTCACCGCGTTCGCCATCAAGGCCCCGCTGGTGCCGCTGCACACCTGGCTGCCCGATGCGGCGCAGCAGGCGCCGATCGGCGTCGCGGTGATCGTCGTCGGTGTGCTCGACAAGGTCGGCACCTTCGGTTTCCTGCGCTACAGCCTGCCGCTGACGCCGCAGGCCTCGCAGCTGCTCGCGCCGCTGGTGCTGGTGCTGGCGGTGATCGGGGTGATCTACGGCTCGCTGCAGGCGTTCGGGCAGAGCGACCTCAAGCGCTTCATCGCCTACGTGTCGATCGCGCACTTCGGCTTCATCGCGCTCGGCATCTTCGCGTTCACCTCGCAGGCGCAGGTCGGCGCGGTGTCGTACATGATCAACCACAGCATCGCGACCGGCATGCTGATCCTGGTCATCGGCATGGTGATCAGCCGCGGCGGCTCCACCCGGATCGCCGACTACGGCGGCATGGCGAAGGTGACGCCGCTGCTGGCTGGCACGCTGCTGATCGCCGGGCTGAGCACCCTGTCGCTGCCCGGCACGAACTCGTTCATCAGCGAGTTCCTGGTGCTCGTCGGCGCGTTCCAGACCCGGCCGGTGTACACCGCGCTGGCCACCGTCGGCATGGTCTTGGCGGCCGTCTACGTGCTGTGGCTGTACCAGCGGACGATGCAGGGCCCGGTGCGCGGCGACGCGCTGCTGGGCACCGCGGGCGGGCCGGGTGCGGTGACCGATCCGAATCGGGCGGGTGCGCATCGGCTGCGGGTGGCCGACCTGAGCACCCGCGAGATCGCGGTGCTGACCCCGCTGATCGTGCTGGTGCTCGCGTTGGGCTTCTACCCGAAGCCGGTGTTGGACGTGATCAACCCGTCGGTCGCGGCAACCATGAGCGAGGTCGGCGTCACCGACCCCGTGACCTCGCAGGGAGGTAACTGACAGTGCGTGTTCTGACGCAGCTGCCGTCCGTCGAGATCCCGCCGATCGACTACGCGGCCCTCGCACCGGTGCTGGTGATCCTCGGTGCGGCCTGCCTGGCGATCCTGGTCGAGGCGTTCCTGCCGCGGCACCAGCGGTGGTCGGTGCAGGTCGGGTTGAGCCTGTTGGCGATCGTGGTCGCCGGGGTGGCGCTGGCGATGTACGCCCGCGAGGGCGGCACCGGGGTGACCACGCTGTCCGACAGCCTGGCGATCGATCCGCCCACCCTGTTCCTGTGGGGCACCCTGCTCGCGCTCGGGCTGGCCGCGATCCTGCTGATCGCGGACCGCTCGGTGGAGCCGGGCGGCGCGTTCGTCGCCGAATCGCGGGCGACCGACGGGCCGGGTGCGATGAGCCGCGCGACCGCCGCCGTTGCCGGGATGCGCACCGAGGTCTTCCCGCTCGCCCTGTTCTCGCTCGGCGGGATGATGGTGTTCTGCGCGGCGAACGACCTGCTGACGATGTTCATCGCGCTGGAGGTGCTGAGCCTGCCGCTGTACCTGATGTGCGGGCTGGCCAAGCGGCGCCGCCTGCTGTCGCAGGAATCGGCGGTCAAGTACTTCCTGCTCGGTGCGTTCGCCTCGGCGTTCTTCCTGTACGGCCTCGCCCTGCTCTACGGCTACGCGGGCTCGGTGAAGCTGCAGGCCATCGCGGACGCCACCGCCGGTTCGGAGCGCTCGGACACGCTGCTGTTCGCCGGGCTCGGACTGCTGCTGGTCGGTCTGCTGTTCAAGGCCTCGGTCGGTCCGTTCCACACCTGGACCCCGGACGTCTACCAGGGTGCGCCGACCGCGGTCACCGGTTTCATGGCCGCCTGCACCAAGGTCGCCGCGTTCGGCGGGATCCTGCGGGTGCTGCAGGTCGCGTTCCAGGCGTCCAGCTGGGAGTGGCGCGGTGTGCTGTGGGCGATCGCGATCGCCTCGATGGTCATCGGCGTGGTGCTCGGCCTCACGCAGCGCGACATCAAGCGGATGATCGCCTACTCGTCCGTCGCGCACGCCGGGTTCATGCTGATCGGGTCGCTGGCGCTGACCGGCAAGGGCCTGTCCGGCACGCTTTTCTACCTGCTGGCTTACGGTTTCACCACGATCGCGGTGTTCGGCGTGATCAGCCTGGTGCGCCGGGCCGACGGTGAGGCAACTCACCTCTCGGACTGGGCCGGGTTGGCCAAGCGCTCTCCGCTGGTCGCCGGGGTGTTCACCTTCCTGTTGTTCGCCCTCGCCGGAATCCCGCTGACGAGCGGATTCGTCGGAAAGTTCGTGGTCTTCGAGGCCGCGTTGGCCGACGGCATGGGTCCGCTGGTGGTGGTCGCCCTGGTGGCCAGTGCGGTTGCCGCGTTCTTCTACCTCCGTGTCATCGTGCTGATGTACTTCAACGAACCGGCCGCCGACGGCCCCACTGTCAGCGTGCCGGGTGCGTTCACGACGGCGGCGATCACGCTCGGTGTGGTCGTCACGCTGTTGCTGGGCGTGCTGCCGACTTTGGCGCTGGACTGGGCGAACGTCGGCGGCTTCGTGTCGTAGAGTGCTCGCCCGTAGGGCGATTCGGGGGAGCGAAGGCGACGGTGACGTGAGCAGGCCAGCGGGTGACCCGATCAGTGAGCTGACCAGAGGCGGATCGGGCGGGATCTACATCGCCGACGAGGCGTTGGCGGACTCGGTGCGGCAGGGCATAGCTCGGGTGGAGGACTTGCTGCACGCTTCGGTGCAGAGCGAGTTCGAGTTCGCCACCCGCACCTCGCTGCACCTGGTGGAGGCCGGTGGCAAGCGGTTCCGACCGCTGTTCACGTTGCTGGCCGCCCAGTTCGGCGATGAGCCTGCGGCCGAAGAGGTGATCAAGTCCGCGGCTGTGATCGAGATGATCCACCTCGCCACGCTCTACCACGACGACGTGATGGACGAGGCGACCATGCGGCGCGGCGCGACCAGCGCCAACGCTCGCTGGGACAACTCGGTGGCGATCCTGACCGGTGATTTCCTGTTCGCCCAGGCGTCCCGGCTGATCGCCGACCTCGGCGCCGAGGCGGTCCGGCAGATGGCCGGGACCTTCGAGGCGTTGGTCACCGGGCAGATGCGGGAGACCGTCGGAGCCACCGCCGACGACGATGCCATCGAGTTCTACCTCAAGGTGATCTACGAGAAGACGGGTTCGCTGATCGCCACCGCGGGGAAGTTCGGCGCGTGGTTCTCCGGTGCCGTCACGCCGCACGTGCACGCGTTGGAGCGGATCGGCCGAATCCTCGGCACGGGCTTCCAGATCTCCGACGACATCATCGACATCGCGTCACCGGCCAACGAGTCGGGCAAGACGCCGGGCACCGATCTCCGGGAAGGCGTGCGGACGCTGCCCATGCTGTACGCGTTGGCCGATGCGGACACCGATGCGCGGCTGCGCGAACTGCTGACCCGACCGCTGGCCTCGGATGCCGAGGTCGACGAGGCGCTGGAACTGCTGCGCGCGTCGAGCGGCCTCGCGCGGACCCGCGCGACGCTGGACGAGTACGCCGACGACGCGCGCAAGGAACTCGCCTCGCTGCCGGACGTTCCGGCCCGCGAGGCGCTGTCGATGCTGTTCGACTACGTGGTGGCGCGGACTCGCTGAGGCGGCCCTCGCCAGGTTCTCGGTTGGTCCGGTGGGTTGTCGCATCCCGAAGCCGTCGTCGTCGTTGGACGACTGACAGATCCGACTGCGCTCGGGTGTGTTCGGAAAGTTGCGCAACCGCCACCCACATGTGTCACGAGCCGGTCAAGTTGGCCTTGTGCAGAGTCCTTCCGTGATAGGTATCCGGGGGAGAACTGGCGGTGCTGCTGGAGCCCTTGAGGAGGGACATCACTCGTGATCACCTGGCTGTTCACCCAGGTGTGGCTGTGGAGCCTCGCCTCGTTCGCGTTGGGTGTGCTGATCAACTGGCTGCTCTTCGTCCGGCCGCTGCGGCGCCGCCTCGCCGAGGTCACCGCGGCTTACCCGGACGAGTACGAGGACTACGACCACGCGGGCGAGTACGACGAAGGCCCCTTCGCCGACGCGCCGTTGGACCTGGTGCGCTCGGCGCCGCCGCGCTGGGAGCCCGCCGACGAACCGACGATCGGTGACTGGGAACGGCCGCCGCGCGCCTGGGCGGCCCAGGACCAGCGCCAGAACGGCCAGGACGACGCGGACAACACCTGGTTCCGGAAGTGGGATGACGAGGCCTCGCGTGGCGGGACCGGCGAGTCCGTGGACGTCGCCGTGACCGCGGTGCGACCGCGAGTTCAGCAGGCCGCAGCGGGACCGCAGGCTGGCCCGCCCGCGCCGCAGGCCGCCGCAGCGGTGCCGCAGGCTGGCCAGCCGATGCCGCAGGCTGGGCCCCCGGTGTCGCCGGTGGTGAATCAGCCGCCCGCGGCGGAGCAGTGGCCGAAGGCGGAACCATCCGAGCCGACGAAGTCAGCGCCTGCGAGGTCGGCGGAGGCGGTAGTCGCGGCCATCGCGGCGGAGGCCGCCGAGACCGCGAAGGCGCCGCAGGCGCCAGCGGAGCAGGCCACGGCGTCCGCGAAGGCGGCCCCCACGCCGCAGAGCCCGGCCGCGAAGGTGGCGCCAGCGCCGCAGTCCACACCTGAGAAGGCGCCGCAAAGCCCGCCTGCGAAGGCAGCGCCTGCACCGCAGCCGAAATCTGTGCAGCCTGCGGAGGCGGCGCCTGCGGCCCAGGCCAAATCCGCGGAGCCGGAGAAGGAGCAGAAGGCCCCGGAGGCGGCGGAGACCACCGAGCGGTCCGACGCCGGGGGGTCGCGGATCTCCGGGCTGCTGGACGGCGGGGACGACGCGACGGAATCGCGGTTGTCCGGGCAGCTGCGGTCGCTGTTCGAAGACGTCGAGACGCCCGGTGCGGGCGGGTCGGCGGAGACGCCGTACGTGCCACCGGTCGGCGCCGATGCGACGCAGGTGATCCCGAAGGTCGAAGGCGGTGGCGCGGAGCAGTCGGCACTGCCGCGGCGCACGCCCGGCGCCGGGCCGCGACCCGGCCGCGAGGTCGGCTCGGGGCCGATGATCAAGGGCCATTCGGCGTCCCGGCAGTACCACAGCCCGGACTCGCCGCAGTACGACGACATCGTCGCCGACGTGTGGTTCCGCACCGCCTCGGACGCGGAGATCGCCGGTTTCCAGCCCTGGAGCGGCCAGCGCACCACCTGAGGTGGTTTCAGCGCTTGGGGCGGGCGATTTCGCGCGAAATCGCCGCGTTCGCCACCCGCACCCAAAACGAGTACAGGCTTTCACTCCGGTTGCGGTTGGCGTTCCAGGAGTCGGGAGAGCACCACGGTGGACACCGTCCGGTTCACGAAGTCGACCGAGCGCAGCCGCTCCATCGCCTCTTCGAGGTGGTGGATGTCGGCCGCGCGCAGGTGCACGATCGCGTCGGCCTGCCCGGACACCGTGTAGGCCGCGACGACCTCCGGCAGCGGCTCCAGCCCGATGCGGATCCGGTGCGCCGGGACGTTGCCGTCGCAGTGCACCTCCACGAACGCTTCGGTGCCCCAGCCCAGCGCCTCGGGATCGACCACGGCGGTGAACCCTTGCAACACGCCAAGATCCAGCAGTTTGTCCACCCGCCGCTTCACCGCGGGCGCCGATAAGCCCACGTCGGCGCCGATCTCCGCGTAGCTCGCCCGCGCATCGGCCACCAGGTGCGAAATGATTCGTTGGTCCAACGCGTCCATACGCAACATTCTGCCGCAAAAAACGAACGTAGCGTTGTTGATAGCTGCTCAATCCAGCACATAGATTTCGATTCATGACGGTAACCGCTGGTCCGGCAGTAGAAACGCTCGTGTTGCCGAAGGCCACCACGCGGCGCTACGTGATGTGCGCACCCAAGTACTTCACCGTCGAGTACTCGATCAACCCGTGGATGGATCCGGGCACGCCGGTGGACGTCGACCTGGCGATGACCCAGTGGGAGGCCCTGAAGCGCACCTACGAACGGCTCGGGCACCGCGTCGAGGTCGTCGAACCGCAGCCGGGCCTGCCGGACATGGTGTTCGCGGCCAACTCGGCGACCGTGCTCGGCGGCCGGGTGCTGGGCGCCCGGTTCCGCGCGCCGCAGCGCGCCGCCGAGGCCGAGCACTTCCGGCGCTGGTTCACCACCCGCGGCTACCGGAACCTGGTCATGCCGTCGCGGATCAACGAGGCGGAGGGTGATTTCGCCTGGACCGGTGCGGTGCTGCTGGCGGGCAGCGGGTTCCGCACCGACCCGGAAGCCCACGCCGAGGCCCAAGAGGTGCTCGGGGTGCCGGTGGTGTCGCTGCGGCTGGTCGATCCGCGCTACTACCACCTGGACACCTCGCTGTTCGTGCTGACATGCGATGAGCGGGCGCAGATCGCCTACTACCCGCAGGCGTTCTCCGCCGGATCGCGCCGCGTGCTGGAGCGGATGTTCCCGGACGCCGTGATCGCCGACGCGGCGGACGCCGCCTGCCTGGGTCTCAACGGCGTGTCCGACGGTCGGCACGTGGTTCTGCCGATGGAGGCGACCGGGCTCGCGGCGCAGTTGGTCGACCGCGGCTACGAACCGATCCTGCTGGACATTTCCGAGCTCCGGAAATCCGGTGGCGGCCCGAAGTGCTGCACGCTCGAACTGCACGCATGACGGGTGACGGGGAGCACGAAGGGCGCTGATCGGCGCCCTTCGTCGCTGCGAGCCCCGACCGGGCGTGCGCCGCGGGCTGTCGGCCGCAGCGCTTGTCGCGCCACTGCGCAAGCCTTGGTGTGATTTTCAAGTAGTTGGCTTCAGCACATCCGTCCAGCGGAACTACGACTCGCGCCCAGTCGTTTTCTGGGTGACCTTCGAATTACGTGGAAAGGTGTCACGAGAGGCCGACCGATTCGCCAGTTAGGCCCGGTCGAGCCCTTGGGCGGAGGCAGGCACGGTGCACAGTCACGTCAACGGTTTGAAAACCGCGCTGCTGCTCGGTGGCATGAGCGCGTTGGTGCTGCTGGTCGGGTCGATCTTCGGTCGAACCGGCCTGGTCATCGCATTCGTCGTGGCGCTGGGCATGAACGGCTACGCGTACTTCAACTCGGCCAACCTGGCCCTGCGCGCGATGCGCGCCCGGCCGGTGTCGGAGGCCGAGCAGCCCGCGATGTACCGGATCGTGCGGGAACTGGCCACCTCGGCCCGGCAGCCGATGCCCGCGCTCTACATCAGCCCGACCCGGGCCCCCAACGCCTTCGCCACCGGGCGCAACCCGCGCAACGCCGCCGTGTGCTGCACGAGCGGGATCCTCGAACTGCTGGGCGAGCGCGAACTGCGCGCGGTGCTCGGGCACGAGCTCTCGCACGTCTACAACCGCGACATCCTGATTTCCAGCGTCGCCGGGGCGTTGGCCAGCGTGGTCACCTTCCTGGCCAACTTCGGGTTGTTCTTCGGCATGTTCGGCAGCCAGGACGACGACCGCCCGAGCCCGTTCGCGCTGCTGCTGGTCGCGCTGCTGGGCCCGATCGCGGCGGCCGTGGTGCAGATGGCCGTCAGCCGCTCCCGGGAATACCAGGCCGACGCGTCGAGCGCGCAGCTGACCGGCGACCCGCTCGCGCTGGCGTCCGCGCTGCGCAAGCTGGAGCTCGGCACCCAGCAGGCGCCGCTGGCACCGGATCCGCAGCTGGTGTCGCAGTCGCACCTGATGATCGCCAACCCGTTCCGCCCCGGCGAACGGCTGGCCAGGCTGTTCTCCACCCACCCGCCGATGCACGACCGGATCCGCCGCCTGGAGGGCATGGCGGGCCGCCAGCTTCCCCCGGCCTGATGACCGAGCGCGATTTCGCGAGAATCCGACGTCACCTGGCGCCGGAGCGGCGGGCGACGTCCATGACGTACTCGCCGTAGCCGGACTTGGCGAGCTTGCGGCCGAGCTCGTAGCAGGCATCGGCCGTGATGTAGCCCATCCGCAGCGCGATTTCCTCCAGGCAGGCGATCCGCACGCCCTGCCGGTGCTCCAAGACCTGCACGAACTGCGACGCCTCCACGAGCGAGTCGTGGGTGCCGGTGTCCAGCCAGGCGAAGCCCCGGCCGAGTTCGGTCAGCCGCGCGCGTCCCTGCGCCAGGTAGGTGAGGTTGACGTCGGTGATCTCCAATTCGCCGCGCGCCGACGGGGTGAGTCCCTTGGCGATGTCCACCACGTCGTTGTCGTAGAAGTACAGACCGGTGATGGCCATGTTGGACCGCGGCTGCTCCGGTTTCTCCACAATGGACACCAGGCGGCCGTCGTCGGCCAGCTCACCGACGCCGTAGCGCTGCGGATCGCGCACCGGGTAGCCGAACAGCGTGCAGCCGTCGAGGTCCCGCGCGCACTGCTGGAGGATCCGCGAGAAACCCTGCCCGTAGAAGATGTTGTCGCCGAGCACCAGCGCCACCGAGTCGTCGCCGACGAAGTCCGCGCCGATCACGAAGGCTTCGGCGAGCCCGTTCGGCTCGGGTTGTTCGGCATAGCTGATCCGGATGCCGAACTGGGAGCCGTCGCCGAGCAGCCGCTGGAACAGCGGGGTGTCGGCCGGTGTGGAGATGAGCAGCACATCCCGGATGCCGGCCAGCATCAGCACCGACACCGGGTAGTAGACCATCGGTTTGTCGTACACCGGCAACAACTGCTTCGACACGACCTGGGTCAGCGGGTGCAACCGCGTCCCGCTGCCGCCGGCCAGCACGATCCCCTTCACCCGGATACCTCCAGAGGTGGGTTACCGGAAATTTTCGAATTGGAGTGCTGCGTCGAAGTCGCTCGACTTCAGCAGTTGGATGACGGCCTGTAGGTCGTCCTTCTTCTTGCCGGAGACCCGCAGTTGCTCGCCCTGGATCTGGGCCTGCACGCCTTTGGGGCCTTCGTCGCGGATCTTCTTGGTGATCTTCTTCGCGATGTCCTGCGAGATGCCCTGCACCACCTTGCCGGTGGCCTTGTAGAGCTGGCCGGAGCTGGCTGGTTCGCCGAAGTCCAGCGCCTTCAGCGAAATCCCGCGCTTGATCAGCTTCTCCTTGAAGACGTCGACCGCGGCCTTGCAACGCTCCTCGGTCTCCGACTCCAGCACGACCGCGTTGTCCCCGGACCACTGGATCTTGGAGCCGGTACCGCGGAAGTCGAACCGGTTGGCGAGCTCCTTGGCCGCCTGGTTCAGCGCGTTGTCCACCTCTTGGTGGTCCACCTTGCTCACCACGTCGAAGGACGGGTTTGCCACGGGTCCTACCTCCTGTTGAGCCGAAACAGCGTGTACTTCGCGGACGACACGCTACCGGCCCCCGCTGGCGACCGGCCCCCGGTAGCTGGTAGGCGCGCAAAAAAACTCGGCCCGCGCTGTTGCCGTTTCGCGCCCGGCGAAGGACTGGTGCCGTGCGGGATCTCGACGTGCGGGCATGCCCTGACCGTTGAGCACGAGCCGCCGGAGTGCGGTGGGTTGACCACCCGGATTCGATGAACAGTATCGGTCTTTTCCTTTTCTTCAGCGGCATGCGGTCGAATCTCAATTCATTCAGCCGAAAACGTCGCCAGAGCGTTCTGGCAGCGTGATGGTGCGGGTCGACGCGTAGCCGCCGCCAGCCCAGCTGCGGGTATTGCTGGGGACCTTCGTCTCTTTCCTTCACCGCATGCGCGGTGGAAACTGGTGGGGGGAGTTGATTTGAACGAGAGCCCTGTCGCAGTCGGTCGCAACGGGTCGACAGAAAAGGGGGGAGGATGAAAGCTTTCGTGATGAAGAAGATCGGCCAGGTCGGTTTCATGGACAAGCCCATGCCGGGGCCGGCCCGGGTGACGCAATCGTGCGCACGACCAGCGCTCTCATCTGCACATCGGATTCGCACACCGTAAAAGGCGGTATCGGTCCCAGGGAGAACCTGACGCTCGGGCACGAAGGGGTCGGCGTGGTGCACGAGGTTGGTAGCGGAGTGGATGACTTCCACCCGGGTGACCGTGTCCTGGCCGGTGCTATCACTCCCGACTGGGGAAGTCGCGCCGCGCAGAACGGGCACCCGTCGCAGTCCGGTGGGCCGCTCGGCGGATTCAAGTTCGCGAACACCAAAGACGGCGTCTTCGCCGAGTATTTCCACGTCAACGACGCTGACGCCAACCTGGGGAAAATACCGGATGGTTTTTCCGACGAGTCGGCCGTTTATTGCGCGGACATGTTCTCCACCGGATTCATGGGCGCGGAGAAGGGGAACATTCCGAAAGGTCCTGATCACCTTCTAGACCAAGGACGCGTCGTGCTGGCGCCGGGGAAACGGAGAGCCATCCCATGCTTGATCCCGATCCGCCGTTTCGGCCCCTTCGTCGGCACGACGGCTACCTGCCGCTGGAGGACCTCGGTCTCGTCGGCGACGGCACGACGGCGGCGCTGGTCGGTCTCGATGGTTCCATCCCGTGGCTGTGCCTGCCCAGGTTCGACTCCGAACCGCTGTTCTGCGGTCTGTTGGATCACGCGAGAGGCGGGCATTTCACCGTCGCCCCGGACGATGCGGTGCAGGCCCGGCAGCGCTACGAGCCGGACACGGCGGTCTTGACGACCGAGCTGGCCAGTGCCGGGGGCCGGGTCCGCATCACGGACGCGCTGGCCCTGCGCTCGGGTGCTGATCTCACCGACGACACTCCCGCACAACGGGCCGAGCTGGTGCGTTCCGCTGTCGTCACCGACGGCGACGTCCGCCTGCGGGTGGAACTGCGGCCGCGCGGCGGAGTGCAGATGCGTTCCCTGTTCAGCGGGCTGGAGTTGCGGGTTGCCGGGCGGCCGGACCTGCGCCTGCACCTGCGTTCCAACCGTCCGTTGCCCGCCCTGGAGAGCACCTATGACCTGCACCAGGGGGAGCGCCTCGATCTGGTGCTGTCCTGGGGGCGGTTTCACCGCCACCACCGGTTCGACGCCGAGACGATGCTGACGGACACCGCTGACGCGTGGCGCCGTTGGATGGCGCATTTCCGCTACAGCGGTCCCGAGGAGTCCTTGGTTCGGCGTGCCGCCATCACTCTCAAACTCCTGCGCCAGCTCATTCTGAACGAGTCCTGGGACGAGGACGCGCAGACCTTGTGCGAACACCTCGACGGGGGCGGCAGCCTGGACGCGAGCCTGCTCGCGCTTCCGCTGCGCCAGATCGTCCCCGCTGACCACCCGCGCATGGTGGCCACCACGGACGCCATCGCCAAGCGGCTCTCCGCTGGCAACGGCCTGCTCCACCGCTACCTGCACGACCAGTCCACCGATGGCCTTCCCGGCGACGAAGGCGCCTTCGTGCTGTGCAGCTTCTGGCTGGTCGACAACCTGGCACGCCAAGGCCGCGTCGAAGAAGCCGAACAGCTCTACGCCTCGCTGTGCGCCAGGGCGAGCCCACTCGGACTGCTGTCGGAGCAGATCGACCCGTCGACCGGCGAATTCATCGGCAACTTCCCGCAGGCGTTCAGCCACATCGGCATCATCGTCAGCGGCGTGAACCTCGCGCGAGCGGAGGCGGGGATCCAATGATCGATCGCATTGCCATCTTCGGCGGCACCGGTGACCTCAGCGCGCGCTACCTGCTGCCTGGACTGGCCGCACTGCGCGCGGCAGGGCATCTCGGCGATCAGTTCCAGTTGACCTGCGCCGACCGCAGCCACTGGGAAAGCGAGCAGTTCCGATCCTGGGTTGCTACCCAACTCGAAAATTACGGCGGCGCCGCGTCGGCCGACGCCAGACACGCGGTCGCAGCCGCGGCGCGCTTTCAGCGGGCCGATGTCACCGACACCGGCGACGTCGCGTCGGTCATCGCCGGTGCTGAGCCCCTCGCCGTCTACCTCGCCCTTCCCCCGGCGCTATTCGGCCCAGCGGTTTCCGCGCTCGACCGCGCGGGCCTGCCAGCGGGTAGCCGAATCGTGTTGGAGAAACCGTTCGGCGACGACCTGGACAGCGCGGTGGAGCTGAACCGGCTGCTCGCCGACGTCGTGCCCGAGGACGCGGTTTTCCGGGTGGACCACTTCCTGGCCATGGCCACCGTCGAGAACGTGCTCGGCAGTCGACTCGCGAACCGCATGTTCGAGCCGCTCTGGAACAGCGAACACATCGCCGAGGTGGAGATCACCTGGGACGAATGCCTCGCGCTCGAAGGCAGGGCCGGGTACTACGACAGCGCTGGGGCGCTCAAGGACATGGTGCAAAACCACCTCCTGCAAGTGCTGTGCCTGGTAGCGATGGAGCCACCGAACAGCTTCGGCGAACGCGACCTGCGCGACCGGAAGGTCGATGTGCTGCGCTCGGTGCGGCCCCTCACCGACGCGGATGTCCGGCACCGCACCCGCCGGGCCCGTTACCTGGCCGGCCGGACCGATGGCCACGAGGTTCCCGCCTACGTCGACGAGCAAGGCGTGGACCCGGATCGCGGTACCGAGACCTTCGCCGAGGTCGAACTGGAACTCGACAGTCGGCGCTGGTCGGGAACGACTTTCCGGCTCCGCAGCGGAAAAGCGCTCAACCGGGACCACAAGGAGGTCACGGTGCGCTTCCGGCCCGTGCCCCACGTGCCTGCCGGTCACCGCGGCGAAGTGCTGCCCAACGTCCTCCGATTCGGACTTGAACCGGAGAGCCTGGCACTGGATCTGACCGGCACGGGCTCCCAGACACGCACGTTCGCGCCGCTCAGACTGACCGCCCAGATGATGCCACCCGACCTGCCGCCGTACGGTCGGCTGCTGCTCGACGTGCTCACCGGGAATCCCGCCCTGTCCATCCGGGGCGACGAGGCCGAAGCGGCTTGGCGCGTCCTGGCACCGGTAATGTCCGCTTGGTCGAGGAACCTCGTTCCCCTCCAGGAATACCCGGCAGGCTCGGCCGGACCGCCCTCGTGCCGCGCCACCGGAGCGGTTTGATCCTGGCCGCATCCGGTTGCAAGCTGTCGGCCGGAAAGTCGGCACACGTGAAGACACAGCACATGGGAAGACAGGGAGATCGACGCAAAAGGCCCCCGACCAAATCAGCGTTGGTCAGGAGGCCGTTTCTGGCTGAGTGCCGGGTGAAGGATTCGAACCTCCGAAGCTTGCGCGGCTGATTTACAGTCAGCTCCCTTTGGCCACTCGGGCAACCCGGCTTGCGTGAAAAGAATACATACCGACAGCGACCGGCTTCCGAAGGGGGTTGCGCGGTCGGGCTCAATCCTGCTCGGGGTGGAAGACGAGTGCGTTGGCCTGCGCGAGGCCGCGGTCGAGTTCGGCGCGGGCCGCATCGGGCAGTTCTTCGCGGAAGTTCGGCCCGGCGGCTTTGACCAGTACCATCAGCCGTTTCGCCAGACCGCGGGCCTGGGTGAGGCGGATCTCGTCGTCGGCCATGGTCCGCCGCGAATCCGCGATCAGCTTGCGGTAGCGGTCGCCGAGGTCGGCGTGCCCGTCCACGACATCCAATGCGCTCGCCAGATCCGCGAGTTCCGAGGTGCTGATCAGGACGAAATACGGATCGGCCACGGCTGGGCAGCCTACGCGACGCGCCAGGAGCGCACTTGGCGCATTGACGGCAGCATCGGCCAACAGCGGCAACGCCCGGCTAGCCTTGTGGTGTGGCCATTGATCGAGCAGGTCGTGCGAAGCGGCGGCAGGAGCTGCGTGCCGCGCCGCCGTCCGCCGCGCCGGGATCTGCCGAGCCGGGCGGGAGCGCCGCGGTGGCGTTGGGCATCGAGGGCCTGTTCAGCGCCGGAGCCAGGCACCAGCTCGAACAGCTGGCCTGGGTGGAGGTCGTCAAGGAGGACGACCGCGAGGCAGGCGGTCCCCTCGACCTCGATTCGGACGTAGTCCACCTAGAACGCAAACACCCGTAAGCGCCGTTCTCCGAACGGGTTTGGAGTGACTGGGGCGGATGAGGAGATCACGATCTCGCGGCTGACCAGCCCGTCCATCGGGTGACTTGGATCACGATCAAGGTGCCGGTCGGCGGATTGCGCTGGTACTGCGGGTACTTCGCCACCAGGGCCGCCAGCAGGTCCGGATGATCGCCCGCTTCGGCCAGCACCGCGTCGCCGTCGGCGCGCACCCACCACAGCCGCGACCAGTCGTCCTCGTAGTGGTCGACGAGCAGCGCGACCTGCGGATTCTCGGCGATGTTGCGCAGCCGCCTGAGGTTCGTGGTGCTCTTGGGCTTGTGGTCGATCGCGGTGCCGAGCACCGTCCCGCGCATCGCGAACACCACCGGCACCAGGTGCGGTCGCCCCACCTCGTCGGCGGTGGCCAGGTGCGCTGACCGCGCCTGCTCGAACCAGGTACGTGCCTGCTGTTGGCTGATGCGCATCGTTCGGTCCGATCCGTATGTTCGAAGGGTGCCTTCGAGCGCTCCATCCACTCAAGGGTCCGCCGCCGCCGTCGGTCCTGGCTACCGCGATCAGCTCTACTGGCTTCGTTACCAGGACTTCTTCCCGGGAGCGCTTCGGCTCACCGCGGACAACGCGCCCGCCGAGCAGTGGTGGCCGTGGCGCGGCATGTCGGTGCACGTCGACCGCGTCGCACGGCCGAACGCACCGACGAAGCTGATCGCACTGCACGGAGTCGGCACTTACGGCCGAATGCTCGCCCCCTACGGGCGACTGCCGTCGCTGGTGGACCTCGAATTCATCGCCCCCGACCTGCCCGGCTTCGGTCTCACCGGCGCCGGTCGGCGCGCGGTCACCTACCGGGACTGGCTGGCCTGCGTGCTGGACCTGATCGACGCCGAGCGGGCCCGCGACGACCGGCCGATCGTGCTGCTGGGCATCAGCACCGGCGGCCGACTGGCCTACGACGTCGCCGCGCGCGCCGACGGCGCGGTGGCCGGGGTGATCGCCACCTGCCTGGCCGATCCGCGCCGCGACGAGGTTCGGCGACGGCTGGCCGCCCGGCCGGAAATGGCGAAGTGGGTCGGGTTGCTGGCGCTGATCGCGAAACCGCTGGGCATGACCAGGGTGCCGGTGCACTGGTTGGCCAACATCGCCGCGGTGTCCAACCACGCCCAGTTCGCCAACCTCGTGTGGGCCGACACCATCGGCGGCGGCAGTTGGCTCACGCTCACCTTCGCCCGCAGCTGCCTGACCACTCCACCGGCGGTGCCTCCGGAGCGCTTCACCGGACCGCCGCTGCTGCTGGCGCACCCCGCGGAGGACCGGTGGACGCCACCGCTGCTGTCCCGGCAGTTCTTCGACCGGCTCGCCGCACCCGCGCGGTTCGCGCCGCTGCGCGGTGCCGGGCACCTGCCGGTGGAGGAGTCGGGGCTGGCCGACCTGGACCGGGCGATCCGGGATTTCCTGGACGAGTTCGGGTTGCAGCAGTAACAGTCCGTTCACGCCGGTTGCGTACCGTGTTGGTGCCAAGTCGTTGCTGCGGCGATCGTCACAAAATCCTGGGCAAGCCGCAGCAAGGCCAACCAGTCTTGGTGCTCGACGTGGTGGGTGCGGTTTCCGCAGGTCAACTCGCGGCGCTCGGCAAGGATGGCGTGCCGGACCACGCGCAGCAACGGGAATGAGTGCGTCCGGCATATGCAACGGGGGCCATTCGCCCCTGGCCAACCGCGCTGTCGTGCGTCACGATCGCCACGGCAACTGTGTGGCACGACCGTGCCACCGGGTGGGGAGGAGCGTGGATGATCGAGCGTCACCGCTCCCTCGGTCCGCATTCCGGCCTGGAGACCGCCCGCCCGCCGGTGCGCGCCGAGGTTGATCCGGTGCGGCGCCGGATGTTCACCGGCTTCTCGTTGGTGGTGCTCGCCGTCGGCGCGCTCGCCTCCGTGGCGACCTCGGCGTGGTTGCCGTTCCACTACAGCTCCAACCTGCTGTTCATCGGACCGCTGCTGGCCATGGGCTTCCTGCTGGCCGAGCAGCTGACCATCGACGTCGACGTGAAGCGGGTCGGCTGGACCATCTCGTTCACCGAGATCCCGCTGCTGATCGGCCTGCTGACGGCGCCGTTCGAGGTCGTGCTCGCGGCGAACCTGCTGGCCGGACTCGGCGCGCAGGTCGGCCGCCGCGCGGCGACCCACGTGGTCTACAACGCCGGTGTGCTGTGCCTGGAGATCGCGGTGCCGTTCGCGGTGGCAGGCGTGGTCAACCAGGCGCTCATCGGGGTCGCGCCCGACTGGTTCGGCCCGGTCATCGGCACCCTCACCTCGCCGCTGATCAGCTGCGGCTTCGCGCTCGCCGCGCTGCACGTGCTGGGCGGCGCGATGCGGGTTTCGGCCGGGGCGCGGCTCGCGGTGCGCACGCTGGCCGTCGGCCTGCTCAACACCTCGGTCGGTCTGATCGGCTACGAGGTCGCGATCAGCACGCTGTGGGGTTGGCTGCTGGTGGCGCTGGTCGGGGCCGCCGTGATCGGCCTGTACCGGGCCTACTCCGGTCTGCTGCGCGAGCAGCGCGACCTGGAGGCGCTCAGCGACGTCAGCCTCAGCGTGGCGCGCTCCGGGCAGATCGCGCCGCACGGGCGGTCCGACTCCGTCGCGGTCGAACCCGAGGACTCGGTCAGCGAGTGGGAGCCGGTCGCCGAGCGGATCCGGGAACAGCTCAACGCGACACGAGTGGTGCTGCGGTTGCGACTGGACCCCAGCGGTGAGGTCAGCACGCTGGTCGCGGGCGAGCCGCTGCCGGAGTCGGCGGAGCAGGCCGCGCCGTCGGCGCTGCGCGATGATCCGCTGCTGCAACTGCCGGGCAGCCACGTGCGTTCGTTCCGGACGCTGGAGGCGCCCGAAGAGGTGCGCCGGGCACTGCGCCAGCGCGGGGCGTACGAGGCGCTGGTCGTGCCGCTGCGCGGGGCGAGCCAGCTGCTCGGTGCCGCCGAAGTGCACGACCGGGTCAGCCGCTGGCGCGGCTTCGGTCGGGCCGACGTGCGACTGCTGCACACCCTGGCCAGCCACCTGGCGACCGCGATGGACAACCGCCGACTGCTCGCCCGGTTGCGCCACGACGCCTACCACGACCCGTTGACCGGGCTGCTCAACCGCACCGGATTCCGCGAGATGGCGGCCGAGGAGCTGCGCAACGGTCGCACCGCGGTCGTGCTGCGGGTGGATCTCGACGTGCTCACCACGGTCAGCGAGGCCCTCGGCTACACCTGGGGCGACCGGATGATCGTCGCCGCCGGGCAGCGGATGCGCGAAGAACTCGGCGATGCCCCGCTGGCCCGGCTGGAGGCGAACTCCTTCGCGGTGCTGCTGCTGGACCACAGCGAAGCGCAGGCGCACGAGTTCGCCCAGCACCTGCGCGAGGTGATCGCCAAGCCGTACCCGCTGGACCGGATCGTGGTGGAGGCGGCCGGTATCGCCGGGTACGCCTCGTCCGCCCCGGCGGACGGCGAATGCGAGACCGACATCGACACCC
This sequence comes from Saccharopolyspora antiqui, assembly GCF_052246905.1. NCBI lineage: Bacteria > Bacillati > Actinomycetota > Actinomycetes > Pseudonocardiales > Pseudonocardiaceae > Saccharopolyspora > Saccharopolyspora antiqui. The sequence continues at coordinate 152,576 of NZ_JBQQBO010000002.1, forward strand.
TGCTGCAGCGCGCCGACGTCGCGGTGCGCGCCGCCCGCAACGGCGAGGACGGCGTGCGCGGCTACGCCCCCGCGATGGGCCAGGTCTTCCTGCGCCGGTTCCAGCTGGTCACCCAGTTCCGGCAGGCGCTGGACTCCGGTCACGTCGAGGTGCACTACCAGCCGAAGGTCGCGCTGCCCGCCCGCCAGGTGGTCGGTGCCGAGGCACTGGTGCGCTGGTCGCACCCGGAGTTCGGGCGACTGGATCCGGACGAGTTCGTGCCGCTGGTCGAGGCGACCGGGCTGGTCGACGCGCTGACCTCGTTCGTCATGGAGTGCGCGCTGGTCAAGATCCGGCAGTGGCTCGACCGGGGCCTGCGGATGTCGGTGGCGGTGAACCTGTCGGTGCGCAACCTGGCCGACGAGACGTTCCCGGACCGGGTCGGCGAGGCCCTGCTGCGCCACGACATCCCGCCGGAGCTGCTCACCTTCGAGCTGACCGAGTCCAGCGTGATGGCCGATCAGGAGCGCGCCATGCCGGTGCTGCGCCGCCTGCACGCGATCGGCGTGGTGCTCGCGGTGGACGACTTCGGCACCGGGTACTCCTCGCTGGCCTACCTGCGCCAGCTGCCGGTGGACGAGGTGAAGATCGACAAGAGCTTCGTGCTCGGCATGGGCACCGATCTCGGCGACATGGCGGTGGTCCGCTCGATCGTCGAGCTCGGGCACTCGCTGGACCTGGTGGTGGTCGCCGAGGGCGTGGAGGACGACGCGGCGCGCGATCAGCTTGTCGAGATGGGCTGCGACGTCGCGCAGGGCTACCTGATCTCCCGGCCGCTTTCCGAGGAGCGGTTCGAGGCCTGGTTGCAGGCCCGCACCAAGCGCGATCGCGGAACCCGTTCCGAGACGGTGCTCACACTGCTGCACTGAACACGTACTTGGTCGTCGCACCTGCCGAAGATGGCCCGACTTGGGCCGAAAACCCGCTAGTGACCAGGCTTTTCGCCGCAGCGACCCCCCGGCTTGGGAGCGGCTCGGGCGGTTGTGTAAAGTTCTAATCGCTCCGCAAGGGCACGCCCCAATAGCTCAGTCGGCAGAGCGTCTCCATGGTAAGGAGAAGGTCTACGGTTCGATTCCGTATTGGGGCTCGAAAGGCAGCCGCGGTGCTCGGTAAACTGGGTGCTGTGGCTGTTCTGCGTGGGACGTCCTGCGTCTGCTGAGACGCCCGGTGCGTGCGCCGAAGGTCCCAGCATGGCGGTGTAGCTCAGTCGGTAGAGCAAGCGGCTCATAATCGCTGTGTCGCCGGTTCAAGTCCGGCCACCGCTACCAGTCACGGGTTCGCGCGGATCTCAAGCGAACCGTTCCGAGGCAAGACCGAGACAGAAAGGCACCCCCGTGGCCGCCACAGACGTCCGACCCAAGATCACGCTGGCGTGCGAGGAGTGCAAGCACCGCAACTACATCACCAACAAGAACCGGCGCAACAACCCGGACCGGTTGGAGATGAAGAAGTTCTGCCCGAACTGCGGTACGCACAAGCTGCACAAGGAAACCCGCTGACCAAGCGGCCTGACCCTGCTCGCGTTTCGCCGGGTCTCGGTCAGAGTGTCAGCTTGGGGCCGAGCCCCCAAACCCCCACGGTGGGGTAGCCGAGTTTCGTTGGCGCCTTCCGTGGGCGGCCTTCTCGGTCTGATCAATCCAGCCTTGCAGCCCGTCCCCGATCTTGGGAGGCGGGCTGAAGTGCGTTCGCGTCAACGCAGGGGTGGCCTCAGCAGCCCGGACATGCATGATGTCGGGGATCCCGGAGTCTAGGAGGCCTCTGAGGTTCCGCTGCCCGCACCGCCACGCAAACCAACCCGCGCACCCGCTAACTTGGTGAAGGGTGCCTCTCCTGGTCCGGTAGCCTGCTGGCGTGCCGCTTGACCAGTCATTCATCGGACGTGAGTACCCGCCCACCGCGCCGTACGAAGTCGGTCGGGAGAAGATCCGCGAGTTCGCCGCGGCGATCAAGGACGACTCGCCGCTGTACCGCGACCCGGAGGCCGCCAAGGCCGCGGGCTACCCGGAGGTCATCGCGCCGCCGACCTTCGCGGTGATCCTGTCCATGGCCGCGCACGATGCGATCGTCGACGACCCGCAGCTGGGCCTGGACTACAGCCGCGTGGTGCACGGCCAGCAGGAGTTCACCCACCACCGGCCGATCCGGGCCGGTGATCGGCTCGTCGCCGTGGCGCACGTGGATGACATCAAAGCCCGCGCGGGCAACGACTTCCTGACGGTGCGGGCGGAGATCGGCACCGTCGAGGGCGAACCGGTGTGCACCGCCAAAGCGATGCTGGTCGCCCGCGGCACAGCGGACGCCACGGAGGCGTCATGAGCGATAATTGCGTCAGCTTCGCTCGTGAGAGCCGACCGGGTGCGGGTGTCCCGCAAAGCACAGTGGCGTCATGAGCGATAATTGCGTCAGTTTCGCTCGTGAGAGCCGACCGGGTGCGGGTGTCCCGCAAAGCACGGAGGCGTCATGAGTGACGAGGGCCGACCGGTTCCGCAGGGTCGAGGAGGACGCGTGGCGGTGCGGATGTCCGAAGTCGCCGTCGGCGATCAGCTGCCGGGGCTGAGCGTTCCACTCACCCGCGCTGACCTGGTCCGCTATGCGGGCGCGTCCGGCGACTTCAACCCGATCCACTGGAACCAGCGGTTCGCCACCGAGGTCGGGCTGCCCGACGTGATCGCGCACGGCATGCTCACCATGGCCGTCGCCGGTCGGCTGGTCAGCGAGTGGACCGGCGACCCGGGGGCGATCCTGCACTACGGCGTGCGGTTCACCCGGCCCGTCGTGGTGCCCGACGACGACACCGGCGCGCTGGTCGAGGTGTCCGGCAAGGTCGCGGCGAAGAACGAAGATGGCACCGTCAAGGTCAACATCACGACCCGCAGCGCCGATCAAGGCGTCCTCGGCGGCGCCACCGCCACCGTCCGCCTCCCCGACTGACCTCCGAAGCACGAGCACAACCACTGCTCCCGACCGGCAGGTTCCTATTCGGGTGAGAGGTGAAGGGCACCTTTCGCCAACTTACTTGGTAAAAGGTGCCCTTCACCTCGACCTCATCGGGTGAACCCGTGGTGGGTTTGGGGTTTTGGGCGGGAGCGTCGGTGGGTGGTTGGGGCAGTCGTCGGATCAGGAGATAGTGCAGCGGCCCGCCTCCGTGGGGGACGGGCCGCTGGTGGTGCGTGCGTGGGCTACTTGGCTTCGCCGAGCAGGTCCGCCATCCGGGTCACGCCGGTGACCAGGTCTTCGTCGCCCAGGGCGTAGGAGAGCCGGAAGTAACCCGGGGTGCCGAAGGCCTCGCCCGGCACCACCGCCACCTCGGCTTGCTCCAGGATCAGCGCGGCCAGCTCAACGCTGGTCTGCGGGCGGACGCCGCGGATCTCCTTGCCCAGCAGTTCCTTCACCGACGGGTAGGCGTAGAACGCGCCCTGCGGCTCGGGGCAGCTGACACCGGGGATCGCCGAGAGCAGCTCGACGATCTTGCGGCGGCGCCGGTCGAACGCCGAGCGCATCTCCGCGACCGCGTCCAGCGAGCCGCTGACGGCCTCCAGCGCAGCCCGCTGCGCGACGTTGGCGACGTTGGAGGACAGGTGCGACTGCAGGTTCGCGGCGGCCTTGATGACATCCGACGGGCCGATCATCCAGCCCACCCGCCAGCCGGTCATCGCGTAGGTCTTGGCGACCCCGTTGAGCACCACGCAGGTGTCGGCGAGCTCCGGCACCACGACGGGCATCGACACGTGCCGGGCGTCGCCGTAGACCAGGTGCTCGTAGATCTCGTCGGTGATCACCCAGATGCCGTGCTCGACGGCCCACCGGCCGATCGCTTCGACCTGCTCGGGCGGGTAGATGGCGCCGGTCGGGTTGGACGGCGAGTTGAACAGCAGCACCTTGGTGCGCGGGGTCCGCGCGGCCTCCAGCTGCTCGACGGAGACCAGGTAGCCGGTCGACTCGTCGGCGGGCACCACCACCGGAACACCACCCGGCAGGGTGATGGCCTCGGGATAGGTGGTCCAGTACGGGGCGGGCAGCAGGACCTCGTCGCCCGGATCGATCAGCGTCTGGAACGCCTGGTAGACGGCCTGCTTGCCACCGTTGGTCACCAGCACCTGGCTGGGCTGCACGGTGTAGCCGGAATCGCGCAGGGTCTTCGTCGCGATGGCCTCGCGCAGCTCGGGCAGACCGGCCGCGGGGCTGTAGCGGTGGTTCTTCGGGTCCGAGCAGGCGGCGATGGCGGCAGCCACGATCGGCTGGGGCGTCGGGAAGTCCGGCTCACCGGCGCCGAACCCGATCACCGGCCGCCCGGCGGCCTTGAGGGCCTTCGCCTTGGCATCCACGGCCAGCGTGGCGGACTCGCTGATCCCGCCGATCCGCGCGGACACCCGCGCCTTAGTCTGTTGGTCTGTCTGAGGTGCGGCCATGACTGCAATCCTGGCAGATGCGGGGTGTCCCCCGACACGCTCCCCACCAGCGGTGGAGTTGTTCACGGCCGGACACGGGGGGTGCCGTTGGAGCAAGGTCGTCGACGTGCCGTACACTTTCGAACCTGGGATGCCCGAACACCCTGGAACTTTGTTCCCGGGCCGGTACCGGGCGTCCCCGAATGCGGTCGAGATCCAGGACCGCCAAAGGGGTGTAGCTCAATTGGCAGAGCAGCGGTCTCCAAAACCGCAGGTTGCAGGTTCAAGTCCTGTCGCCCCTGCGTCGATGCGACGGTGAGCGGAGGATGGGCGTGAGCGAGGACCGCGAGCAGGGGCAGGACGGAGCGCGCGACGACGCGAACCGTCCGTCCAGCGCCGCGGCGCGGCGCGAGCGCCGGGCCTCCCGTCCGACCGGCCGCAAGGGCCGGTCCGGCGAGTCGGGTTCTTCGGGATCCGGCTCGGCGCGCACAACTGAGTCGAAGGGTCGGCCGACCCCATCGCGGGACGGTCGGCAGGGTCGGGTTTCGCTGTTCCGGAAGATCGGACGCTTCCTGCGCGAGGTCGTCGCCGAACTGCGCAAGGTCATCTGGCCGACGCGCAAGGCACTGGCGACCTACACCCTCGTGGTGCTGGTGTTCGTCAGCGTCATGGTGGCGTTCGTGGCCGGTGTGGACGTGCTCTTCGCCAGGGGCGTGGGGTGGTTGTTCGGCTCCGGCTGAACAACTTCGGGCCCGCGCTAGGTGGTGCCGGCGGCGGAACGACGACCCGGCACGCAACGCACGAGAGGAAGCGAGACCGACTGTGACCTCCCACGAGGGTCAGGAATCCACCGGCCTCACCGACGAGCAGGTGCTGCCCGAGGCCGAGGCGACCGCGGACTCGGTCGACGTGGTCGATTCCGCGGACGGCGCCGACTCCGGCGAGGACACCGGTGCTGCCGAAGGGACCGAGGCGTCTGCCGAGGTCGACAGCGACGTCGAGACCGGCGAAGCCGATGAGACGGCCGCCGAGCCCGACCCGGTCGAGGAGCTCCGCGCCGCGCTGCGCCGCGCCCCCGGCGACTGGTACGTCGTGCACTCCTACGCGGGCTACGAGAACAAGGTCAAGACCAACCTCGAAACGCGGGCCCAGACGCTCGACGTCGAGGACTTCATCTTCCAGGTCGAGGTGCCGACCGAAGAGGTCACCGAGATCAAGAACGGCCAGCGCAAGCTGGTGCAGCGCAAGGTGCTGCCCGGCTACATCCTGGTGCGGATGGAACTCAACGACGCGTCCTGGAGCGCGGTGCGCAACACGCCGGGTGTCACCGGCTTCGTCGGCGCCACCTCCAAGCCGTCGCCGCTGACCATCGACGAGGTGCTGAAGTTCCTGGCGCCGCAGGTCGAGGAGAAGAAGGCCGAGGCGGGCAAGAAGACCGCCGCGCAGGCCGCTGCCAAGCCTGCGGTGGAGGTCGACTTCGAGGTCGGCGAGTCCGTCACCGTGATGGACGGGCCGTTCGCGACCTTGCCTGCGACGATCAACGAGGTCAACCCGGACGCCCAGAAGCTCAAGGTGCTGGTGTCGATCTTCGGCCGCGAAACACCGGTTGAGCTGTCGTTCAACCAGGTTTCCAAGATCTGACCGTCCTCCCCGGTGCGGGAGCGCGGCGGCTGCGCGTGGATCTGGCAGGACCGCGCGCAGGAGCGGGCGATGCCACCGTTTCGTGGTCTCGCCAGATTCGGCTCCACCGCCAGGTGGGGCCGGGCAACCGGATAGCGAAGACACAGGAAGCAAACATGCCGCCCAAGAAGAAGAAGCTGGCAGCGATCATCAAGCTGCAGATCCAGGCGGGCCAGGCCAACCCGGCCCCGCCGGTCGGCCCGGCGCTCGGTCAGCACGGCGTCAACATCATGGAGTTCTGCAAGGCCTACAACGCCGCCACGGAGAACCAGCGTGGCAACGTCGTGCCGGTCGAGATCTCCGTGTTCGAAGACCGCTCCTTCAGCTTCGCGCTGAAGACCCCCCCGGCCGCCAAGCTGCTGCTCAAGGCGGCGGGCGTGGCGAAGGGCAGCGGTGAGCCGCACAAGACCAAGGTCGGCAAGGTCTCCATGGACCAGGTCCGCGAGATCGCGCAGACCAAGATGGCCGATCTCAACGCCAACGACATCGACCAGGCCGCCAAGATCATCGCGGGTACCGCGAGGTCGATGGGCCTGACGGTCGAGGGCTGAAACCTTCGCCGCAAGGCGCGAAGCAAGCAGCGTGGGAGGGCTCCAGCGCAGCCCGACCAACCACAACTGATCCACCTGCGATAGGGACAGAAATGGCAAAGCGCAGCAAGGCATACCAGCAGGCGGCCGAGCTGATCGACAAGACGCGGCTGTACGCCCCGTCGGAAGCCGCCGAACTGGCCAAGAAGACCTCCAAGGCCAAGATGGACGCCACCGTCGAAGTGGCACTGCGGTTGGGCGTCGACCCCCGCAAGGCAGACCAGATGGTCCGCGGCACCGTGAACCTGCCGCACGGCACTGGTAAGACTGCCCGCGTCATCGTGTTCGCCGTCGGCGACAAGGCCGCTGAGGCCGAGGCCGCCGGGGCGGACGCGGTTGGTTCCGAGGACCTGATCGAGCGCATTCAGGGCGGCTGGCTCGATTTCGACGCGGCGATCGCCACCCCGGACCAGATGGCCAAGGTCGGCAAGATCGCGCGGGTGCTCGGCCCGCGCGGCCTGATGCCGAACCCGAAGACCGGCACCGTCACCCCGAACGTCACCAAGGCGGTCGCGGACATCAAGGGCGGTAAGATCAACTTCCGGGTCGACAAGCAGGCCAACCTGCACTTCATCATCGGCAAGGTGTCCTTCGACACCGAGAAGCTGGTGGAGAACTACGCGGCGGCGCTGGACGAGATCCTGCGTGCCAAGCCGTCGGCGTCGAAGGGCCGGTACCTGAAGAAGGTCACCTTCACCACGACGATGGGACCGGGCATCCCGGTGGACCCGGGCCTGACCCGCGGTCTGACGGCATCCGCCTGACGCACGCGAATTTCCGCCGAGAAAGGGCGGGCCGACCCCAGGGTCGCCCCGCCCTTTTCGCATGCCGAGCCCGCAATGCTCCGCCACGCAGAACGAGTTCCGCACAGGTATCAGCCGCAGCTGGGGGTTTGGAGCGCGTAGGCGCTGATCGTCCAGCCGCCGTCGGGCTGTCGGGTGAGTTTGAAGCTGCCGAGCGGAGGGCCGCCGGTGACTCGCATCCGGCAGCCGAGGACCTGGGCCTCCGGGCCGACTTCGGTCACCGCGTTCTGGTCGAAGTCGGGGTTCGCGTACGCGTTGGGGTCGGTGATCTGGTCGTGCACGCGCCGCGCCGCGGTGGCGCAATCCGGGGCTTGGTAGGCGGCGGCGAACCCGGATTTGCCCGCCGCGTCGAACAGGTCGCACGCCCGCTCCGGATCGGATCCGCGCAGCCAGTTGTAGACGCCGCGCACCGCTTGCTGCGGATTCGTCGACTTCACCGGTACCGAGTCGGGTGGGACGCCGCCGGTGCCGGTGCCCCCGCTGCCCGAGCCGCCGCTGCCGCCGAAGTAGTAGTCGATGGTGTAGTTGAGCAGCAGGAGCGCGAGCAGCAGGTAGATCAGCCGTCGGACCAGTTTGAAGCGCAGCAGGCCGACGGCCCGTTTCCACCAGGGCTTCTTCGGGGATGCGGCGGGGGGTGCCGCCGGTGGCGGTGCCACCACATCGCCGCCCTGGGCCTGCTGCCACTCCTGGAACTGCTGGAATTTCAGGAACTGCTGGTACTGGCGGAATTCCTCGTCGTCGCTGGGCTGCTGCGGGCGAGTCGCCGACGATGCGTCGACCACCTCGCCGCCCACGACCTCGGCATCGACGATCTCCGCCGGTCTGGTGGTCTCGGGCAGGTTCGCGCCGGGTTGCGGTCGGGGCGACTCGTTCTGATCAGCCACGCCCCACATGATGCCCGCCAGTGCCAGCTGGGTCACCACCGGTGATCCCGGCATTTTGGGCTGCCGCCGAACTCGTTCCGCGTGGCGGTGCGAGTGGGCAGCGGCAGGCGGGTCGGCCGTCCGCCGCTGCTCAAGTGGGGCGCCTGGGATGTGCTGCGGGATGTCGCGTATTCTGGTCGGAGTTCCACCCAAGACCGCTGGTCTTCTCCGTGCTCCGTGTGGGGTGGGGAGAACTAAGGTCCCGTGAGATGCGGGCGGCCCGCGCAGGAGGGACGAGGCTGCCCGTGCGCCCCGCGCGCTCGTGATCTTGACGCCCCGTGCTTGCTGCGCCGGGGCGTTTTGTCGTCTCAGGACCGACTGGATGCGGATCACAGTCGGAAATAGAGAGGAGGCGACATGGCGAAGCCCGACAAGGTTGATGCGGTCAACGAGATCGCCGGGCGATTCACCGATTCGACCGCTGCGCTCGTGACCGAGTACCGCGGGCTGTCCATGGCGCAGCTGTCTGAGCTGCGCCGCGCCCTCGGTGCGGGCACGACCTACCGTGTCGCGAAGAACACGCTGGTCAAGCGTGCTGCCGAGCAGTCGGGCGTCGAGGGACTCGACGACCTGTTCGTCGGCCCGACCGCGATCGCCTTCATCGAGGGCGAGCCGGTCGACGCGGCCAAGGCGCTGCGTGAGTTCGCCAAGGACAACAACGCCCTGGTGATCAAGGGCGGTTACATGGACGGCCGCGCGCTGTCCGTGTCCGAGGTCGAGAGCATCGCCGAGCTGGACTCCCGCGAGGTCACCCTCAGCAAGTTGGCCGGGGCCATGAAGGCCAAGCTGAGCCAGGCCGCCGCGCTGTTCGCCGCGCCGGCGACCCAGGTTGCCCGGTTGGCCGTCGCCCTGCAGGAGAAGAAGGGCGGCGACGCCGACGCCTGAGTCCTGAGTGGACTCGGTTGTCGATCGCAGAAACTCCCCACCCGGACACCGCCGGTGCCGGGCACTGAACGGAAAGGAACGCCGTCGTGGCGAAGCTGAGCAACGAAGAGCTGTTGGACGTCTTCAAGGAGATGACCCTCCTGGAGCTGTCGGAGTTCGTGAAGCAGTTCGAGGACACCTTCGACGTCACCGCCGCCGCCCCGGCCGCGGTCATGGCCGGCCCGGCCGTGGGCGCGGCTCCGGTCGTCGAGGAGCAGGACGAGTTCGACGTCATCCTCGAAGGCGCCGGTGAGAAGAAGATCCAGGTCATCAAGGTCGTTCGCGAGCTCGTCTCGGGTCTGGGCCTGAAGGAGGCCAAGGAGCTGGTCGAGGGCGCCCCGAAGCCGGTCCTGGAGAAGGTCGACAAGGAGAAGGCCAACGAGGCCAAGGCCAAGCTGGAGGAGTCCGGCGCTTCCGTCTCCCTGAAGTGAGCCTGCGGGGCATGCGGGTCTCCTCGCGCAGTTGATCTGAATGATCGATCTGCGCGGGCCGGAAAGCGCACCGCTTATCCGCGGTTCGCCACCCGCTCCGCTGCCCTGACTCACGGTGAAAAGGCGGGCACTCGCAGTCGCGGGTGTCCGCTTTTTGCTTTGCGGAAAAACTGAATCGCTTTTACCGGACAAATCTTGTTGATCTGCGAATCCGAGTGAACTGACGAGTAACCCGTCCGCGTCGGGCTCGTTGCACAGGTGTGACGCTGCTGGCCTTCGTTGTGCGCGCCACGTGTGTCAGGCTGCCTTTCCGGGGCGACCCGGTCGGGTGAAATCGAGGAACGCGGAGGTTCGGATGGGCGTCGAGGTGGTTGTCGACGGACTGTCGAAGTCCTTCGGCGCGCAGACCATCTGGCGGGACGTCACGCTGACACTTCCTCCCGGCGAGATCAGCGTGCTGCTGGGGCCCTCCGGCACCGGGAAGTCGGTGTTCCTGAAGTCGCTGGTCGGCCTGCTGAAGCCGGAGCAGGGCAAGGTGATCATCAACGGGGTGGACATCTGCACCTGTTCGGAACAAAAGCTCTACGAGATCCGCAAGCTCTTCGGCGTGCTGTTCCAGGACGGTGCGCTGTTCGGTTCGATGAACCTGTTCGACAACATCGCGTTTCCGCTTCGCGAGCACACCCGCAAGAGCGAGTCCCAGATCCGGGATGTGGTGCTGGAGAAGATGGAGATGGTCGGGCTCATCGGCGCGGAGGAGAAGCTGCCCGGCGAGATTTCCGGTGGTATGCGCAAACGCGCTGGGTTGGCCCGCGCGTTGGTGCTGGATCCGGAGATCATTTTGTTCGATGAGCCGGATTCCGGTCTCGACCCGGTGCGCACCGCATTGCTGAACCAGTTGATCGTCGATCTCAATGCGCAGATCGACGCGACTTTCTTGATCGTCACGCACGACATCAACACCGCGCGGACGGTGCCGGACAACATCGGCATGCTCTTCAGCCGCAACCTGGTGATGTTCGGGCCGCGCGAGGTGCTGCTGACCTCGACCGAGCCGGTGGTGGAGCAGTTCCTCAACGGGCGCCCCGAGGGCCCGATCGGGATGAGCGAGGAGAAGGACGCCGTGCAGGCCGCGGCCGAGCTGGCGCAACTGCGGGACGCCGATCTCGGCCTGCCGCAGCTCATGCCGCAGCTGGAGGTCTCGCCCGGGCTGCCGGTCCGAACCGCGGTGCGCCGCCGCAAGGATCGGGTGCTGCGGCAGCTGCGCACGCTGGACCCGGCCGCGCAGCAGGAGATCCTGAAGACGCTGACCCCGGACGAGCTGGCGCTCTACGGCTTCGCCGCACCGGCGACCGGATCGTGGCCGCAGCGAGCCGATCCGGTGCCCGCGCCGCCGAGCCGAGCCGCGAACGTTGCGCAGCAGGCGCGCCCATCGCCACGGCCTCGGCAGCCGGAACGGGCTCCGGAGCAGTGGGCTGGCGGGCCCGAGCCGCAGCCGGCCGATGAGCCGCGGCGCGGCTGGTTCGGTCGCAAGCGGGGTGAGCGGTGAGCGCTCCTTCCCATGCGCGGTTTCCGGGTGCGGGCGGGCTGCGCGAGACCGGTCGGCTGTTCGCCCTGGCGCTGGACGTGGTCCGGGCGATGCCCAGCCGACCGTTCCAGATCCGCGAGTTCATCCAGCAGTGCTGGTTCATCGCCAGCGTGACGATCCTGCCGACCGCGCTGGTGTCGATCCCCTTCGGCGCGGTGATCGCGCTCCAACTGGGCTCGCTGACCAGACAGATCGGCGCGCAGTCGTTCACCGGCGCGGCCAGCGTGCTGGCGATCATCCAGCAGGCCAGCCCGATCGTCACGGCGCTGCTGATCGCCGGAGCCGGTGGCTCGGCGATCTGCGCGGACCTGGGCTCCCGCAAGATCCGCGACGAGATCGACGCGATGGAGGTGCTGGGCGTTTCGCCGATCCAGCGGCTGGTGGTGCCCCGGGTGCTGGCCGCGATGCTGGTGGCGCTGCTGCTCAACGGCATGGTCAGCGTGGTCGGCGTGCTGGGCGGCTACACCTTCAACGTGATCATGCAGGGCGGCACGCCCGGCGCGTACATGGCGAGCTTCAACGCGTTGGCGCAGCTGCCGGACATCTGGATCAGCGAGCTGAAGGCGGTGATCTTCGGCTTCCTGGCCGGGGTGGTGGCGGCTTACCGGGGGTTGCACCCGCCGCCGGGACCGAAGGGCGTCGGGGACGCCGTGAACCAGTCGGTGGTGATCACCTTCCTGCTGCTGTTCGCGGTGAACTTCATCCTCACCACGCTCTACCTGCAGCTCGTGCCACCAAAGGGAATGTGACATGGCGACGATCTCGCAGCGCGCCAGGCGCGCGGCCCGGCGGCCGCTGGAACTGTTGGACGACCTGGGCGACCAGATGTCGTTCTACCTGCGGTCGCTGGCGTGGATTCCGCGGGCGATCACCCGCTACGCCAAGGAGACGCTGCGGTTGCTGGCCGAGGTGAGCTTCGGCAGCGGTGCGCTGGCGGTGATCGGCGGCACGGTCGGCGTGATGATCGGCCTGACCCTGTTCACCGGCACCGTCGTCGGGTTGCAGGGCTTCGCGGCGCTGGACCAGATCGGGACCTCGGCATTCGCCGGGTTCGTCTCGGCGTACTTCAACACCCGCGAGATCGCGCCGCTGGTGGCCGCGTTGGCGCTGTCGGCGACCGTCGGTTCGGGTTTCACCGCCCAGTTGGGTGCGATGCGGATCTCCGACGAGATCGACGCGCTGGAAGTGATGGGCGTGCCCAGCCTGCCGTACCTGGTGACCACCCGGGTGATCGCCGGGTTCATCGCGGTCATCCCGCTGTACGTGCTGGGGTTGCTGACGTCCTACATCGCGGCCCGTGCCGTGACGATCTACATCTACGGCCAGTCCGCGGGCACCTACGACCACTACTTCAACCTGTTCCTGCCGCCCGAGGACGTGTTGTGGTCCTTCGGGAAGGTGCTGGTCTTCAGCGTGGTGGTGATCATGACGCACTGCTACTACGGCTACCGCGCCACCGGCGGCCCGGCCGGGGTCGGCGTCGCGGTGGGCCGCGCGGTGCGGACCGCGATCGTGACGACCGCGCTGCTCGACTTCTTCCTCAGCCTCGCGATCTGGGGCACCACGACGACGGTTCGGATCACCGGATGAGCGCCCTGGGCAGAACACCGCGGAGGCGTCATGAGCGATAATTGCGTCAGCTTTGCTCATGAAAGCCGACCGGGTGCGGGTGTCCCGCAGAACACTGCGGAGGCGTCATGAGCGATAATCCTCAGCGCTCGCTCATGAAAGCCGACCGGGTGCGGGTGTCCCGCAGAACACTGCGGCGCCGTGTGCTCGGCATCGCGTTTCTGCTGTGCATCTCGCTTTTCATCAGCCTGACCGTGGCGATCTACGAGAAGGCCTTCGCCTCCAGCGTGGACGTGGTGCTGAAGGCGGCGTCGACCGGCAACCAGCTGCTGCCCGAGTCGGACGTCAAGGTGCGCGGCATGGTCGTCGGCCGGGTGGTGAGCGTCAAGTCCACAGGGGACGGTGCGGAGCTGCGGCTGGCGCTGGACCCCGAGCAGGCCGAGCAGCTGCCGTCGAACGTGTCGGCGCGGCTGCTGCCGCGCACCCTGTTCGGCGAGCGGTACGTGTCGCTGGAGGTGCCGGAGCACGCCGCTGCCACCCCGCTGGCCTCCGGTGACGTGATCGAGCAGGACCGCACCCGCGCGGGCATCGAGCTGGAACAGGTGCTGGCCGACACGATGCCGGTGCTGCAGGCGGTGCACCCGGACGACCTGGCGGTGACGCTGAACGCGCTGGACCAGGCCTTGGCGGGGCGCGGCAAGCCGCTCGGTGAGACGTTGTCGCAGCTGAACACCTACCTGGACGGGCTCAACCCGTCGGTCCCCGACCTGCGGAAGAACCTGCAGGAGCTGGTCGGCGTCGCGCAGACCTACGAGCAGGCCGCCCCGGATGTGCTGGAGGCGTTGGACAACTTCAGCACCACGGCCCGCACCCTGGTCGCGCAGCGGGCGAACCTGACCGCCCTGACCGGGCAGCTGACCAGCACCTCCGGCGATCTGACCACGTTCCTGCGGGACAACCGGAGCAACATCATCCAGCTCGGCGAGTCGCAGCGACCCACGCTGGACGTGCTGGCCAAGTACGCGCCCGAGTACCCGTGCTTCCTGCAGGAGATGGCGGAGTTCGTGCCGCGGATCCGGCAGGCCTTCGGCGCGGGGTCGGCCGAGCCGGGGCTGCACATCACCCTGAAGGTCGTCGCGCACCGGGGCAAGTACATCCCGAACCAGGACGAACCGGAGTTCGCCGACAAGCGCGGGCCGCGCTGCTACAACCTCACGCCGCAACCGGACCCGGTGCCGGAGTACCCGCCGGACGGGCCGTTCAAGGACGGCTCGGTGCCGCCGCCCGCGTCGCGACCGGCCGACGGCGGCCTGAACCCACCGGCGCCCGCCAGCACCTCGCCGCAGTCGGCGGCGTGGGTGAACTCCCCGGCGGAGCGGGATCTGGTGGCGATGCTGCTGGCGCCCGCGCTGGGGCGGGATCCCGGTGACGTGCCGGACTGGAGTTCGCTGCTGGTCGGGCCCGTGTTGCGCGGAGCGGAGGTGAGCTACCGGTGAACGGTCGCAGCATCGTCGCGCCGCTGGTGAAGTTCTTGACCTTCGTGCTGGTCACCGTGCTGGCCACCGGGTTGCTGGTGCTCACCATCGCCAACCAGGACCTGCGTTCCGCGGAGTCCTACACCGCCCGGTTCACCGATGTCACCAACGTCAACGAGGGCGACGACGTGCGGATCTCCGGGGTGAAGGTCGGCGAGGTGGAGAGCATCGAGCTGGTCGACCGGCGGTTCGCGGAGGTGCGGTTCAACGTCGCGGACCGGCGGCTGCCGAGCTCGGTGACCGCCGCGATCAAGTACCGGAACCTGGTCGGCCAGCGCTACATCGCGCTGGAGCAGGGCGCGGACGACACGGGCGGTTTCCTACCCGTTGGCGGCACCATCCCGCTGGAGCGCACCAAACCGGCGCTGGACCTGACCGTGCTGCTGGGCGGGTTCAAGCCGCTGTTCCAGGCGCTTTCGCCGGAGGACGTCAACAAGCTGTCCTACGAGATCATCCAGGTGTTGCAGGGCGAGGGCGGCACGGTGGAGAGCCTGCTGGCCCACACCGCCTCGCTGACCTCCACGATCGCCTCCCGGGACCAGGTGATCGGGCAGGTCATCGACAACCTCAACGGCGTGCTGGACACCGTGAACGCCCGCGACCAGCAGCTGTCCGAACTGATCGGCCAGCTGCAGCAGGTGGTGTCCGGGTTGTCCGCCGACCGCGAGGCGATCGGCGACGCGGTGACCGCGATGGACGGGCTGACCAACAGCACCGCCGGACTGCTGCTGGATGCGCGGCCGGGGTTGCAGCAGGACATCGTCGGCCTCGGCCAGCTCTCGCAGAACTTCAACGACAGCGAGGCGATCACCGAGCAGGTGCTGCGCAACATGCCCGGCAAGATCGAGACGATCGCGCGGACCGCCAGTCATGGTTCCTGGTTCAACTTCTACCTGTGCAAGGCGACCGGCACGGTAGGCGTCGGCGACGTGAACCTGCCGCTGCCGCTGGTGCCCGTGAACCAGCCGAGGTGCCAGCGATGAAAGCATTCTCCCAGCGCGACCCGCTCAAGATCGGCATCGCCGGTCTGCTGGTCCTGGTGCTGATCTTCCTGCTCGCGCTGAACTTCGAGCGCCTGCCGCTGATCGGCGGCACCACCTACACCGCGCAGTTCACCGAGGCCGCCGGGCTGCGGGCGGACAACGAGGTGCGCATCGCCGGGGTGAAGGTCGGCACCGTCTCCGATGTCGAGCTCGAAGGCGGCCACGTGCTGGTCAGCTTCCGGGTCGGTGACGCGTGGCTCGGCGACCACACCACCGCCGCGATCCGGATCAAGACGCTGCTCGGCCAGAAGTACCTGGCGCTGGATCCGCAGGGCAGCAAGGAGCTCTCGCCGTCCGAGCCGATCCCGCTGCAACGCACCATGTCGCCCTACGACGTCATCCAGGCGTTCAGCGACCTGTCGTCCACAGTGGACCAGGTCGACACCGGGCAGCTCGCGCAGAGCTTCCGCACCCTCTCCGACACCTTCGCCGACACACCCGGCGAGGTCAGCGGTGCCCTCGACGGGTTGTCCCGGCTGTCGGAGACGATCTCCTCGCGGGACGAGCAATTGGAACAGCTGCTGAACAACACCGCCCAGGTGTCGCAGACGGTGGCCGACCGCAACGCCGACTTCGAGAAGCTGCTCTCCGACGGCAACCTGCTGTTGCAGGAGATCCGGGCGCGGCGGGACTCGATCAGCGGACTGCTCGACGGCACCCGCGAGTTGTCCACGCAGCTCAGCGGTCTGGTCGACGACAACGCCAAGGACATCGGCCCGACCCTGCAACAGCTGGACCAGGTCACCAAGATGTTGCAGCGCAACCAGGACAACTTGAACCGCAGCCTGGAGATGTTCGCGCCGTTCACCCGGCTGTTCTCGAACGTGCTGGGCAACGGCCGCTGGTTCGACACCTACATCTGCGGTCTGCTGCCGCCTGCCGTCGGTCCGGTCAACCAGAAGGGCTGCCAGCCATGACCAGTGCGCGCCCCTCGCTCACCAGGGCACTGTCGATCGCGGCAGTCGTCCTGCTCGCCGCGACAGTCGGGGTGTGGTGGCTGTTCTTCGGCGCCGCCGAGCGGAAGGTCACCGCGTACTTCTCCGCCGCCGTGGGCATCTACCCCGGTGGTGACGTGCGGATCCTCGGGGTGCCGGTGGGCACCGTCGACGAGGTCGTCCCGCAGGGCCAGCTGGTGCGGGTCGTGATGAGCGTGGACCGCGATGTGGACGTGCCCGCCGACGCGGGCGCGGTGGCCGTCGCGCCGAGCGTGGTCAGCGACCGGTACGTGCAGCTCACCCCGGTCTACCGGGGCGGACCGAAGATGGCCGACGGTGCGGTGATCCCGAAGGAGCGCACCGCGACGCCGGTCGAGCTGGACCAGATCTACCGCAGCCTCAACGACCTCACCACGGCGTTGGGGCCGAACGGGGCGAACGCCGAAGGTGCGCTGACCGACCTGCTCAACACCGGGGCGGCGAACCTGGGCGGCAACGGGCAGGCCCTGTCGGAGACCATCCGCAACCTCGGCGAGGCCGGGACCACGTTGTCCGGCAACAGCGATCAGCTCTTCAGCACCGTCGACAACCTGCAGAAGTTCACCTCGATGCTGGCCGCCAACGACGACCAGGTGCGCCAGTTCAACACGCAGATGCAGCAGGTCAGTTCGTTCCTGGCCGGTGAGCGGCAGGACATGAGCGCCGCGATGGCGGAGTTGGCCGTCGCGCTGGGCAAGGTCGAGTCGTTCGTGCGGGACAACCGGGAGCTGCTGAAGTCCAATGTGGACCAGCTGAACGCGGTGGCGAACGTGCTGGTGCAGCAGAAGGCGGCGCTCAGCGAGTCGCTGAACAACGCGCCGCTGGCGTTGAGCAACCTCAACAACGCCTACAACGGTGCCTCCGGCACGCTGGACACCCGCGCGAACATCAACGAGCTCAACCAGCCGCCGCTGGTCTCGGTGTGCAAGCTGCTGCAGCAGCACAGCACGGCGCAGGTGCCGAAGGAGATCAGCGACGCGTGCGCGTCGTTGCAGCCGATCCTCGACGGTGTGGTCAAGCTGCCGACCCCGGCGGAGACCCTGAACGCCCTGCAGAACGGGCAGCTCCCGCCGCTGCCGCTCCCGCTGTCCAACACGGGCAGCACCCAATCCGCCGGAGGTGCCCGGTGATGCCGCGACGTGGACTGCCTGTCGCCCAGGGGACCGCGCGTCCCGGAACTTGGCGGGTCGTGGGGGTTGTCGTGCTGGCGCTGGCGCTGGTCGGTGGGTGCAGTTCTCGCGGGGTTTACGACATGCCGCTGCCCGGCGGGGCGGACCTCGGTGCTCACCCGTACCAGGTCGAGGTGCGGTTCGCCGATGTGCTCGACCTGGTGCCCAACGCCGGGGTCCGGGTCAACGACGTGCCGGTCGGTCGGGTGTCGACCATCGAGCTCGCGCCCGATTCGTGGCAGGCCGAGGTGACCGTGCAGGTCAACGGTGATGTGAAGCTCCCGGCCAACGCGACCGCCCGGCTGCGGCAGTCCAGCCTGCTCGGCGAGAAGTACGTGGAGCTCGCCGGTCCGCCCGAGTCGCAGCCCGCGGTCGGCCGACTTGCCGACGGTGCCGTCATCGGCATCGAGCGCACCAGCCGCAACCCCGAGGTGGAGGAGGTGCTCGGCGCGCTGTCCCTGCTGCTCAACGGCGGCGGCGTCGCCCAGCTGCACGACATCACCAAGGAGCTCAACGCCGCGTTGGAAGGCCGCGAATCGGACGTCCGCAGCCTGCTGTCCAATGTAGATGAACTGGTCGCCGGGCTGGACGCCCAGCGCGACGACATCACCCGCGCGCTGGACAGCATCAACCGGCTCAGCGCCCGGTTGAACGAACAGCGCGGCAGCATCGACACCGCGCTGCGCGACCTGGAGCCCGGTCTGCGGGTGCTGGGCGAGCAGCGCACCCAGCTGGTCACCATGTTGCAGTCGCTCGATGAGCTCTCCGGCGTCGCCACCGATGTGGTCAACCAGTCCCACGACGACCTGGTGCACGACCTCAACCAGCTCGCCCCGGCGCTGCACCAGCTGGCCGCGGCCGGAGACAGCCTGCCGAAGTCGCTGGAGGTGCTGGTCACCTTCCCGTTCCCGGACAACGCCGTGGACGGCATCGGCAACAGCGACTACACCAACCTCTACGCCAACGTGGACCTCGACCTCTCCCACCTGCTGGAGAACCTGGGCCGCAGCCGCCAGCCCCTGCTGCCGCTGCCGAGCCTGCCGAACTCGATCCCGCTGCCGTTGACGCCGCCGGAGCAGACCGCGCAACCAGCGAAACCACCAGCCGAACCGGGCGAGAAATCCGGCGGTCTGCTGGGCTCGCTGCTGGGAGGTTCCCGCTGATGCTGACCCGTCGAGTTCGCGTGCAGATCGTCGCGTTCATCGCGATCGCCCTGTTGGGCGTCAGCTACGCCGGAGCCCGATACGCGGGCCTGGACCGGCTGTTCGGCCCGCGCGGCTACGTGGTGACCCTGCAACTGGCCGACACCGGCGGCGTCTTCGACAACGCCGAGGTCACCTATCGCGGCGTACCGGTCGGCCGGGTCGGCACCATGCGGCTGACCGGCAACGGCGTGGAAGTGCCGCTGGACATCGAATCCAGCGCGCCGCAGATCCCAGGCGACGTGCAGGCCGTGGTGGCCAACCGTTCCGCGGTCGGTGAGCAGTACGTCGACCTGCGGCCGAACCGCGACGACGGCCCGTTCCTGCGGGACGGCTCGGTGATCACGCAGCGGTCCGCCACCACGCCGTTGCCGGTGCAGGACCTGATGATGAACCTGGACTCGTTCGCCAACTCGGTGCCGCAGGACTCGCTGCGCACCGTGGTCAGCGAGCTGGGCACCGCGTTCCGCGACAACGGCGGCCACCTGCAGACCATCCTGGACACCAGCCGCGAGTTCATCGCCGCAGCTCAGCAACACCTGCCGCAAACGGTGCAGCTGCTCGAAGACGGCAAGACCGTGCTGGCCACCCAGAACGATCAGGGCTCGGCGATCAAGTCCTTCAGCCAAGACCTGCGGCTGCTCTCCGAGTCGCTGGAGAGCTCCGATGGCGATCTGCGGACCGTGATCGAGCGCGCCCCGCCCGCCGCGCAGCAGGTCAGCGCATTCCTGCAGGAGAACACGCAGCTCGGCCCGCTGCTGGCGAACCTGACGACCACGTCGCGGATCCTGGCGACCCGCACCGACGGGTTGGAGCAGATCATGACGCTGTACCCGGCCGTCGTCACCGCGAGCAACACCGTGGTGCCCGGCGACGGCTCGGCGCACTTCGGGCTGGTGCTCGACGTGTTCGACCCGCTGCCCTGCACCAAGGGCTACGAGCAGACCGAGCACCGCGACGGCGCCGACCTCAGCCAGGTGCCGCTGAACACCAACGCGCACTGCGCGGAGCCCCCGGGCAGCGACACCTCGGTGCGCGGCGCGCAGAATGCACCCGGGCAGTAGGAGAGGAGACGCCAGACATGTCCCCTGAAGCCGCCAAGCGGCGTCGTCCTCCCATCGTGGCCCTGGTGCTGTGCGCGGTGAGCCTGGTGGCGAGCCTGTTCTTCGGGATCTCCTGGGCGCTGGTCGCAGGCGATTCGCTGATCGACCGCGGCGAGGCGCGGGACGCGGCGCTGCGCGACGGGCAGAGCGCGATCATCAACTTCAACACCCTGGACTACCGGGACGTGGATCGCGGCCTGCAACGCTGGGAGGACAACTCGACCGGCCCGCTGCGCGACGAGGTCCGGCAGGGTCGGCAGAACTACGCGACCCAGATCGGCCAGGCCAAGAGCACCACCACCGCCCGGATCCTGGACGCCGGGATCGTCGAACTCGACGAACACGCGGGCAAGGCCGAGATGATCGCGGTGGTGCAGGTCACGGTCACCATCGACGGACAGCAACCGGCCAACAAGCAGGACCGCTACCAGGCCGAACTCACGCGCGAAGGCGACAAGTGGAAGCTCAGCGGCCTCGGCACCGTGCCGGTCGGCTGACCCGCGAGACTCGCGAGCAATTCGAGGAGTGCAGCCAGTGCCAAGCAACCGCCGCCCCGGCCCGAACCGCCAAGTCCCACTCCGCCGCCCGAAGGTGGCGGGCCTGCGCAACCGCACCTCCTCCGGCGGCGAGCCCCAGCCGGAGGAGACGCCGGAGCTCGCCCCTGAGGAGCGCGCCGACGCGTCCCGCGACGTAGCGCCGAAGGCCCCTGTGGCGGAGCCGGAACGGGTGGCACCCGAGGTGGTGTCGGCTGCGCCCGCTGCGTCTGCCGACGTTGACGCCGATCGGGCCGGTACTGCTGATGCGGAGCCTGCTGAGGTGGGTGCCGAGCCGGAGTCCGCTGCGGCGCCGGGCTATGCGGCCGGTGGCGCAGCCGCGCAACCGAGCACCGAAGCCGCGGCGGCGTTCGGTCCGGCGGTGCCCGCGGCGTTCGTCGACCCGAAGTCCAGCGGCGGCGGGGCGCTGCGCGGCGTCGCCTGGGGGTTGTGGATCGCCACCGTCGTGTTCGCCGCGTTGGCTGTCTGGTTCGGCATCGAGTGGTACGCCGACCGCTACACCGGGTCCGCGGCCAACGAGGCGTTGGTATCGGCCGGGGCGACCAGCGAGGTCAACGGCCAGATCACCGATGCGGTGGAGAAGCTGTTCTCCTACGACTTCAACGACACGGCCAAGACCGAGACCGCCGCGCGGGACCTGCTCATCGGTCCCGCCGTGCAGCGGTACAACGAGCTGTTCGCGGTGGTCAAGCAGCAGGCCCCGGTGCAGCAGCTGATCGTCACCACGACGGTGAAGAACAGCGCGGTGACGCGGTTGCAGGGCGACCGCGCGGAACTGCTGCTGTTCGTCGACCAGCACGCGATGCGCGCCAACACCGGGGAAAGCAACACCGGCCCGGCCCAGATCTCGATCAGCGCCGAAAAGCACGGCGACCAGTGGAAGATCAGCCAGATCACCCTGCGCTGACCCTAGGCGAACAGGACTGCCGTCCCGGGCGCTGGTGGGCGCGTCACGGTCCGATGTGGACGTGGGCGGACCAGAAGCAGTGTTCTGCCGGGTACTGGGCGCGGAGTTGGCGGCTGGCGTTGTGCAGGGCGTAAGCCGCGTGATCGGTGTCGTACTCCGCGCCGCCGAACACCGCGTCGTAGACGTCGGCGTGCACCTGCACGGCGCTTTCCGCGTCGACCTCCCACAGGGTGCCGATGACGTGCGTGAACCCCGCGAAGCCGAGCGCACCGGGTAACGACACCGCTGCCGCGCACGGTGCGTCGGCGGCCGTCGCGCACTGGCCCAGGTAGCCGAACTCCGCTTCGTCCAGCGAAACCTGGCCCAGCTCGACCAGTCCCAACGGCCGCTGCGGGGACTCCCGGTCCAGCAGCAGGCCCGCCGCTGGCTGCGCCGGGAACTGCGAGCTCGGCTCGCACACGTGCAGCCACGGGTGCTGCGGCAACATCCGCAACACCTCCACCGCGCTGCTGCTCTCCAACGACACGATCTCCGCCGACGGCCAGTACTGCGCCAGGACCTGGTTCTGCGGCGGCAGTTCCCGCGCGACCGCTTCCGCCGAACCGGCCGCCACCAGCGCCGTGCCGCTGTCCGGGACCGGTCGCTGCGCCGCGCGGAGCAGACATCCCAGCGTCGGCGTGTACGACGACACGACACGATCCAATGTGGACTCACCGGTCTTCGCGGTCGCCGCGTGCACCGGCAGGAAGGCCAGCGCGCCGAGGGCGCTCCACCACATCCGCGGCCACCGGGCACCGGGTTCCGGCGTGCTCACGTAGCCCATCCGATCCAGGACCGGGCGCGCGATGCGGTGCCAGGTCCAGTCGAGGGCGTCGGCCAACGCATCGTGGTCGTCCTGCTGGGCGGCGATCAGCATCTCGGCGGCCTGCTCGGCAGCGGTTTCCGGCGCGACATCGGACAGCGGCACGGTCAGCGCCCGGCCCGCGATGACGATCAGCGCGTCCGACCGGTAGCGGCTGAGGTTCACCAGCACCACCGAGCCGTCGCGCGCCGCTGCTGCCAGGTCGGCGAAAGGCCTGACCAGCAGGTGGTTCGGCTGCACCGCACGAACTTCGGCGAGCAGCTCGTCCCAGGCCCGGGCCAGCCGCACCCGATCGTCGGGCTCGGCCAGCGCCGGTTCTTCCACCGGACGATCGAGCAGTCGGCGCAGCCGGACCATCTCGTCGGCGAGGTCCGGATGGGTGCGGTGCAGTTCGCCGAGCTCGCCACCGGTGGGCAGGAAATCCGCCAGGATCGCCGTCCGCCCGTACTCCAGCAGCTCCACGGCCCGCGCCGGCTCGCCATTTTCCAGCGCGCACGCCGCCGCGTCCGCCGCGATCAACGCCCAGCGCTGCTGCACGACCGGCGAGGCGACCACCCGCTTGCCGCGGGTGACCAGCGGCAGCAGCTCGACCGCCAGGCCGAACGATTCCGCCGCCTCCGACCACCGGTGCGCCTGCGCGGCGATCCGGCCGGCCAGGCCAGCCGCCCGAAGTCGCTGGTCGGCGGGTGCGTTGGGCTGCTGCGCGGCCTCGGCGAGCACCTTGCGCGCCCAGCGGAAGTACCGGCGGCGTCCGTTGCGCTGGTACAGGGTTTGCAGGGCGCGACCGAGGTGGATCGCCACGCTCGCGCGGCTGGGCGCCTCCGACGGCATCGCGATGAGTGCCTGGTCGAACAGCTCGATGGCCGCTTCGATGTCCCCGGTCCGCGCGGTCAACCGGAACCGGTGCGCCGAGACGATGCCGAGCTGGGTCCACGCGGTGTGCTCGGCGTCGGGCCCGTCGGCCTTCGCCGCTTCGCGCGCCAGCTCGGCCGCGCGGTCCAGGTCGGCGCTGTCACCGCTGTGCTCGAATCGGTTGATCAACGTGGTGATCAGCGAGTTCAACACCGCGCCGCGCTGCTGCGCGGCCGCCGCATCCGCCGCGGCCTGCCCGGCGGTGACCGCGGTGTCGAGCACCTTGGCCTCCGCGCCGTGCGAGAAATGCCTGCGCAGCAGGGTCGCGTAACCCACCAGGGCACTGGCGCGGTTCGGGTCGTCGGTGGACATCGCGCGCACCGCCGGGGCGATCGGCCGCAGCACGCGGCGCAACTGGCTCGCCTCGCCGGTGGCGTCCACGTGCTCGACGGTGGCCGCGGTGATGTTCCAGATCGCGGTGCCGAGCAGCGGATGCCCGCTGTCGAGCACCCCGAGCACTCCGATCAGTTCGCTGATCGCCGAGTTGAGGTCGGTCAGATCGCCGTTGCGCTGGAACCGCAGCCGCAGCGCACCCGCCAGGTGGCAGAACGCGGCGCGCCGGGGTTCGCCGTCGGCGAGCGCCGCGGCGCCGGACCCGAGGTGCTTGATGCCCTCGTCCAGATCGTCGACCGCGTCACCCCGTTCGTAGCGGCGCAGCAGTGCGGTACCGAGGTTGACCAGCAGTTCGGAGGTCGCCGCCTCGCCCGCCGGGGAGATCCGGGCGGCTTCGCGGAACACGTCGATCGACTCGGCGTCGGATTCCGGTGCTTCGGCCAGCCTGGCGTGCAGCTTCAGCGCGTTGGCCAGCCGGATCAGCGCCATCGCCCGCCGCTGGTCGCGGCGCGGGGTCTGCTCGACGGTTTCCCGCGCGACCTGCACGCCCTCCGCGGCCGTGGCGGCGCTGCCGGTCTTGGCCGCGAAGTCGGTGAGCGCCAGCGCGAGGTTGCACTGGTAGAGCATCCGATCGTGATCGCTGCGGTGCGCCGCCGAGGTCGCCGAGCGGTAGTAGGCGATCGCGTCTTCCAGATCGGCCAGCTCGCCGGAGCGCAGGTGGGTCAGTTGCGCGGCGCTGCCGAGGTTGTTGAGCACTGCCGCCCGCGCCGGGTGCGTCTCGGGCAGCACGCCCGCGGTGGCGCGGAAGACCTCGGTCACCCAGGGCAGTTCGTCGAAGTCGAGGGTCGTGACGATCTTGTTCATCGCCGCGATGGCGTCGGCGTAGCGCTGCTCGGCGCTGCGGCGGGGTTCGGGGGCCGTCGGTCCGGGGGTTTCCGACGGTGGTGCGGCGGCGTCAGATTCTGCGGAGAACCAACTGGAGCGGGAGTCGCCGCGGTCCTGTCCTCCAGTCCAACGTTGCAGCCCGCGGAATCGTTCACTCGCGCGGCTTGCATCGTCTGTCATCGGTCGTTACTCCTGTGGCGAGAGCTCACCCGGGGCACCAGCGTGGGGACGCGGTGGGTCGTATCACGCTACCGGCGCATGCGGTCGTCGAATAGCCCGCGTGTACTAGCTGAGATCGCCGCAGGTGGGCAACGCTGCCTACCTGCGGTGGCGATCGGTTGGGGCGTCGGGACGCAAAATACTCGTCCGTGCATAACAACGGTCGTTGTTAACACCATTGCTACCCGCGACCACATCCCGCGATGACCCAACAGCGCGTTTTGCTTTGCATTTCGAGTGGTGGCTGCCGAGCGCGCCGCTGTCGCGGCGGTCGTATCGCCGATATCGGACAGGTCGGTAAACAAGATCGAAACAAAACCAGAAGATCGAATTCGCGTCGCCGATGACTGCCGTGTTGACCGCCCTGTTGACGGTAAGTGCCGATGCGACTGCGCGGTGTGCATACCGTGGTTGGCCGCAATGGCTCCGTTCGGCCCAATCGTCTCGCCGAACATCGGTCGCGACCCCGGTTGTTGAGGTGCTCGTCACCTGTTCCGGGGGTCTCGGCGGGCCTGTCAAGCGCCGTTCGGCGGGGTGTTGGGCGAGTCGTTCCCGGGTCGCTTCGGTTACCCGAAAGTAGGCACCTGACCAGCGAAAACCATGCCGCTGATGGTCACGGCAGGTGATCGTGTCTTGCGCCACGAGGGTGATCGAAGCGTGATCTCTTGACTGCGAGCGCGCGCGGGTTCACTCTGGTCCTCAACACGGGGCTGGGCCGCCATCGGTGGGCCCCCTCGACAGCTGGCGTAGTTCCGGCTAGACTGCTACTTTGCGCTGCCCACTTTCCGTCTGCCCTGCACCGGGTCGTAGGATCGGCAGCGCCATTGCACCCTTGACAGCCGTGTTAGTGGATTGGGCCCGCCAGCTACTTTCACTGTCGCGGCTGTAGCCAGTTCAGAGTCCCGGAAGGACGCATCTTGGCAGTCTCCCGCGCGACCAAGGTCTCTGCAGCTTCCAACTACACGTCGGGGATCCCTGGGGCCCCCAAGCGGGTCTCGTTCGCGAACATCCGCGAGCCGTTGAACGTGCCGAACCTGCTAGACCTGCAGATCCAGTCCTTCGAATGGCTTGTCGGTAACGAGGCCTGGTTCCAGCGCCGGGTCGACGCCGGCGAGGAGAATCCGGTTGGCGGTCTTGAGGAGGTCCTCAGCGAGATCTCCCCGATCGAGGACTTCTCCGGATCGATGTCGCTGTCCTTCTCCGATCCACGCTTCGACGAGGTCAAGGCCTCCGTCGAGGAGTGCAAGGACAAGGACATGACCTATGCGGCCCCGCTGTTCGTCACCGCGGAGTTCACCAACCACACCACTGGCGAGATCAAGAGCCAGACGGTGTTCATGGGTGACTTCCCGATGATGTCGAACAAGGGGACCTTCATCATCAACGGCACCGAGCGGGTGGTGGTCTCCCAGCTGGTCCGTTCCCCCGGTGTTTACTTCGACCAGTCGGTCGACAAGACCACGGACAAGGACGTCTTCAGCGTCAAGATCATCCCCAGCCGCGGTGCGTGGCTGGAGTTCGACGTCGACAAGCGCGACACCGTCGGCGTCCGCATCGACCGCAAGCGTCGGCAGCCGGTCACCGTGCTGCTGAAGGCGCTGGGCTGGACGGCCGAGGCGATCCGCGAGCGGTTCGGCTTCTCCGAGACGTTGATGACGACCCTGGAGAAGGACCACACCGCCGGTACGGACGAAGCCCTGCTGGACATCTACCGGAAGCTGCGGCCGGGCGAACCGCCGACCAAGGAGAGCGCGCAGACGCTCCTGGAGAACCTGTTCTTCAAGGAGAAGCGCTACGACCTCGCTCGGGTCGGCCGCTACAAGGTCAACAAGAAGCTCGGCCTGGGCATGCCGTACGAGACCGGGGTGCTCACCGAGGAAGACATCGTCACCACGATCGAGTACCTGGTCCGGCTGCACGCGGCCGAGACCGACATGCCCGCCCGCGGCCAGGGCGAGGGCGCGACGGTCCCGGTCGAGGTCGACGACATCGACCACTTCGGCAACCGGCGCATCCGCACCGTGGGTGAGCTGATCCAGAACCAGGTCCGGGTCGGCCTGTCCCGCATGGAGCGGGTCGTCCGGGAGCGGATGACCACCCAGGACGTCGAGGCGATCACCCCGCAAACCCTGATCAACATCCGCCCGATCACGGCGGCGATCCGGGAGTTCTTCGGCACCTCGCAGCTCTCGCAGTTCATGGACCAGACCAACCCGATCGCGGGCCTGACGCACAAGCGGCGGCTCAACGCGCTCGGCCCGGGCGGTCTGTCCCGGGAGCGCGCGGGCATGGAGGTCCGCGACGTGCACCCGTCGCACTACGGCCGGATGTGCCCGATCGAGACGCCGGAAGGCCCGAACATCGGTCTGATCGGCTCGCTGGCCACCTTCGCGCGGATCAACCCGTTCGGCTTCATCGAGACGCCGTACCGCAAGGTCGTCGATGGCCGGGTCACCGACCAGATCGACTACCTGACCGCCGACGAGGAAGACCGCTACGTCAAGGCGCAGGCCAACGCGCCGATCGACGAGGACGGCAACTTCGTCGACGAGCGGGTGCTGGGTCGACGCAAGGGCGGCGAGGTCGAGCTGCTCGCGCCGACCGAGATCGACTACATGGACGTCTCGCCGCGGCAGATGGTCTCCGCCGCGACCGCGATGATCCCGTTCCTCGAACACGACGACGCCAACCGCGCCCTGATGGGTGCGAACATGCAGCGCCAGGCGGTGCCGCTGCTGCGCAGCGAATCGCCGCTGGTCGGCACCGGCATGGAGCTGCGCGCCGCGGTCGACGCCGGGGACGTGATCACCGCCGAGAAGGCCGGTGTGGTCGAGGAGCTGTGCGCCGACTACATCACGGTGATGGCCGATGACGGCACTCGCCGGTCGTACCGGATGCAGAAGTTCTCCCGGTCCAACCACGGCACCTGCATCAACCAGAAGCCGATCGTCAACGAAGGCGACCGGGTCGAGGCCGGGCAGGTCGTCGCGGACGGGCCGTGCACCGAAGACGGCGAGATGGCGTTGGGCAAGAACCTGCTCGTCGCGATCATGCCGTGGGAGGGGCACAACTACGAGGACGCGATCATCCTGTCCCAGCGCCTGGTCCAGGACGACGTGCTCACCTCGATCCACATCGAGGAGCACGAGGTCGACGCGCGCGACACCAAGCTCGGTGCCGAGGAGATCACCCGGGACATCCCGAACGTCTCCGACGACGTGCTGGCCGACCTCGACGAGCGCGGCATCATCCGGATCGGTGCCGAGGTGCAGGGCGGCGACATCCTGGTCGGCAAGGTCACCCCGAAGGGCGAGACCGAGCTGACCCCGGAGGAGCGGCTGCTGCGCGCGATCTTCGGCGAGAAGGCCCGCGAGGTCCGCGACACCTCGCTGAAGGTGCCGCACGGCGAGACCGGCAAGGTCATCGGCGTCCGCGTGTTCAACCGCGAGGACGACGACGAGCTGCCGCCGGGCGTCAACCAGCTGGTGCGGGTCTACGTCGCGCAGAAGCGCAAGATCCAGGACGGCGACAAGCTCGCCGGCCGGCACGGCAACAAGGGTGTGATCGGCAAGATCCTGCCCGCCGAGGACATGCCGTTCCTGTCCGACGGCACGCCGGTGGACATCATCCTGAACACCCACGGTGTGCCGCGACGGATGAACATCGGCCAGGTGCTGGAGACGCACCTCGGCTGGATCGCCTCGCAGGGCTGGTCCATCGACGGCGACGCCGACTGGGCCAAGCGGCTGCCCGACGACCTCTACGAAGTGGACCCGGGCACCAACACCGCCAGCCCCGTCTTCGACGGTGCGCGGGAGGAGGAGATCACCGGTCTGCTGGCCTCCACCAAGCCGAACCGCGATGGCGAGCGCATGGTGGGCCCCGACGGCAAGGCGCAGCTGTTCGACGGCCGCAGCGGGGAGCCGTACCCGTACCCGATCGCTGTCGGGTACATGTACATCCTCAAGCTGTCGCACCTGGTGGACGACAAGATCCACGCCCGTTCCACCGGGCCGTACTCGATGATCACCCAGCAGCCGCTGGGCGGTAAGGCGCAGTTCGGTGGTCAGCGCTTCGGTGAGATGGAGTGCTGGGCCATGCAGGCCTACGGCGCCGCGTACACGCTGCAGGAACTGTTGACGATCAAGTCCGACGACGTGGTCGGCCGCGTGAAGGTCTACGAGGCGATCGTTAAGGGCGAGAACATCCCCGAGCCGGGTATCCCGGAGTCGTTCAAGGTGCTGCTGAAGGAACTCCAGTCGCTGTGCCTGAACGTCGAGGTGCTCTCCAGCGATGGCGCGGCCATCGAGATGCGCGACAGCGAGGACGAGGACTTGGAGCGTGCCGCGGCCAACCTCGGCATCAACCTGTCCCGCAACGAGTCGGCGTCGGTCGACGACCTCGCGCACTGACCCTCGCCGCCGGTCTGCGGGAGCGATCTCGCGGACCGGCGAGCCGACCCAACCTGGCACCGCTGCCGCCACCACCCGGCAGTACCTTTCGATCAAGGGAGAAGACCCGACGTGCTTGACGTCAACTTCTTCGATGAACTCCGCATCGGTCTCGCCACGGCCGACGACATCCGCCAGTGGTCCTTCGGCGAGGTCAAGAAGCCAGAGACCATCAACTACCGCACCCTGAAGCCGGAGAAGGACGGGCTCTTCTGCGAGAAGATCTTCGGCCCGACCCGGGACTGGGAGTGCTACTGCGGTAAGTACAAGCGGGTTCGCTTCAAGGGCATCATCTGCGAGCGCTGTGGTGTCGAGGTCACCCGCGCCAAGGTTCGCCGTGAGCGGATGGGGCACATCGAGCTCGCCGCCGCGGTGACGCACATCTGGTACTTCAAGGGCGTCCCGTCCCGGCTGGGCTACCTGCTCGACCTGGCCCCGAAGGACCTCGAAAAGATCATCTACTTCGCCGCCTACGTGATCACCTCGGTGAACACCGAGCTGCGGCACAACGACCTGTCGACGCTGGAGAGCGAGATCAGCGTCGAGCGCAAGCGGGTCGCCGACCAGCGCGACGCCGACCTGGAGGCGCGAGCCCAGAAGCTCGAAGCCGACCTGGCCGCGTTGGAGGCCGAGGGCGCCAAGAGCGACCAGCGCCGCAAGGTCAAGGAAGGCGCCGAGCGCGAGATGAAGCAGCTGCGCGACCGGGCGCAGCGGGAGCTCGACAAGCTCGACGAGATCTGGGACACCTTCACCAAGCTGGAGCCCCGTCAGCTGATCGCCGACGAGCTCCTGTACCGCGAGCTCTACGACCGCTACGCCGAGTACTTCACCGGCGGCATGGGCGCGGAGGCCATCCAGTCGCTGCTGTCGACCTTCGACATCGGTGCCGAGGCCGAGCTGCTGCGCGAGACCATCCGCAGCGGCAAGGGCCAGAAGAAGCTGCGCGCGCTCAAGCGGCTCAAGGTCGTGGCGGCCTTCCAGGCCACCGGCAACGACCCGAGCGGCATGGTGCTCAACTGCGTGCCGGTCATCCCGCCGGACCTGCGGCCGATGGTGCAGCTCGACGGTGGCCGGTTCGCCACCTCCGACCTCAACGACCTGTACCGCCGGGTGATCAACCGCAACAACCGCCTCAAGCGACTGATCGACCTCGGAGCCCCCGAGATCATCGTCAACAACGAGAAGCGGATGCTGCAGGAGTCCGTGGACGCGCTGTTCGACAACGGCCGTCGCGGGCGTCCGGTCACCGGTCCGGGCAACCGGCCGCTGAAGTCGCTGTCCGACCTGCTCAAGGGCAAGCAGGGCCGGTTCCGCCAGAACCTGCTCGGCAAGCGCGTCGACTACTCCGGCCGTTCGGTCATCGTGGTCGGCCCGCAGCTGAAGCTGCACCAGTGCGGTCTGCCGAAGGAAATGGCGGTCGAGCTGTTCAAGCCGTTCGTCATGAAGCGGCTGGTCGACCTCAACCACGCGCAGAACATCAAGTCCGCGAAGCGGATGGTGGAGCGCCAGCGCCCGCAGGTGTGGGACGTGCTGGAAGAGGTCATCGCCGAGCACCCGGTGCTGCTCAACCGTGCTCCGACGCTGCACCGCCTCGGCATCCAGGCCTTCGAACCGCAGCTGGTGGAAGGCAAGGCGATCCAGCTGCACCCGCTGGTCTGCGAGGCGTTCAACGCGGACTTCGACGGTGACCAGATGGCGGTGCACCTGCCGCTGTCGGCCGAGGCCCAGGCCGAGGCGCGGATCCTGATGCTGTCCAGCAACAACATCCTCTCGCCCGCGTCCGGTCGGCCGCTGGCGATGCCGCGACTGGACATGGTCACCGGCCTGTACCACCTGACCCGTCTGGTGGACGGTGCCAAGGGCGAGGGGCTGGCGTTCTCGTCGGTCGGCGAGGCCATCATGTCCTTCGACCGCGGTGCGCTGGACCTGCAGGCCAAGATCAAGATCCGGCTGCGCGACGTGGTGCCGAACAGGACCCAGATGCCGGAGGGCTGGGAGCCCGGTCAGCCGTGGCTGGCCGAGACCACCCTGGGTCGGGTGTGGTTCAACGAACTGCTGCCCGAGGACTACCCGTTCGTCGACGACCTGCTGCCGAAGAAGAAGCAGGCCGCGATCGTCAACGACCTGGCCGAGCGGTACCCGATGGTCACCGTGGCGCAGACCCTGGACAAGCTCAAGGACGCCGGTTTCCACTGGGCGACCCGTTCCGGGGTGACCGTGTCGATCACCGACGTGGTGGTGCCACCGGCCAAGACCGAGATCCTGGACAACTACGAAGCCAAGGCGGACCAGGTCGAGAAGCGGTACCGCCGCGGTGCGCTGTCCTACCAGGAGCGCAACGCGGAGCTGGTCAAGGTCTGGACGGCCGCCAAGGACGAGGTCGCCGAGGCCATGGAGGCGAACTTCCCGGAGGACAACTCGATCAGCATGATCGTGAAGTCCGGGGCCGCTGGCAACATGACCCAGGTCGTCCAGCTGGCCGGGATGCGCGGTCTGGTGTCGAACCCGAAGGGTGAGTACATCCCGCGTCCGATCAAGGCGAACTTCCGCGAGGGCCTGTCGGTGCTGGAGTACTTCATCTCCAACCACGGTGCCCGCAAGGGTCTCGCCGACACCGCGCTGCGGACCGCCGACTCGGGTTACCTGACCCGTCGTCTGGTGGACGTCTCGCAGGACGTCATCGTCCGCGAGACCGACTGCGGCACCGAGCGCGGCATCCGGATGCCGATCGCGGAACTGCTGGACGATGGCAAGCTGTTGCGCGACGCGCACGTGGAGACCAGCGTCTACGCCCGCACCACGGCCGACGACGTCACCGACTCCGACGGCAACATCGTGCTGGCCCGCGGTTCGGACCTGGGTGACCCGGCGATCGAGAAGCTGCTCGCCGCCAACGTCACCAAGGTCAAGGTCCGCAGCGTGCTGACCTGCGAGTCGGGTGTCGGGGTCTGCGCGGTCTGCTACGGCCGCTCGATGGCCACCGGCAAGCTGGTGGACGTCGGCGAGGCCGTCGGCATCGTCGCCGCCCAGTCGATCGGTGAGCCGGGTACGCAGCTGACGATGCGCACCTTCCACCAGGGCGGTGTCGCCGGTGACGACATCACCACCGGTCTGCCGCGTGTCCAGGAGCTGTTCGAGGCGCGGGTCCCGAAGGGCAAGGCGCCGATCGCCGACACCTCGGGCCGGATCCGGATGGAGGACAACGACCGCTACTGGAAGATCACCATCATTCCGGACGACGGCGGCGAGGAGATCGTCTACGACAAGCTGTCCAAGCGGCAGCGGCTCGCGGCGATCTCGGTCGACGGCACCGAGCGGCAGATCGCCGACGGCGACCACGTCGAGGTCGGCCAGCAGTTGCTGGAAGGCGCGGTCGACCCGCACGAGGTGCTGCGCGTGATGGGCCCGCGCGAGGCCCAGCTGCACCTGGTGCGCGAAGTGCAGGAGGTGTACCGCTCGCAGGGTGTGGGCATCCACGACAAGCACGTCGAGGTGATCGTCCGGCAGATGCTGCGCCGGGTCATCGTCATCGACTCGGGTGCCACCGAGTTCCTGCCCGGTTCGCCGGTCGAGCGCTCGCAGTTCGAGGCAGAGAACCGCCGCGTCGTCGCCGAGGGCGGCGACCCGGCTTCCGGCCGTCCGGTGTTGATGGGCATCACCAAGGCGTCGCTGGCCACCGAGTCGTGGCTGTCGGCGGCCTCCTTCCAGGAGACGACCCGCATCCTCACCAACGCCGCGATCGAGGGCGCGAGTGACAAGCTGGTCGGCCTGAAGGAGAACGTGATCATCGGTAAGTTGATCCCGGCTGGTACGGGCATCAACCGGTACCGCAACATCCAGGTGCAGCCGACGGAGGAGGCGCGGGCCGCGGCATACGCGATCCCGTCCTACGACGACAGCTACTACACCCCGGATGTGTTCGGCACCGGCACCGGTGCGGCCGTCCCGCTGGACGACTACGACTTCGGTCGCGACTACCGCTGAAGTTGACCAAAGGGCCCCTGTCCGACTCCTCCGGACAGGGGCCCTTTTCCGTTCTCGTCAATACACGCCGACGATGCGGAGCACGATGATCCTCAATACGTGGTCAACGACTGCGTACTGGATGACGCCGTAATCGAATGTGGCTGAGTACTGGTCGTACCGCTTGTTGTACGTGCCGTGGGCTCTCGGATCTTCCTGAATCCGTTCAACAGCAGTTTTGAGGGCGACGCGGACCGCATCAGGCAACGCGTCCCATTCCCGTTCAGCTTCGGTGAGCCACCGAACTTCGTAGGTCGGCATCAGCGAGCACTCTTCTCCAGCACGTGGGAGAAGACCCAGTTCCCGTCGGGATCCCTGCGGTAGACGTGGTTGGTGCCGTCGGGTTGGGGGCGCCACGCTCCGGAGAAGACCGATTCGTCGCCGTTCTTGATGCGTTCGTGCACCTCGTTGACGTAGGGAGCTGGATTGGCGGCGAGGCATGCGACAGGCCACCAGCGGTCGACGACCTGCTGGACGCGGTTCAGGTCGAAGTCGTCGTCGGATTCCGCCATCGCCTGGTGGAATTCGCGCTCGAACTCGAAACCGCTCTCGGGATCCGTTTCGCTCAGGGTGCGACGGATGGCGGGACCGGTCCGGTCGACCACCACGTGCATCCGAGCGTAGTACCCCGCTGGAAAATCGTTGCTGGGCATGGTTTTCAACGTACCGAGCAGCGCCTCGGCCGGAAGTCCCCCGATCTGGTCATGCCTGCTTCTTCGGCGGCTGCTCGGATGATTTTCCGATTTGACGGTTGATCCACTCGCCGTCTTCCGAGTCGGGTTCGTCCGCGGCGGAGTGCGTCTCGTAGTACTCAGCTAGCTCCTCAAGACGAGCCCGAGGCATCGGGAGTTTAAAGATCGCGCATGCTTACCCCCGCACTCCGGTCGCGAGTTGCGCTCCGCATTGATCCGTTGAAAGCGGTAGTCGGCGATGTCGTTTTGTTTCGTGACGGGTGGTTGAGCGGCTAGCGTGTGCGGCGATGATCGGAGGTGGGGATGAACCAGCCTGGACAGCCGTTGGGTGTTCCGGTGGTCGAGTGGGCGCGGCGGCTCGGGTGGCGGGTTGCGTGGAACGTGCCCGACGAGGTGCTGGAGCAGTTGCCGGGTGCGCCTTTCCACCGGTACCGGCGCAAGTCCGTGCCGATCCTGTTGTCGGGGCTGTACCAGGCAATGCCCGCGATGGCGGTGCACATCGACTTCACCTCGAAGCACTCCAGCTCGACCGGTTCGCACTACTCGGCCAGCACGGAGATGTACGTGAGCACGTCGACCACCAACGAGAAGGTGTCGACCTGCGGCGCGGTGGTCCTGGAGTTGCCGTCGCCGGTTCCGGAGCTGGTGGTGGACGAGAAGCGCGACAAGATCGACGACGTCCTGGACCTGTTCAACTTCAACAGGTCCAGGGACGTCTTCCAGGGCGAGGCGGTGGACGTCGGACCGGCCGCGTTGCACTGCTACCACGTCTCGGGAGCCCCGCCGGAATTCGTGCGCTCGGTGGTGACCCTGGAGCGGACCCAGTGGCTCTACGGCGGAGGACTGGGCCCCGCACCCAACACCACCCTGGGCAAGGTCTACTTCCGGCTCTCGGGCCGCAAGGTCATCGTCTGGTGCGGCCGCAACTTCGAGGACACCGCAGTGCTAGACAGCCTCTTCGGCATCGCCCAAGAAATCCTGCGCTGGATTCCCCCGGCGGCCTACCAGGACCCAATCGCCGCCGAAGCAGACCGCCAACACACCCCACTACCCCAACTACAGGTCCCGTTCAGCTGATCTTTTCGAGGTGAAGGGCACCTTTGACCGGCTTACTCGGTCAAAGGTGCCCTTCACTCATCACCAGGTCGGGTGGTTTACCAGTTGAGGTTGCCGCTGATCGTTTCGTCTGGTGGGACTTCGGTGAAGCCGCCTTCCTGGGCTTGCTTCTCCAGGGCGTCCGCTGCCGAGCCGGTGCTGCTGGCGACGTTGTTGAGCACCGACATGCCGACTTCCTTCTTCCCGTAGCTCGGGTCGGCGGGTTGGCTGGTGCTGGTCTGTCCGGTGCGCGGATCCACGATGGGGTCGCCGTTGCTGTCGACCTTCGTGTGGGAGCCGTCCGCGTTGACCTTGGCGAGATCGCCGTCGCCGTCGACGGTGTAGCCGTCCTCCTTGGCCTTTTCGAGATTGCCCTTCGCGACCTGGTCGGCGATTCCCTTGCCATCGCCGAGTTCCTTCTTCGAACCGCCGAGGACCGTGCTGCCGATGTCGGCGAGGCTCTTGCCGCCGTCGCCGCCCGGCTTGCCGTCGGTGATCTGCTGGACGCTCTCGTAGATCCGGATCGCGTCGATGATCATCTTGATGATGGTGATCACCTTCATGATCTTGTCGATGATCGCCGTGATCTTCTGGATCTGCTGGGCGGCTCGGGCGCAGGTGATGCCCGCTTCGGCGGTGGTCACCGCGGTGGCCGCGGCGATCGAACCGCCGAAGGTCGGGCCAGCGGTTGCCGTTGCGGTGATCCAGGTGGTGATGGCCCAGGTCAGGAAGTCGGCGAGGATGCCCTTGATGACGCCCTCGGCCGCCTCCATCATGGTGCCGCTCATCTGCAGCAGTTGGGAGAGGTTGTTGGCCTGGCCGCCGGTCGCCTGCACGCCCTCGATGAACTTGGCCATCTTCTTGCGCAGCGCGTCGGCCGCCTCGCCGTCCCAGTCGACGAGTTCGGAGTCCAGGGTGTTCGTCAGGTTCTCGGCCAGCTGGTTGATTTCGCCCTGCACCCCGGCGAATGCCTCCGCACCTTTGGCCAGTGCCTCGCTGTCGCCGGTGACGAGTTGGATCGCGTCCCGCACCGGAGCCACGAAGTTGATTACGAACTCGACGCCGGTGCCGATGAGGAAGCTCATCGGGTCCAACGCGAAACTCGTCGCGCTGGACAGGTAGCTCTCGATGTCGCCCTTGAGCGCCTCGACATCGCCCTGCCCGGCGTGGTCGCTCGCGCTGACGATGTCCTTTACGAACGGCAACTTGCCGAACGCCGAGCCGTCGACCGGCGAAGCGGTCGGGTTGAGCGCGCTGTTCTCGCTGATCGCTTCCGCGTTGGTGGTCACCAGGAACCGCCTCCCCCACCGCTGCGGCTGTCGCCAGTGCCCTTGGCCAGGTCGCCGAACATCTTGATGAACATGTCGGCTATCGACTGGTCGGAGTCCTGGTATTCCTTGCCGCACGCGGTCAGGTCCGCGCCCGCTTTGCTCAGACCTTCGGCCATTTCGTCGAGGTGCTGCTCGAACTTCTCCAGCAGATCGCGGTAGGAGCTGTAGGTGGTGGCCAGGCCGAGCAGACCCCAGGAGACCTCGGGCACTTCGGCTGCCGCGGCCTTGTCCTTGATGGACTTCGCGTCGGCGTTCATGCGGTCGACGTTGCCGCCGCAACGCATGATCGCGTCGGCGGACGCTTTGTAGCCGGACATCGTCATCTCCCGCCGTCGAGGAAGGAATCCGGGAAGTCATCGTCGTCGGCCGGGTCGGCCTGCGGCTGATTGGTCGGCGCGCCGAACAGTTCGTCCTGGGTGCGCAGGACGCGTTCGCGGACATTGCTTTCCGGCACGTATTCCTGCACGATCTCGGCCTGCTTGCGAGCGGCCTCGGCGACCGCCTGCTGCAGGGTGCTCAGCACCGTGCTGGACAGTTGCGCGGGCGACTGGCGCAGCGCGTCCTGGGTGAACTGGATTCCGGTGACCCCGCCGGGGCTGGCGGTCACGGTCACCGAGCGGTCGGCGGAAGTGGCGGTGGCCTGCAGCTCGCTGATCTGCTCGCGCATTCGGCCGAAGTCGCCCATCCGCTCTTCGGCGCGGCGACCGGCTTCCTTCAGCGCCTCCAACTTGCGTTGCAGATCATCCAGATCCGCTGGCATGGCTCGCCTCCTCGGCGCAGTGCTGATTGGTTCTGATCGAGGATGATCGCTGATCAAGAGGCCTAATGGGGCCGGTACCGGAAAAATCGCAGAGTTGGCGCAACCTTTGACGACTCTCGCGTAATCGCTGGTCATCGCCAGTGGGCCGAACGAGTGATGTGCGAATTCCGTTCGAAATGCGCTGTGGAGTCCTCGATGGGCCATCGGGAATCCGGTTCGCGCAATCGGCCAGAACGTCGAATTGCCGGTCGTCTGCTTGGCGGTGCGCTGGTTGGAACGATCGCTGGAGCTCGCCGAAAGGCACTTCGGGCGGCGCGACAACGGAATTGGGCGACCGGCCGGTACGGGAGTTGCGGTACTCCCGGTGGATCTGGAAGTCTCGCACTGCGCAGCTACTGCGGAGTAATGCGGTCGGCGTCGACCAGGTCAGGACTGGGGCGGGCATGCCGTGTCGTCGAGGGGCCGACACGGCATGCCCCGGCCCGTGCTGGCGCACCTGCCGCCCCAAAGGGCTTGCGAGCAGCGAAATCTCGGGTTTCCGGTGTTGGTTTCGCAGCGGCGCAGCCGCTGCGCCCAACTGCTGGCCCGCGTGGTTGCGCCGCTGGTGAAACCGGTCCTAGCTTTCGAGCTCGGCGAGCGCCTTGCGGACCCGCTCGACCTCCGCTTCCAGTTCGGCGAGCTTCGCCTCGTGCTGCTCACGGGCCGCGCTCAGCACGCTTTCGATGGTGCTGGAGATGTCCTGGTGCAGCTCAGCGGCGGCCTTGGAAACCGCGGCCGCCGCAACCGGCAGGCTTTGCACGACGCGCTTGCCGGCGTGCATCAGATCGGCCTGCCACTCGCCGTCGGCGGTGCCGGTGACCGTCAGCGTGAGCTCGATCGTGCGGGTCTTCTTCGCGGTGCTCTGCTTGCGGGCTCGCGGCTTCTTCGGCGCTGCCTCGGCCGCCTCGTCGTCGGCGGTGGCCTCCGGCTGCTCGACCTGCGGGTCGGTCTGCTCGGTGTTGGTCTGTTCTTCGGTCAACTCTGTCTCCTGTGTGTCGCGGCGGGGGGAACCAGAATAGAACAGGTGTTCCCCAGTGGTGTGCGGACATGCTGCCCGATCGGGTCACCGCTGCAGAACGGTGACCAATGCTTCCAGCGCGGGGCGGAAGGCGTGCTCCGCGGGTGCGGCGTAGCCGATGACCACGCCGGGCGGGTGCTCGCCGGGCACGGTCCAGTACGGCCCGAGCACCTCTAGTTCCACCGAGTGCTTCCGCGCCCGAACCAGAACTTCTCGCTCCGTCGGTCCCTCCGGGTCGAGCTGCAGGGTGATGTGCAGTCCCGCCGAGATCCCGGCCGGGTAGGGCCGGTGGTTCGCGCGCATGCTGCCCAGCGCATCGCGGAGCAACTCCCGTCGCCTCCGGTACACCGCGCGCGATCGGCGGACGTGTTGATCGTAGGCGCCCGAGCGGATCAGCTCCGCCATGGCCAGCTGTTCGAACAGCGGGGCGTGCAGTCCGCTGTGCTCCTTGAGCGTGCGCACCGGCTCCACCAGTTGCGGCGGCAACGCCAGCCACGCGAGCCGCAGGGCAGGTGCGAGCGTCTTGCTGGCCGTGCCCGCGTAGGCGATGTGGTTGGGCGCCATGCCCTGCAGCGAGCCGATGGGCTGGCGGTCGAAGCGGAACTCACCGTCGTAGTCGTCCTCGATGATCAGCCGGTCCTCGGCCTTGGCGAGCTGGACGAGTTCCATCCGGCGCGCCGAGCTCATGGTGATGCCGAGCGGGAACTGGTGCGCCGGGGTGACGACCACGGCCCGGCTGTGCTGCTGCGCGACGTCGATGCCCTCGCAGTCCACCGGGACGCCCCGGACCGCCACGCCGAGCCTGGCGGGGATGTCGCGCAGGTGCGGCAGGGACGGGTCCTCGAAGTCGATCACATCCAGCCCCTGGTCGTGCAGGGCCTTGCTGAGCAGCGACAACGCTTGCGTGTAGCCGTTGCAGATGATGATCCGCTCCGGTGCGGTGGCCACCGCGCGCACCCGCGCGAGGTAGTCGGCGAGGGCCTCGCGCAGCGCCGGGTGACCCTGCGGATCGCCGTAGTCGAGGTCGCCGGGCGGGGTCGTCTGCAGGGCGCGGCGGCTGGCGGCCAGCCAGTCCCGGCGGGGGAACGAGCTGAGGTCCGGTCGGCCGGGCCGGAAGTCCCAGCGCGCCGCGGGGGTCTGCGGGCGGGGCGGGGCGGTCACCGGGTGCGGGCTCGCCAGCCGTTCGGCGACGGTGGTCGCAGCACCCTGGCGGGCCAGCAGGAAGCCCTCGGTGACCAGCTGGTTGTAGGCGCGGGTCACCGTGCCGCGGGCGACACCGAGGTCCTGCGCCAGTGCGCGGGTGGACGGGATCCGGCTGCCTGCTGGGAGGCGACCGTCGCGGATCGCGGTGCGCAGCGCCTCGGCCAGCTTGCGGCTGTCGGGTCGGCCCACCCAGTCCAGGTGCAGGTCCAACGAAGTGGACCATCCAACTGTCACAGCCATCGACCCTACCGCCGTCCCAGGTGCGCGTACCCGGACTTCGGGCCAGGTCGCGGCGCGGCGGCCGGCGCCGGATTCGGGCAAAATCGGGCAGTCTCGACCGGGCGAACCGAGCTGGCGGCTCCTGGCGGAAGCGGAGCCAACTGGACCAGCAAATCAGGTGAAAACTGGACCATTCCAGTGGTCCGGTTGCTCGTACGTTCGGGGGTATGAGTGGTATGCGCATCGACCTGCACAAGATCAGTTCGGCGGCCAGCAGCGCCATGTTCGCGCTTGAGCAGACCGTCGCCGAGGAGTCCGACCGGGTGGGGCTGGCCCCCGAACTCCGGGAGTTGGTCAAGATCCGGGCGTCCCAGCTCAACGGCTGCGCGTTCTGCCTGGACATGCACTCCAGGGACGCGCGGAAGCTGGGGCTGAGCGAGCAGCGGCTCGACCTGCTGGCCGCCTGGCGGGAGACGGACCTCTACTCCGAGCAGGAGCAGTCCGCCCTGGCGTTGACCGAGGCCATCACGAACCTGCCGGACGGAATTCCCGACGACGTCTGGGACGACGCCGCCGAGGCGTTCACCGAGGAGCAGCTCGGCGTCCTCGTGTGGGCCGCGACGGCGATCAACGCCTGGAACCGGCTCGGCGTCACCGCCCACCGCGGTTTCCCGCGACGCTGATCCGTTGCGCCGCGCGGCGGCTTTTCGGCCTGCCATCCCGTGATCAGCGACGATTCGCGAGTGGTGATCGCTTGTAGGAGCGGTCATTACTACTCGCGACGATCAGTGCTGCGGGGATGGTCCCGGCCGGAAAGCCGCGCGCGGCTGGGATCCGAGTTCGGCCGCTGACTCCCCGTGATCGTCGCGATGTGAGAAATCCGGACCGGCCTCGCGCGCTCGATTGGTACCGTTCCCGCCGCAGGACAAGATCGGGAGGAAAGCCGTGCGGCAATGCTGCCAGCGGTACGGCTGAGCACCGCATCCAAAGTGGACGGTGTGGTGGACCGGCTGGACGTCGCCGTGCGCGCATCACAACAGGTTTCGCTGAACAACGACGCCTACGGCATCCTGTGCCGACCGTTCGCCTGGATGATCGATCCGGTGGAGCAGCACGGCGTCGAGACGCTGCGGAAAGCGGTGGAGGCGATGTGGGAGGTCGCCGACAACGTGCGCGGGGTCGCCGAGGACTACCAGTCCGTCGATGACGACAACAGCTCGATGGTCGGCGGTATCGAGGGATGACCAATCCGCTCGTCTCGCAGCAGAAGCAGAATCCGGACGGGGCCGGGGCCGGGGCCGCTGACCGCGGGTACCGGTGACGCCGGATGGGGCACCGGGATCGGTATCGACACCCTCGGCGAGGGCTGGGTCGGGCAGGAAGCGCTCGCGATCGGTCTCCACACCGTGCTGACCACCGACAACATGCGGGATGCGCTGCTGTTGTCGGTGAATCATTCGGGGGACTCGGACTCCACCGGGATCGTGTGCGGCAACATTGCGGGGGCGCTGTACGGGACGCGGGCCATTCCGCCGGAGTGGCTGGCAACCCTGGAACTGCGCGAACTTGTCGAGACGTTGGCCAAGGACGCGCTGGCCGAGTTCAGCCCCGGACCGCCGACCGATCCGGATTGGACCCGGCGCTACCCAGCCTGGTGACCACGAGGGAGACATCGCGATGACCGACGCTCAACCGGGCTCGCCGCAGCTGACCTGGGCCGACCGATTCCGCGGCGCGATGCTCGGCGGAGCGGTCGGGGATGCGCTCGGCGCTGGCGTTCGCAACATGACCACCGCCGAGATCCAGCAGTGGTTCGGGCCGCGGGGCGTCATCGACTACCTGCCGGTCTACGGTCGGCGCGGCGCGGTGACCGATCTGACCCAGCTGACGGTGTTCACCCTCGAAGCCCTGTTACGCGCCAAGGCGATGGGTGAGAGCTCGGCGGTGCAGGCGGTCGAGGCGAACCACCTCGCCTGGCTGCACACCCAGGGCGTGCCGTGGGCCTACGCGATGTCCAAGTACGCACCGAGCGAGCCGACCGGCTGGCTGTTGCAGCGCCCGGAGCTGTACTCCACCCGAAATCCCGGCGGTGCCGCGCTTTTCGGCCTCGGCGACCTGGTGCACCGCCCGGCCTTCCCGGAGACCTACCAGTCCTCGTCCGAAGCACCCATCCCCACCGGCTTGAGCGACTGCATCGTGTGGGCCGCGCCGTTGGGACTGTGGAGTCCCGACCTCAGCATCGTCGATCTGGAGGCCAGAACGACCGCGGCGCTGTTGACCAAGGACAGCGGCACCGTCACCGCGACCGAACTGCACGCCGATGTGCTCGCCCAACTCCTGCTCGGACACGGGTTGTGGGCAGCCGTCGAAGCGTGGCAGGCGCACCGCGCCTTCACCAGCAGCGCTTCGCCGAACGGCGCGCTGCGCACCGCGCACGCGGCGATGTTCGCCACCAACGGCGGACGTCGGCCGAGCCCCGCCCAACTGGACATCGCGTTCGACACCCGCGGCGGACCCGGCGACCTGGGGATCGCATTGGCCGCGGTCGCCGCCACCAACAACTTCACCGACGCCGTGATCATGGCGGTCAACCACTCCAGCGACAGCGCCGTGACCGGAGCGCTGGCCGGGCACCTCGCCGGGGCGATCTACGGGCCGGGCGGGATTCCCGCGCAGTGGCTCGACGAACTCGAACTCACCGAGATCATCCAGACGCTCTGCCAGGACGCAACCGTTGCCTTCGCGCCCCCGGAACCGCCGCAGTGGATGCAGCGCTACGTGCCCAACGCCCGGCAGTTCGGCGGTTCGCGCGAACTCACCGGCGGCACGCCGAACACCGTCGAAGGCTCCGCGGAGCAGACCATGGTGCTGCCGGTCATCGACGCCGAACTGGCACCGGATCGCGTCGACGAAACCCCGCCGCACGGCGTCGGAGGCCCGACGTTCCCGGCGGCGCGCGCCGAAACCCCTTCGGAGCCGGTGGCTTTCGAGGTCACCGATCCGTCGAGCACCGGCCCCATCCCGGTGCCGGTGCTGCGGTCGGCCGAGACCACCGCGGTCTTCCCGGCGATCGACGCTTCGCCGGACCCGGACCAGCAGGCGGCGTTCGAGCCGGAATGGGCACGACCGGCCCCGCTACCGGTCGAGCCGGACTGGGTGCAGCCCGGGGATGCCGCTTCTGAGCCGGAGTTGGCAGTCCCGGAACCGCAGGTGTCGATGGCGCAGCCGCCGCTGGTGGAGCCGCCGCTGGTAGAGCCAGAGCCGGACGACATCGACGCCGAACCGGTCGCCGAAGAGACCGCCGAGGTGGCCGAAAATGCCGCTGCACCACAGGAGTTCGTCGTCGAGGAACCGGTATCGGCCGCGTTCCCGGACGAGCTCCTCGACATCGAGCCGCCGGTTGTGATCGCGGAAGCGGACGCCGACCCGCTTCCGCACTCGCGACCCCCGGTGCAGCCGATGCCGGAGCGCGAACCCGTCGACCTGGAGCCGCCGCCGCGTAGCCCGATCGACCTCGAACCGGCCGAGTTCGACCCGGCGCCGGAAGACGTCGCCGTCGAGTTCGACGACCCGGCCAGCACCGATGTCGAACGGTTGGAGCCCGGCGAAACCGACCAGCCGGACGTCGTCGTGCCGGAGATCACCGACAGCTTCCCGCCCGAAGACATCGCCGCGACCGAGCCGTCGAATGCCGACGAATGGCCCGGGACCAGCGCAGAACCGGCAGAGATCCCAGCAGCGGCCGAAGCGTTGGCAGCCGCGACCGAGCCGATGTCGTTGGAACCGGCCCCGGTGGTGCCGCCGATCGTCCGCGGCGAACACGCCAAGGCCGACGGGCCCGGCGACGGCGCCCCATCGCTGACTGAACGGGTGCTGGGCTGCTTCCTCGGCGGCGCTCTCGGCGACGCCCTCGGCGCGGACCTGGAGTTCATCAGCGCCGACGAGATCACCACGCGCTTCGGCCCCGACGGCCCGAGCGGCCTGCGCGAGGCCTACGGCGTGCGCGGGGCGATCACCGACGACACCCAGATGACGCTGTTCACCGCCGAAGGACTGGTCCGCGGCAGCGTCGCCCAGCGGATGCTCGGTGCCGACGACCCGCTGCCCGAGATCCAGTTGGCCTACCAGCGATGGCTGCACACCCAGGGCGTCGATTGGGAGGGCGCCGCCGGGCTGTTCCTCGCCGACTACCCGACGCCGGACGGTTGGCTGATCGAGGTGCCCGGCCTGTTCCGGACCCGCGCCCCCGGCAAGACCGTGTTCCGCGCGCTGACCCGCTTCGCCGACGGCTACCCGGCCGGTTCGTTCACCGAGCGGATCAACGACTCCAAGGGCTGCGGCGGCGTGATGCGGGCCGCCCCCGTCGCGCTGTACTCCACCGATCCGGCCGAGGTGTTCCGGCTCGCGGCGCGCACCGCCGCGCTGACCCACAGCCACCCCGCCGGTTACCACTCGGCTGGCGCGCTCGCGGTGATCGTCCAGCAGGCGTTGCTGGGCCGCAGCCTCGACGACGGGGTGTGGTTGGCCTTGCAGGTGCTGGAAACCTGGGAGGACCACGAGGAAACC
The DNA here is from genome assembly GCF_052246905.1 of Saccharopolyspora antiqui. NCBI lineage: Bacteria > Bacillati > Actinomycetota > Actinomycetes > Pseudonocardiales > Pseudonocardiaceae > Saccharopolyspora > Saccharopolyspora antiqui. Next base: position 196,606 of record NZ_JBQQBO010000002.1, read on the forward strand.
AGCGCGATGCTGAAGACCGCCGTGGACCTCGCCGAGGCGGGCGTGCCGACGCCGCAGCAGATCGCCAGCACGCTCGGCGGCGGCTGGGTCGGTGAGGAGGCGCTGGCCATCGCGGTGTGCGCGGCGCTGGTCGGCGGTGCGGACGTCGAGCTCGCGCTGCGGATCGCCGTGCACCACGACGGGGACAGCGACTCGACCGGCGCGATCTGCGGCAACATCGTCGGCGCGCTGCTGGGCGTCGGTGCCCTGCCGGTCGACTGGCTGGCCGAGCTGGAACTGCGCGAGGTGGTCGAGCGGATGGCGCTGGACTGCGTCGCCGAGTTCGGCCGGGGGGCGTTCCAACCCGGGAAGTCCGCGATCGAGCCGCCGACCGACGAGGACTGGAACGAGCGCTACCCGGCCCGTCCACATTGGTCGGCCGCGCCGGAGCCCGCGCTGCGGGCCGCGGCCGACGAGCGCATCGCGGAGTTCCCGGCGCCCAAACCCGCGCCCCGGCGGATCAACGGCGTCGTCTACACCGAGACGTTCGAGGGGGAGAGCCAGTGATCCTCGGCGCGCCCATCGCCGGGACGGTCGGCGTGATCGACGGCGAGCAGCGGCGACCGCTGGCGCTGCGGGACGGCGCGGTGCAGGTCGACGGCAGCCCGGAATTGATCCCGTTCGACCAGGTGACCGCAGTGTTCGTCGAGCAGCAGGAGGACGCCCGCCCGGTGCCCCCGCAGTTCCCGGCGCCCGCCGCGTTCGGCCAGGTGCCCGACCGGTCGGTGCAGCTGCACGACCTGATCCGCGCGCTGCAGGACGCGGTAGCGGCCGCGCTGCCCAGCTGAACTGCACGGCGCTGGGCACCCGGATCGAGGTCACCGCGACGGTCATCACCGATGACGAGCACTCGTGGATCCCGGCGCAGGAGGTCCTCGACTCGTGGTGATCCGCGCCCGCCGCGCCGCGAGCACGGCCGCATCCGGCGCCCGGCAGCCGATCGGTCACCTGCGGTGGGTCGTGGCGCCGCCCGCGGTGTGATCGATCTCGCTTGGCGGGAAGGCCTTGTCAGCATGGGTAGAGTGTCGAGCAAGGATGACGTGAGCTCGCACGCGAAGAGGCGCGCCGGTAGCGCCCGGTGATCGAGCAGGTCAAGAGGGACCCCGTTTTGACCCTCTGAGAACGGGGCAGGTATCTTTGTTTATCGGACCCGACACCAATCGGGTCGATCCGCATGCCCGTGCGTGACCTGGCCGGTCGGCCGCGTCAGCGCCGGGGATGTGCGGAACTCCTCTCAGCAACCCACTGGGGTCGTTCCCATTGGGCGCATCGGCGCCGAAAGGCCGAGGAGCGGGCGACACGCCCGACCTCGTGGTGCGGGGGGAGTCCGAAAACACAGTGCCTGACAGGTGCTCGACGCCAGGGCACGCCGAAGCTCGAACGAGCGCCGCTTGGTCGAGTACCAGAAGACGCGAACGCTGACAGAAAGCCGGTCCATGCCCACCATCCAGCAGCTGGTCCGTAAGGGCCGCCAGGACAAGGTCGCGAAGACCAAGACCGCGGCGCTCAAGGGGAGCCCGCAGCGGCGTGGCGTGTGCACCCGCGTGTACACCACCACCCCGAAGAAGCCCAACTCGGCACTGCGCAAGGTCGCCCGTGTCAAGCTGACCAGCGGTATCGAGGTCACGGCCTACATCCCGGGTGAGGGCCACAACCTGCAGGAGCACTCGATCGTGCTCGTTCGTGGCGGCCGTGTGAAGGACCTCCCCGGCGTGCGCTACAAGATCATCCGCGGTTCCGCTGACACCCAGGGTGTGAAGAACCGCAAGCAGGCTCGCAGCCGCTACGGCGCGAAGAAGGAGAAGAGCTGATGCCCCGCAAGGGTCCGGCCCCGAAGCGGCCGCTGCACGCTGATCCCGTGTACGGCTCGCCACTGGTCACGCAGCTGGTGAACAAGGTCCTCGTGGACGGCAAGCGTTCGCTGGCCGAGCGGATCGTTTACGCGGCGTTGGAAGGCTGTCGGGAGAAGACCGGCACCGACCCGGTCGTCACGCTCAAGCGTGCCCTGGACAACGTGAAGCCCACCCTGGAGGTCCGCAGCCGCCGCGTCGGTGGCGCGACCTACCAGGTGCCGATCGAGGTGCGCGCGGGTCGCTCCACCACCCTCGCGCTGCGTTGGCTGGTCAGCTACTCGCGGCAGCGTCGCGAGAAGACCATGGTCGAGCGCTTGATGAACGAACTGCTGGACGCGAGCAACGGTCTCGGCGCGAGCGTCAAGAAGCGTGAAGACACGCACAAGATGGCGGAGTCCAACAAGGCCTTCGCGCACTACCGCTGGTGACGTCGGGGTTCGGCTCTTGCCCGCCTCGGCGCACCGATTCGACAGCTTGCACCTGTCTGTAGGACTTGCACCTGCTGTTAGGGAACGGGGAAGAAACTCGTGGCACGCGACGTGCTGACTGACCTGACCAAGGTCCGAAACATCGGCATCATGGCCCACATCGATGCGGGCAAGACCACCACGACCGAGCGGATCCTCTTCTACACCGGGATCACGTACAAGATCGGCGAGGTGCACGACGGCGCCGCGACGATGGACTGGATGGAAGAGGAGCAGAAGCGGGGTATCACCATCACCTCGGCTGCTACCACGACCTTCTGGGGCGACACCCAGATCAACATCATCGACACCCCTGGCCACGTCGACTTCACGGTCGAGGTGGAGCGGTCGCTGCGCGTCCTGGACGGCGCGGTCGCGGTGTTCGATGGCAAGGAAGGTGTCGAACCGCAGTCCGAGCAGGTCTGGCGTCAGGCGGACAAGTACGACGTGCCGCGCATCTGCTTCGTCAACAAGATGGACAAGCTGGGCGCGGACTTCTACTACACGGTCCGGACGATCGAAGATCGCCTCCACGCCCGGCCGCTGGTGCTGCAGCTGCCGATCGGCTCCGAGTCCGACTTCCAGGGCGTCGTCGACCTGGTCCGGATGAAGGCGCTGACCTGGCGCGGTGACGTCAAGAAGGGCGAGGACTACGAGGTCGAGGAAATCCCAGCCGATCTCGCCGACCGGGCCGCGGAGTACCGCGAGAAGCTGATCGAGGCGGTCGCGGAATCCGATGAAGAGCTGATGGAGGCCTACTTCGGCGGCGAGGAGCTGACCGAGGAGCAGATCAAGGCCGGTATCCGCAAGCTCACCATCAACCGCGAGGCCTTCCCGGTGCTGTGCGGTACCGCGTTCAAGAACAAGGGCGTGCAGCCCATGCTGGACGCGGTGGTGGACTACCTGCCCTCGCCGCTGGACGTCCCGCCGGTGCAGGGCCTGCTGCCCGACGGCGAGACCCCGGCCGAGCGCAAGCCCAGCGTCGACGAGCCGTTCGCCGCGCTGGTGTCCAAGATCGCCGTGCACCCGTTCTTCGGCAAGCTCACCTACGTCCGGGTCTACTCCGGCAAGGTGGCCGCGGGCACCCAGGTCATCAACTCGACCAAGGAGCGCAAGGAACGCATCGGGAAGATGTTCCAGATGCACTCCAACAAGGAGAACCCGGTCGACGAGATCCAGGCGGGCCACATCTACGCGGTGATCGGCCTGAAGGACACCACGACCGGTGACACCCTGTGCGACCCGGCGAACCCGATCGTGCTGGAGTCGATGACCTTCCCGGAGCCGGTCATCGAGGTGGCCATCGAGCCCAGGACGAAGGCCGACCAGGAGAAGCTGTCCACGGCCATCCAGAAGCTCGCCGAAGAGGACCCGACCTTCAAGGTCCACCTCGACGACGAGACCGGGCAGACCATCATCGGCGGCATGGGTGAGCTGCACCTCGAAGTCCTCGTCAACCGGATGAAGAGCGACTTCAAGGTCGAGGCGAACATCGGTAAGCCGCAGGTGGCCTACCGCGAGACGATCCGTCGGACGATCGACAAGTACGAGTACACGCACAAGAAGCAGACCGGTGGTTCCGGTCAGTTCGCGCGCGTGATCATCGGGCTCGCGCCGATCGAGCAGACGTCCGACAGCGCGACCTACGAGTTCGTGAACAAGGTCACCGGTGGGCGAATCCCGCGGGAGTACATCCCGTCGGTGGACCAGGGCGCGCAGGATGCCATGCAGTACGGCGTGCTGGCCGGCTATCCGCTGGTCGGTGTGCAGGTGACCTTGCTCGATGGCCAGTACCACGAGGTCGACTCCTCGGAAATGGCCTTCAAGGTCGCGGGTTCGATGGCGCTCAAGGAGGCCGCCGCCAAGGCGAGTCCGGTGCTGCTCGAACCGTTGATGGCGGTCGAGGTGACCACGCCCGAGGACTACATGGGCGATGTCATCGGCGACTTGAACTCCCGCCGTGGTCAGATCCAGGCCATGGAGGAGCGCAGCGGTACCCGCGTCGTCAAGGCTCTCGTGCCGCTGTCGGAGATGTTCGGGTATGTCGGCGACCTGCGGTCCAGGACCCAGGGACGAGCCAACTACTCGATGGTGTTCGACTCCTACGCCGAGGTTCCGGCGAACGTGGCTAAGGAGATCATCGCCAAGGCAACGGGCGAGTGACCTGCTGCTCGGTCTCGGGGCAACCCGAGACCGAGCACGAGGCAACGCCTCGCGAAGGCGACCGGGGAGCAATCCCCTCCAATTTGGCGATGGACGGGCCGCCCGCCAGGGCAGTGCTCTTTCGGGATCGGGGCCCGCTCGTCGCCTACCCGACAGGACTCCGCCTGGCACAACAAGTCGTACGGCGGAAAGTTAACAAGTCCAGGAGGACAATCCAGTGGCGAAGGCGAAGTTCGAGAGGGACAAGCCGCACGTCAACATCGGGACCATCGGTCACGTTGACCACGGCAAGACCACGCTCACGGCGGCCATCACCAAGGTGCTGCACGACAAGTACCCGGAGCTGAACCCGTTCACGCCGTTCGACGAGATCGACAAGGCACCGGAGGAAAAAGAGCGCGGTATCACGATCCAGATCGCGCACGTCGAGTACCAGACCGAGAAGCGTCACTACGCCCACGTTGACGCCCCCGGTCACGCCGACTACGTGAAGAACATGATCACCGGTGCCGCGCAGATGGACGGCGCGATCCTGGTGGTCGCGGCGACCGACGGCCCGATGCCGCAGACCCGCGAGCACGTGCTGCTGGCCCGCCAGGTCGGTGTGCCCTACATCCTGGTCGCGCTGAACAAGGCCGACATGGTCGACGACGAGGAAATCCTCGAACTCGTCGAGATGGAGGTCCGCGAGCTGCTGTCGGCCCAGGAGTTCCCGGGTGACGACGTGCCGGTCGTCCGCGTTTCGGCGCTGAAGGCGCTGGAGGGCGACGCCGAGTGGGGCGCCAAGATCATCGAGCTGATGGACGCCGTGGACGAGAACGTCCCGGAGCCGGTCCGCGAGATCGAGAAGCCGTTCCTGATGCCCATCGAGGACGTCTTCTCCATCACCGGCCGCGGCACCGTGGTCACCGGCCGCATCGAGCGCGGTGTGATCAAGGTGAACGAGGAGGTGGAGATGGTCGGCATCAAGGAGAAGGCCATCAAGACCACCGTCACCGGTGTCGAGATGTTCCGCAAGCTGCTCGACGAGGGCCAGGCGGGTGACAACGTCGGTCTGCTGATTCGCGGCGTCAAGCGCGAAGAGGTGGAGCGCGGCATGGTCGTCGTGAAGCCCGGCACCACCACCCCGCACACCGATTTCGAGGCGCAGGTCTACATCCTGTCCAAGGACGAGGGTGGTCGGCACACGCCGTTCTTCAACAACTACCGTCCGCAGTTCTACTTCCGGACCACCGACGTGACCGGTGTGGTGACCCTCCCGGAGGGCACCGAGATGGTCATGCCGGGCGACAACACCGAGATGTCGGTGCAGCTGATCCAGCCGATCGCGATGGACGAAGGTCTGCGCTTCGCGATCCGCGAGGGTGGCCGCACCGTCGGTGCCGGTCGCGTCACCAAGATCATCAAGTGACGTGGCGAGGGCCCGCCTCTGATCTTCAGGGGCGGGCCCTCTTCGCGTCCGGCCGATGCCCATCCCGGAAAAACCACCCCCGATTTGGGCTGGCTAAACGGGTATGTCATCCTGTATGGGTTGCTCGTTCAGGGCGGCCGGGTTTTGAACGGACCGAATTCGAGAAGTTCGAAGCTCCGGCCGCCTTGCTGCGAGGGCCTCGCGCCCTTGTTCTGGTTCGCCGACTGTTCGCAGACGGTGTTGACGCCGCCGGTTCGCCGGTAGCGGACCGAACAGGGCACTAGAAGGTGTACGGGCCGCAAGGCCCACCCCATCGGCGACGTTCGAGGGGACCGGTATGCGGTAGCCGGGCGACACGCCCGACCGCGGGTACCGGGCACCAGATACCTGAACAGGGGCGGACTGAGAGCTGTGGCGCCTCCCGGGAACCGGGGGCGGCACCAGGCTGAGGCCGCGTGGGGACCACCGCCCGCGAGGGTGCGGTGCACCCGCACCCAAGACGAAACCGCGGCACGAGACTAGAGGAACGGCAAGCCACTATGGCGGGACAGAAGATCCGCATCCGGCTCAAGGCCTACGACCACGAGGCGATCGACGCGTCCGCGCGCAAGATCGTCGAGACCGTGACGCGCACCGGCGCTCGGGTCGTTGGGCCGGTGCCGCTGCCCACGGAGAAGAACGTCTACTGCGTCATCCGCTCCCCGCACAAGTACAAGGACTCGCGGGAGCACTTCGAGATGCGGACGCACAAGCGGCTCATCGACATCCTCGAACCGACGCCGAAGACGGTCGACGCGCTGATGCGCATCGACCTGCCGGCCAGCGTCGACGTGAACATCCAGTAGGCACGGCGACGAGTTAGCTGGAGAGAACGAGACCAATGTCTGACAGGCAGATCAAGGGGATTCTGGGCACCAAGCTCGGCATGACCCAGGTCTTCGACGACCTGAACCGGGTGGTCCCGGTGACGGTCGTGCAGGCCGGGCCGAACGTGGTCACCCAGATTCGGACCCCCGAAAAGGACGGCTACTCGGCCGTGCAGCTGGCGTTCGGCGCCATCGACCCGCGCAAGGTGAACAAGCCGCGCGGCGGCCACTTCGCCAAGGCCGGCGTCACCCCGCGCCGCCACGTCGTGGAGCTGCGCACCGCGGATGCCGGTGAGTACGAGCTGGGCCAGGAGATCGGCGCGGACGTCTTCGAGGCGGGCGCGGTGGTCGACGTGGTCGGCACCAGCAAGGGCAAGGGCTTCGCGGGCACCATCAAGCGGCACGGCTTCCGCAGCCAGGGCGCCAGCCACGGTACCCAGGCGGTGCACCGCAAGCCGGGTTCCATCGGCGGCTGCGCGACCCCCGGTCGGGTGTTCAAGGGCATGCGGATGGCCGGTCGCATGGGCTCGGACCGCGTCACCACCCAGAACCTGAAGGTTCACAAGGTGGAGTCGGAGTCCGGCCTGCTGCTGATCAAGGGCGCCGTGCCCGGCCCGAAGGGCGGCCTGGTCCTGGTCAAGAGTCCCGCGAAGGGTGGTGCGTGATGAGCCTGACGCTCGACGTCCGAACCCCGGACGGCAAGACCGACGGCACCGTCGAGCTGCCCGCCGAGATCTTCGACGCGCAGGCGAACGTGGCGCTGATGCACCAGGTCGTGGTGGCCCAGCTGGCCGCCGCTCGACAGGGCACGCACGCCACCAAGACGCGCGGCATGGTCTCCGGCGGCGGCAAGAAGCCGTACCGGCAGAAGGGCACCGGCAACGCCCGGCAGGGCTCCATCAGGGCCCCGCAGTTCACCGGCGGTGGCGTGGTGCACGGGCCGCAGCCGCGGGACTACTCGCAGCGGACCCCGAAGAAGATGAAGGTCGCCGCGCTGCGCGGTGCCCTCTCCGACCGGGTTCGCGCCGGTCAGCTGCACGTGGTCACCGGCGTGGTCGGCGGCGAGCAGCCGTCCACCAAGCAGGCCAAGACCGCGCTGCGCAACTGGACCGAGGCGAAGAAGGTTCTGGTGGTGCTCAACCGCCACGAGGAGGAGAACTCGTGGCTGAGCCTGCGGAACCTGCAGAACGTGCACCTGATCGACCCGGGCCAGCTGAACACCTACGACGTGCTCAACAGCGATGACGTGGTGTTCACCAAGGCTGCGTTCGAGCGTTTCGTCGCAGGCCCCGTCAAGGGCCGGTCGGTCAAGGCCGCCGCGTCTTCTTCTGAGGAGGCGTCATGAGCGACACTCTGCGCCTTTGCGCTCATGTAAGCCGACCGGGTGCGGGTGTCCCGCAGAGCACTGAGGAGGCAGAGCAGTGAGCGCCGACCCGCGAGACATCATCCTTGCGCCGGTGATCTCCGAGAAGAGCTACGGGCTGCTGGAACAGAGCCAGTACACGTTCCTGGTGGACCCGCGCTCGAACAAGACCGAGATCAAGATCGCGATCGAGAAGATCTTCGACGTCAAGGTGACCAACGTCAACACGATCAACCGCCAGGGCAAGCGCAAGCGGAGCCGCACCGGCTTCGGCAAGCGCAAGAACACGAAGCGGGCGATCGTCACCCTTTCGCCGGAGAGCAAGCCGATCGAGATCTTCGGCGGACCGGCCGCCTGACGGTGCTGATTAGGACGAGGTTGCGTTAACAATGGGCATTCGCAAGTACAAGCCGACGACGCCGGGCCGTCGCGGCGCGAGCGTGTCCGACTTCGCCGAGATCACCCGGACGGAGCCGGAGAAGTCGTTGGTGCGTCCGCTGAACAAGAAGGCGGGCCGCAACGCTCAGGGCAAGATCACCACGCGGCACAAGGGTGGCGGTCACAAGCGGGCTTACCGAGTGATCGACTTCCGCCGCAACGACAAGGACGGTGTGCCGGCCAAGGTCGCGCACATCGAGTACGACCCGAACCGCAGTGCTCGGATCGCGCTCCTGCACTACGCCGATGGCGAGAAGCGCTACATCATCGCGCCGAACAACATCAAGCAGGGCGACCCGATCGAGAGCGGTGCGCGTGCGGACATCAAGCCGGGTAACAACCTGCCGCTGCGCAACATCCCGACCGGCACCGTGATCCACGCGATCGAGCTCCGCCCCGGTGGCGGCGCCAAGATCGCGCGGTCCGCCGGTGCCCGGGTCCAGCTGGTGGCCAAGGACGGCCCGTACGCCCAGCTGCGGATGCCCTCGGGCGAAATCCGCAACGTGGACGCGCGGTGCCGGGCCACCGTCGGCGAGGTCGGAAACTCCGAGCACGCCAACATCAACTGGGGCAAGGCGGGCCGGATGCGGTGGAAGGGCAAGCGCCCGACCGTCCGCGGTGTCGTGATGAACCCGGTTGACCACCCGCACGGTGGTGGTGAGGGCAAGACCTCGGGTGGTCGTCACCCGGTCAACCCGAAGGGCAAGCCGGAAGGCCGCACCCGCCGCAGCAAGCCCAGTGACAAGCTCATCGTCCGCCGTCGCCGTACCGGCAAGAAGCGCTGAGCAGGGAGGTAAGCAAACATGCCACGCAGCCTGAAGAAGGGCCCGTTCGTGGACGACCACCTGCTCAAGAAGGTGGACGCGCTCAACGAGTCGGGCAAGAAGACCGTGATCAAGACTTGGTCCCGCCGGTCCACGATCATCCCGGACATGCTGGGCCACACCTTCGCGGTGCACGACGGCCGCAAGCACGTCCCGGTGTTCGTCACCGAGTCGATGGTCGGGCACAAGCTGGGCGAATTCGCCCCGACCCGTACCTTCAAGGGCCACGTCAAGGAAGACCGGAAGTCGCGCCGCCGCTGAGCGGGTCTGTGACACGAACGAGTAAGAGCAAGGGGTAGCAGGATGACAGCCCGTTCCGACGACACTGCCGCGGAGGAAACCCCGCTCGCAGTGGCGCGGGCCCGGTTCGTCCGCGTGTCGCCGATGAAGGCGCGCCGCGTGGTCGAGCTCATCAAGGGCCGGAGTGCCAGCGATGCCCTGGCCGTGCTCCAGTTCGCGCCGCAGACCGCCAGCGGTCCGGTGTCGAAGGTGCTCGCCAGTGCGATCGCCAACGCGGAGAACAACCTTTCCCTCGACCCCGAGACGCTGTGGGTGCACCACGCGTACGTGGACGAGGGTCCGACGTTGAAGCGGTTCCGGCCGCGCGCGCAGGGCCGTGCGTACCGGATCCGGAAGCGGACCAGCCACATCACCGTCGAGGTCGAGTCGCGACCGAAGGCGGCCAGCAAGTCCCGAAAGAGCCAGAAGGGAAGTGCCCGGTAGTGGGTCAGAAGATCAACCCGCACGGCTTCCGACTCGGCATCACCACGGACTGGAAGTCTCGCTGGTACGCCGACAAGCAGTACTCGGAGTACGTCGCGGAGGACGTCAAGATCCGTCGGCAGCTGTCTCGCGGTATGGAGCGCGCGGGTATCTCCAAGGTGGAGATCGAACGCACCCGCGAGCGGGTCCGCGTGGACATCCACACCGCTCGGCCGGGCATCGTCATCGGCCGTCGCGGTGCCGAGGCGGACCGCATCCGCGGTTCGCTGGAGAAGCTGACCGGCAAGCAGGTCCAGCTCAACATCCTTGAGGTCAAGAACCCCGAGGCGGACGCCCAGCTGGTCGCGCAGGGCGTGGCCGAGCAGCTGTCCAACCGCGTGTCCTTCCGGCGCGCGATGCGCAAGGCCATCCAGTCGGCCATGCGTTCGCCGCAGGTCAAGGGCATCCGGGTGCAGTGCTCGGGTCGCCTGGGCGGTGCCGAGATGTCCCGCTCGGAGTTCTACCGCGAGGGTCGGGTTCCGCTGCACACGCTGCGCGCGGACATCGACTACGGCTTCTTCGAGGCCCGCACCACGTTCGGTCGCATCGGCGTCAAGGTGTGGATCTACAAGGGTGAGCTGGTCGGTGGCCTGAAGCAGAAGCAGCAGGAGTCCGAGGTTCGTCCGCCGCGCGGCGGCGGCGAGCGCGGTGAGCGCGGTGAGCGCGGCGGCCGATCGGAGCGCGGTGGCCGTCGCCGGGGTGCCGGTGGCGCGGACCGCGGTGCAGCGGAGAAGTCCGACCGGGCCGCCAAGGCCCCGGAGGGCGGGCAGCCGCAGGCCGCCGCGACCGAAGAGAAGACGGAGGGCTGAGACGTGCTCGTCCCACGCAGGGTGAAGTGGCGCAAGAGCCACGCGCCGAAGCGTAAGGGCTTCGCCAAGGGTGGCACCCGGATCAACTTCGGCGAGTACGGCATTCAGGCGATCGAGCACGGCTACGTGACCAACCGGCAGATCGAGTCGGCCCGTATCGCGATCACCCGGCACGTCAAGCGTGGCGGCAAGGTGTGGATCAACATCTTCCCGGACCGCCCGCTGACCAAGAAGCCGGCCGAAACCCGGCAGGGTTCCGGTAAGGGCTCGCCGGAGGCCTGGGTCGCCAACGTCAAGCCCGGACGCATCATGTTCGAGCTGACCTTCCCGAACGAGAAGACGGCGATCGAAGCGCTGACCCGTGCGGCGCACAAGCTCCCGATGAAGTGCAAGATCGTGTCCCGCGAGGGTGGTGACTTCTGATGGCAGCGGGTGTCACCGCAGCTGAGCTCCGCGAACTCAACGAGGAGGAGCTCGTCCAGCGGCTGAAGGAGGCGAAGGAGGAGCTGTTCAACCTTCGTTTCCAGATGGCCACCGGCCAACTTCAGAACAACCGGCGGCTGCGCACGGTCCGGCAGGACATCGCCCGGATCTACACGATCATGCGCGAGCGCGAACTGGGCCTGACGGTTACCCCCGAGGGCTCTGAGGAGGGCGCGGCATGAGCGAGAAAGGACAGGGCGTGGAGCGCAACCGCCGCAAGATCCGCGAGGGCTACGTCGTCTCGGACAAGATGGACAAGACGATCGTGGTCTCCCTCGAAGACCGCAAGAAGCACGCCCTCTACGGCAAGGTCATGCGGCAGACCACCAAGGTCAAGGCGCACGACGAGGCCAACACGGCCGGTGTCGGAGACCGGGTGCTGCTGATGGAGACTCGACCGCTGTCGGCCACCAAGCGCTGGCGGCTCGTCGAGGTCGTGGAGAAGGCCAAGTAAATACCGTTGTCGGGTCGGCTTCGCCGGAAAGCCCGAGAACGTGGTGTGCGGGCCGGTCGGTCGGCGGGGAACTTCCCAGTCCTCGGCCGGTTCGCGTGCCGGAAGTGACCGCGCGCGTCAGGTCGGAAATTTGGCGTGCCAGAGTGTGCCCGGGCTCGGTCCGGGTACTTAGGGTCAGGAGTCAGACGTGATCCAGCAGGAGTCGCGACTGCGAGTCGCCGACAACACCGGGGCCAAGGAGATCCTCACGATCCGGGTCCTCGGTGGGTCGGGTCGGCGCTACGCGAGCCTCGGGGACATCATCGTGGCGACCGTCAAGGAAGCCATCCCCGGTGCAGGAGTCAAGAAGGGCGATGTGGTCAAGGCCGTCATCGTCCGGCAGAAGAAGGAGAAGCGTCGGGCGGATGGTTCCTACATCCGGTTCGACGAGAACGCCGCGGTGCTGGTGAAGCCCGGTGGCGAGCCGCGGGGCACCCGTATCTTCGGGCCGGTCGCCCGCGAGCTGCGCGACAAGAAGTTCATGAAGATCATCTCGCTCGCGCCGGAGGTCTTGTGATGAAGATCAAAAAAGGTGACACGGTCGTCGTCATCTCCGGCAAGGACAAGGGCGCCAAGGGCAAGGTCATCAAGGCCATGCCCAAGGAGCAGCGCGTCCTGGTCGAGGGTGTGAACCGGATCAAGAAGCACACCAAGGTCTCCCGGACCGAGCGTGGTGCGCAGTCCGGCGGCATCGTGACCCAGGAGGCGCCCATCCACGTGAGCAACGTGATGGTCGTGGACTCCGATGGCAAGCCCACCCGCGTCGGCTACCGCATCGGTGAGGACGGCAAGAAGGTCCGCATCTCTCGTCGAAACGGTAAGGACATCTGATCATGACCACTGCTGAGAAGATCGTCCCGCGGCTGAAGACCCGTTACCGCGAGGAGATCCGCCAGGCGCTCCACGAGGAGTTCAAGTACGCCAACGTGATGCAGGTGCCCGGCGCGGTCAAGGTCGTGGTCAACATGGGTGTTGGCGACGCCGCTCGGGACAGCAAGCTGATCGAGGGCGCGGTCCGCGACCTGTCGATCATCACCGGGCAGAAGCCGGAGATCCGCCGGGCCCGCAAGTCCATCGCGCAGTTCAAGCTCCGCGAGGGCATGCCGATCGGTGCGCGGGTCACCCTGCGCGGCGACCGGATGTGGGAGTTCCTCGACCGCCTGGTCACCATCGCGCTGCCGCGCATCCGGGACTTCCGCGGTCTGTCGCCGAAGCAGTTCGACGGCAACGGCAACTACACCTTCGGCCTCAACGAGCAGACGATGTTCCACGAGATCAACCCGGATCACATCGACCGGCCGCGTGGCATGGACATCACCGTCGTTACCACGGCCACCAACGATGTGGAAGGTCGGGCGCTGCTGCGGCACCTCGGCTTCCCGTTCAAGGAGAACTGAGCGATGGCCAAGAAGGCGCTGGTTATCAAGGCGGCGCGCAAGCCGAAGTTCAAAGTTCGCGGCTACACCCGCTGCCAGCGCTGCGGGCGGCCGCGTGCGGTGTTCCGCAAGTTCGGGCTGTGCCGGGTGTGCTTCCGCGAGATGGCGCACGCGGGTGAGCTGCCCGGCGTGAGCAAGTCCTCCTGGTGAGTGCCCGCCTGCTGGGGCGATGCCGTTTACAGGTACCCTCAGCAGGCGCTACCAGGGCTGATGCCCACGCTCCGCGGCGAACGCCGTGCTTGCACGCGAATTCGACAAGGGACCTGCCTGCTCGGCAGGAAACCCCGAACTTCGTCCAGGCCAGGGCCCAGACGCACCACCTGTACTCAGGCGGTGCATGGTCGGGGCCCATCGGAACCAGACGAGAAAGGTTGAGCAGGTCATGACGATGACCGATCCGATCGCAGACATGTTGACACGTCTGCGCAACGGAAACTCGGCATACCACGACGAGGTCGTGATGCCGCACTCCAAGCTGAAGGCGAACATCGCCGAAATCCTCAAGCGGGAGGGCTACGTGTTCGGCTCCCGCATCGAAGAGGGTGACAAGGGCAAGGAGCTCGTCGTCGAGCTCAAGTACGGCCCGAACCGCGAGCGGAGCATCGCGGGCCTGCGCCGGGTCTCCAAGCCCGGTCTGCGGGTCTACGCCAAGTCCACCAACCTGCCGAAGGTGCTGGGTGGCCTGGGCGTCGCAATCATCTCGACCTCCGGTGGTCTGTTGACCGACCGGCAGGCCATGAAGAAGGGCGTGGGCGGGGAAGTCCTCGCCTACGTCTGGTAAGGGAGGAGGAGCGGCTATGTCGCGCATCGGAAAGCTGCCGATCACCGTCCCCTCCGGCGTCGAGGTGACCATCGACGGCCAAGCGGTGACCGTGAAGGGTCCCAAGGGCAGCCTCGTGCACCAGGTTGCCGAGCCGATCGCCGTCCAGCGGGACGACGACGGCGCGATCCTGGTGAAGCGCCCCGACGACGAGCGGGAGAGCCGGTCGTTGCACGGGCTCACCCGGACGTTGGTGAACAACATGGTGATCGGCGTCAGCCAGGGCTACCAGAAGGACCTGGAGATCCACGGCGTCGGTTACCGCGTGCTGCAGAAGGGGTCGAACCTGGAGTTCGCCCTCGGCTACAGCCACCCCATCGTGATCGAACCGCCGGAAGGCATCCAGTTCGCAGTCGAGGGTCCGACCAAGCTGTCGGTCAAGGGCATCGACAAGCAGCTTGTCGGCGAGATCGCGGCCAGGATTCGCAAGTTGCGCAAGCCCGACCCGTACAAGGGCAAGGGTGTCCGCTACGCAGGTGAGAACATCCGCCGCAAGGTCGGAAAGACGGGTAAGTGACCATGACCGAGACGACAGCTACCAAGCGCAAGCCGGTGGGCAAGGACATCTCGACCAAGCGTCGGCAAGCCCGGGCCAAGCGGCACACGCGCCTCCGCAAGAAGATCATCGGCACTGCCGAGCGCCCGCGCCTGGTCGTGACCCGGTCGCTGCGCAACATCGTCGCCCAGGTCGTCGACGACACCAAGGGGCACACCCTGGTCGCGGCCTCCACCCTGGAAAACGACCTCCGGGCCTTCGAGGGCGACAAGAAGGCCAAGGCCACCAAGGTCGGCGAGCTCGTCGCGGCCCGTGCCAAGAACGCCGGGATCGACAAGGTCGTGTTCGACCGCGGCGGCAACGCCTACCACGGTCGGGTGGCCGCGCTGGCCGACGCCGCCCGTGACGGCGGACTGGAGTTCTGACAAGTGGGTAAGACGGAGAACGGAAGGGACGCCTGATGCCTGGACGCACTCGGCGTGAGGGCGGGGAGTCCGGCGGCAAGGACCGCCGGGACCGCCGCGACGGCGGCCGTGGCGGGGCGGCCCAAGAGAAGACCCCGCAGTTCGAACGCGTCGTGACCATCAACCGGGTCGCGAAGGTCGTCAAGGGTGGTCGACGGTTCAGCTTCACTGCGCTGGTCGTCGTCGGTGACGGCGACGGCATGGTCGGTGTCGGTTACGGCAAGGCCAAGGAAGTTCCGGCGGCGATCGCCAAGGGCGTCGAGGAAGCGAAGAAGAACTTCTTCCGCGTTCCGCGCCTGGGCGGCACCATCACCCACCCGGTGCAGGGCGAGGACGCCGCGGGCGTCGTGCTGCTGCGTCCGGCCAGCGCCGGTACCGGTGTCATCGCCGGTGGCCCGGTGCGCGCGGTGCTGGAGTGCGCCGGTGTCCACGACGTGCTGAGCAAGTCGCTGGGCAGCGACAACCCGATCAACATCGTGCACGCCACGGTCGCCGCGCTGAAGATGCTGCAGCGCCCGGAGGAGGTCGCGGCTCGTCGCGGCCTGCCGCTGGAAGACGTCGCACCGGCGTTCATCCTGCGGGCCCGTGCCGCGGCCTCGGGGCAGGGGGTCTGATCGAGATGGCACAGCTGAAGATCACCCAGGTGCGTGGGCTGGTCGGCACCAAGCAGAACCAGCGCGACACGATGCGCACCCTCGGGCTGCGCAAGATCCGTCAGTCCGTGGTGCGTCCGGATGACTCCAACGTGCGCGGCATGATCAACGCCGTCCGTCACCTGGTGACGGTCGAGGAGGTCGACTGACATGGTCATCAAACTGCACGACCTGCGGCCGGCCCCCGGCGCCAAGCGCGACAAGGTCCGCGTCGGTCGCGGTGAGGGCTCCAAGGGCAAGACCGCTGGTCGCGGTACCAAGGGCACCAAGGCCCGCAAGAACGTCTCCCCTCGCTTCGAGGGTGGGCAGATGCCGATCCACATGCGGCTGCCCAAGCTGAAGGGCTTCAAGAACCGGTTCCGCACCGAGTACCAGGGCGTGAACGTCGGTCGGCTGGCCCGGGCGTTCCCGGAGGGCGGCACCGTCGGCATGGCCGAGCTGATCGCCGCTGGCCTGGTCAAGAAGAACGAGCTGGTGAAGATCCTCGGCGACGGGGACCTGGAGGGCATCAAGCTGGAGGTGACCGCGCACGCGTTCACCGGCAGCGCCCAGGAGAAGATCACCGCCGCAGGCGGTTCGGTCACCAAGCTGGACAGCTGACAAGCGCTTCAACCGAGGGCCGGTCGACCAGGTCGACCGGCCCTCACCTCTTCCCCGATCAGGTGAAGAGTGAAGGGCACCTTTTACCAAGTAAGTTGGTGAAAGGTGCCCTTCACCTGTACTCCGGCCGTTCGAAACGGCGGGGCGCCGGAGTGGTGGGTCCAATTGGAACTGGGCGCGAATCCGGTTGCGCCTGCGGTTTCAATCGGAACCGCGCAAGGATTCGGGCGATATTCACGGTTTCGATTGGGGACTGTGAAAACCGGCGTTCGCCGGTGGCGCAAGCGATGATCGGCGGCGAGACTTCGGTCGCCGTCCGTGGCTGCTCGCGGGCCTGCTAAAGTCGCCCCGGCAGTGCCGTCCTCGTTTCGGCGCTGCGCAAACTGCCGCATTCTTTCCCCGGCCGGTTCCGACCGGCTCGCGTACAGGAGGTTCGCGTGCTCGGCGCCTTCCGCTCGGCTCTGGCGACGCCGGACCTGCGCCGCAAGATCCTTTTCACCCTGGGCATGGTCGTGCTCTACCGGCTCGGCGCCACGATCCCCTCTCCGGGGGTGTCGTACCCGAACATCCAGCAGTGCATCGAGCAGATCCAGGGCAGCGGTTCGCAAAGCGTGTACTCGCTGCTCAACCTCTTCAGCGGCGGTGCGCTGCTGCAGCTGTCGGTGCTGTCGCTGGGCATCATGCCCTACATCACCGCGAGCATCATCATCCAGCTGCTGCAGGTGGTCATCCCGCGCTTCGAACAGCTGAAGAAGGAAGGCCAGTCCGGGCAGGCGAAGCTGACGCAGTACACCCGGTACCTGACCATCGCGCTGGCGATCCTGCAGGGCACCGGCATCGTGGCGCTGGCGGTGCGCGGGCAGCTGTTCCAGGGCTGCTCGGTGTCGGTCATCCCGGACGACTCGGTGCTGAACCTGATCACCATCGTGGTCGTGATGACCGCCGGTGCCGCGGTGCTGATGTGGATGGGCGAGCTGATCACCGAGCGCGGTGTCGGCAACGGCATGTCGCTGCTGATCTTCGTGTCCATCGCCTCGCGGATCCCCGCCGAGGGTGGCGCGATCCTCACCTCGCACGGGCCGCTGGTGTTCGCCGTGGTCTGCGCCTTCGCGATCGCCATCATCGCCACCGTGGTCTTCATCGAGCAGGCCCAGCGCCGGATCCCGGTGCAGTACGCCAAGCGCATGATCGGCCGCCGGATGTACGGCGGCACCTCCACCTACCTGCCGCTGAAGGTGAACCAGGCGGGTGTCATCCCGGTCATCTTCGGTTCCTCGCTGCTGTACCTGCCGCAGCTGATCGGCCAGCTGGCCGGTAACCAGGACACCTGGTGGGCCCGGTTCATCCAGACCTACATCGTCGATCCGTCCAGCTGGGTGCACATCCTGCTGTACATGTCGCTGATCGTCTTCTTCGCCTACTTCTACGTCTCGATCACCTTCAGCCCCGAAGAACGCGCCGACGACATGAAGAAGTTCGGCGGGTTCATCCCCGGCATCCGGCCCGGGCGGCCGACCGCCGAGTACCTGACCTTCGTGCTCTCCCGAATCACCCTGCCCGGTTCGCTGTACCTGGGCATCATCGCGATCCTGCCGAACTTCTTCCTCGGCATCACCGGTGGTCAGGGGCAGAACCAGAACTTCCCGTTCGGCGGTACCGCGGTGCTGATCATGGTCAACGTCGGCCTGGACACCGTGAAGCAGATCGAGAGCCAACTCACGCAACGCAAGTACGAGGGTTTCCTCCGGTAAGCTGAACTGTCCGGGCGCGATTTCGTCGCGCCCGGAAACCGCTGTTGCGGATGGTTCGGGGCGGGCGCACCGGGACCACCGCAGGTCGGACCGCAGTTGCCCGGAGGCAGCGGGGCAGGCGGAGCGCTCGCCAGCGATTGGCGCGCGATCGGATTGATTCGGAGGCAGACCCTTGGTGCGATTGGTTCTCGTCGGCCCGCCCGGTGCGGGCAAGGGCACCCAGGCAGCCTTGCTCAGCGAACAGCTCGGCGTCCCGCACATCTCCACCGGAGATCTGTTCCGCGCCAACATCGGCAACGCCACGCCGCTGGGTCAGAAGGCGAAGAGCTACATGGACGCCGGTGAGCTGGTTCCGGACGAGGTAACCAACGAGATGGTGCGCGACCGGCTCGCCGACGAGGACGCCGCCAAGGGCTTCCTGCTGGACGGGTACCCGCGCAATGCCGCGCAGGCCGAGGTGCTGGGCGAGATGCTCGCCGACCTGGGTGTGGAGCTCAGTGCCGTGCTGCAATTCGACGTGCCGGAGAACGAGCTGGTCAAGCGGATGCTGGCCCGCGGGCGATCGGACGACACCGAGGACGTGATCCGGCGTCGGCTCGCGGTCTACCACTCGGAGACCGAACCGCTGCTGGACTACTACCGGGACAAGATCATCAAGATCGACGCCGTCGGCTCGATCGAGGAGATCTCCGCCCGCGCGCTGGAAGCGCTGCGCGCCCGAGCCTGAGCTGGCCCGTCGGCGGTCCTCCGGCGGGAACCATTGCGAGCCCGAGAAAGAATCTTGAAGGTGAGTGCGTTGTTGCGTCGGGGGAAGGGCATCGAGCTCAAGTCGCGGGGCGAGATCGAGGCGATGCGCGCCGCTGGCTTGGTCGTGGCCCGCGCGCTCGCCGAGGTGACCGAGCACGCCGTGCCGGGGGCCAGCACCGGTGAGCTGGACGCGATCGCCGAGCAGGTGATCCGGGATGCCGGTGCGGTGCCGTCGTTCAAGGGCTACCACGGGTTCCCCGCGTCGATCTGCGCGTCGCTCAACGAGAAGGTGGTGCACGGGATCCCGTCGCGCGCCGAGGTGCTCGCCGACGGCGACCTGCTCTCGGTGGACTGCGGCGCGATCTTGGACGGCTGGCACGGCGATTCCGCGGTGACCCTGGCGATCGGCGAGGTCGGTCCGAAGGACCGCGCGCTGTCGGCGGCCACCGAGGCCGCGATGTGGGCCGGTATCGAGCAGATCCGGGCCGGTAACCGGCTGACCGACATTTCGCACGCCGTGGAGACCGCGGCCCGCTCGGCGGCGGACGCCGACGGGGTGGAGTACGGGATCATCGCGGAGTACGGCGGGCACGGCATCGGCACCCAGATGCACATGGAGCCGTTCCTGCCGAACCTCGGCAAGCCGGGCCGCGGGCCGCGGCTGCGGGTCGGCATGGCCATCGCGGTGGAGCCGATGCTCACCCTCGGCTCGGCGGAGACCGAGGAACTCGACGACGAGTGGACCGTCGTGACCGCTGACGGCTCCCGAGCCGCGCACTGGGAGCACACGGTCGCCATCGGCGAGGACGGCCCCTGGGTCCTCACCGCCCCCGAAGCCTGAAAACCTGTTTTCCCGTGCTCATCCCGGTGCGCATAGCGCATTCGAGTGAGGCGTGAAGGGCACCTTTTACCAAGTTAGTCGGTGAAAGGTGCCCTTCACCTCGTTCTCATCGGTTCACCTGGGGCGGCGGCAGGCGTAGATGCGGGCGGGTGGCACGTTGCGCCAGACCGCGGTTCTTGGCAGTACCTCGTCGAAGGTGTCGTGCAGGGCTTCGATGAACGCGTGGGTGGCTGGTCGCCACAGGGTGGTCAGGTAGGTGACCGTGGTGAACACGCCGCCCGGTGCCATGACCGAGGCGGCCTCCTTGAGGAGCTCTCGTTGCTTGTCCGGTGGCAGCAGGGTCCAGGGAATGCTGCTGATCACCGCATCGACCCGCTCGACGCCCGCCTGGTCGAGCAGTTTGCGCAGGTGGGTGGCGTCGCCTTCGATCACTTCCAGCCACGGCTTGGCGTGGTGCAGGTAGCGCACCATCTCGGGGTCGATCTCGACCGCCAGGTGCCTGGCGCCCTCGGTCAACCGCCGCTGGATCGGCTCGCTCAGCGCGCCGGTGCCCGGACCGAGCTCCAGCACGGTCGGTGTGCCGCAGCTGGGCACCACGGCGGCCACCGCGGCCCCGACGTGCCGGGAGGTGGGCAGCACCGCGCCCACCCTCGACGGCTGACGAAGTGCGCGAGTCAGGAAGGTCGAATACTCGCGCAGCTTCTTTCGCTCGATCACGGCTACTCCTGCCCGTCCGGCAAACGCGGTGACGATAGCTGGCTCGTCCATCGCAGCGTGCAACCGCCGCACGCAGGTCGCAGCGCGTGGTTGTGCGACTTCGGATCGTCACGTCGCGTGGCCGAGGTGGGTATGAGGTTGTTGTGCTGGTTGGTGTGCCAAGCCTGCGCCGTCGGCGTCCTGGCCGCCTCGGGGGAATCCCCGGCAAAGCCGGATTCCATCCCCTACGGGAACCGGGACCGAGGCGCTAGGCCAGCGGGCGGCGGCAGATGTAGTGCAGGATCGGCGGGAGGTTGCGCCAGGTGGTGTGGGTGAGGACCTCGTCGAAGGTCTGCGCCAGGCGGCCCCGGAAGCGCCGACCGCCCGGAGTCTGGTCCGCGGACAGGTAGGTGAGCGCGGTGAACGCGCCCTGCGGGGCGAGCGCATCGGCGGCCTGGCGCAGGATGTGATCCTGTGCGTCGGCGGGCAGCAGCGACCACGGGATGCTGCTGATGACCGCGTCGACGCGGTCGATGCCGTGCTTGTCCAGCAGCGCCTGCAGGTCACCGGCGTCGCCGTGCACGATCTCCATCCACGGCTTGTGGGCCTGCAGGTGCTCGACCATGCCCTTGCCGAGTTCGATGCCGATGTGCCGGGCGCCCTCGGGCAGGCGGCGGTGGATGCCGTCGCTCAACGACCCGGTACCGGGGCCGAGTTCGACCACCACTGGCGCACCGGTGGTGGGCACCACCTGGGCCACCGTCGCGGCCACCGCAGCCGAGGTCGGCGTCGCCGCGCCGACCATCTTCGGGTTGCGCACCGCGGTGTTGAAGAAGGTCCGGTACTCGTCCAGCCTGCTGGCCGCGTTCTGGGTGGCCTTGCCGAGCCACGGTGTGGGTTTCGGACCGCGCTGGTCCTGCTGGGGTATCACGCTTCTCCTCGGTTGTCCCACGGTCTGGGCCCTCGACCTCGGTGTCGAGCGTGTGATCGAAAGTAGTGAGACTCGGAGTACCCACGCAAGCCGCCGACGAGAGGTAACTGCGCAGCGTGACTTCAATGTTGCGCAACGTGTGCAATGCCGCGTTGAGCTGCCCCGATGTGGAGGGCCGATTCAGCGGCGCGTACAGTGGAATACCGGCGCACGAGTGGCGCCGGTTCGTTGTGCCTTGAGTATCCGTCTCCGAGTATCCGGGTCGGGGCAACGTTGGTGTTTCGAGCCGGGCCGCAGTGTGCCCGTCGCGGGTGCCGGGGCCTCCGGTGCAAGCGGCAGGGACTCAGGTCCGAAAACCGTCACCGTCACGAAACGCGGAGGACATGGGCAAGAAAGACGGGGCCATTGAGGTCGAGGGTCGGGTGATCGAACCGCTACCCAACGCGATGTTCCGCGTCGAGTTGGAGAACGGCCACAAGGTCCTCGCACACATCAGTGGCAAGATGCGCCAGCACTACATCCGCATCCTGCCAGAGGACCGGGTCGTGGTGGAGCTCTCGCCGTACGACCTTTCCCGTGGGCGCATCGTCTACCGCTACAAGTGACCTCCACGGTGTCCGGTTGAACCCGGACACGCGTCCGAGCAGGAGAGCACGACCGTGAAGGTCCAGCCGAGTGTGAAGCGAATCTGCGACAAGTGCCAGGTCATCCGCCGTCACGGGCGGGTGCTGGTGATCTGCGACAACGCCCGCCACAAGCAGCGGCAGGGCTGAGCGCGACGTCGCGACGAGCAAGTAGGAACTCCCACGACCTGTCGGCTCGCGAGTGAGCCGACTGACCCCCGGACCAGGCCGGGGCTCCGCAACCAGTTGCGGGGGCGGTGTGGGAGCAGACCTGGACAACAGAAGGAGAACCGGCCAGATGGCACGGGTCGTCGGCGTCGATCTTCCGCGCGAGAAGCGCATGGAGATCGCGCTCACCTACATCTATGGGATCGGCAAGACTCGGTCGAAGGAGATCCTCTCCGCGACCGGCATCTCGCCTGACGCCCGCCCGCGCGACCTCGATGACGACCAGCTCGCGAAGCTGCGTGAGTTCATCGAGAGCAGCTACCGGGTCGAGGGTGACCTCCGTCGCGAGGTCCAGGCCGACATCCGCCGGAAGATCGAGATCGGCTGCTACGCGGGGCTTCGGCACCGCCGGCACCTGCCGGTGCACGGGCAGCGGACCAAGACCAACGCCCGTACCCGCAAGGGGCCGAAGAAGACGGTCGCCGGCAAGAAGAAGGCCGGAAAGAAGTAAGCCTCGCTAGGAGTCAGCTAAACCATGCCACCCAAGTCTCGCGCTGGCGCCGTCAAGAAGGTGCGGCGCAAGGAAAAGAAGAATGTCGCGCACGGTCAGGCGCACATCAAGAGCACGTTCAACAACACCATCGTTTCGATCACCGACCCCACCGGTGCGGTGATCAGCTGGGCATCCGCCGGTCACGTCGGGTTCAAGGGCTCCCGCAAGTCCACCCCGTTCGCCGCGCAGATGGCCGCCGAGAACGCGGCCCGCAAGGCCGCCGAGCACGGCATGAAGAAGGTCGACGTCTTCGTCAAGGGTCCGGGTTCGGGCCGGGAGACGGCGATCCGATCGCTGCAGGCCGCCGGTCTTGAGGTCGGCACCATCCAGGACGTCACCCCGCAGCCGCACAACGGCTGCCGCCCGCCGAAGCGTCGTCGGGTCTGAGCCGCGGGAAGGAGTAAACAAAGATGGCTCGTTACACCGGTCCCGCGACCCGCAAGTCCCGCCGTCTGAAGGTTGACCTCGTCGGCGGTGACCAGGCGTTCGAGCGCCGGCCGTACCCGCCGGGGCAGCACGGCCGCGCGCGCATCAAGGAAACCGAGTACCTGCTGCAGCTCCAGGAGAAGCAGAAGGCGAAGTTCACCTACGGCGTGCTGGAGCGGCAGTTCAGCAACTACTACGAGGAAGCCAACCGGCGTCCCGGCAAGACGGGTGACAACCTGCTGCAGTTGCTGGAATCCCGGCTGGACAACGTCGTTTACCGCGCCGGTCTGGCCCGCACCCGCCGGATGGCGCGGCAGCTGGTCAGCCACGGCCACTTCACGGTCAACGGCAAGAAGGTGAACGTTCCCAGCTTCCAGGTTTCGAAGTGGGACATCATCGACGTCAAGCCGAAGTCGGTGCCCACCACGCCGTTCATCATCGCCAAGGAGACCGTCGGCGAGCGTCCGGTGCCTGCCTGGCTGCAGGTCGTGCCTTCGAACCTGCGGATCCTGGTGCACCAGCGTCCGGAGCGTGCGCAGATCGACACCCCGGTCACCGAGCAGCTCATCGTCGAGCTCTACTCGAAGTGACGCGCCGTCGCCAGCGGCCTGCCCGGCCGCTGGCGACTCGCACAGCGGTGGCGGTGCAGGAAATCCGCCACCGGGCCCGCGAAACGCGGGTACGCCATTCCATCGGCGTCAAATAGCGGGCGCCGTGAGGAAAGGAAAACGAAGTGCTCATCTCCCAGCGACCCACACTGTCCGAAGAGGTCGTGTCGGAAACCCGCTCCCGGTTCGTCATCGAGCCGCTGGAGCCGGGCTTCGGCTACACCCTCGGCAACTCGCTGCGTCGTACCCTGCTCTCCTCGATTCCGGGAGCGGCGGTCACCAGCCTGCGCATCGACGGTGTGCTGCACGAGTTCACCACTATTCCGGGTGTCAAGGAAGACGTCACCGACGTCATCCTGAACATCAAGGAGCTGGTCGTCAGCTCCGAGGAAGACGAGCCGGTGACGATGTACCTGCGCAAGCAGGGACCGGGTGAGGTCACCGCAGCCGACATCGTGCCGCCGGCCGGTGTCACGGTGCACAACCCGGATCTGCACATCGCCACCCTCAACGCCAAGGGCAAGCTGGAGATCGAGCTCGTCGTCGAGCGCGGTCGCGGCTACGTCCCCGCGATGCAGAACAAGCAGACCGGTGCCGAGATCGGCCGCATCCCGGTCGACTCGATCTACTCGCCGGTGCTGAAGGTGACCTACAAGGTCGAGGCCACCCGTGTCGAGCAGCGCACCGACTTCGACAAGCTGATCCTCGACGTGGAGAGCAAGCCGTCGATCACCCCGCGTGACGCGGTGGCCTCGGCGGGCCGCACTCTCGTCGAGCTGTTCGGGCTCGCCCGCGAGCTCAACGTCGACGCCGAAGGCATCGAGATCGGTCCGTCGCCGGCCGAAGCCGACACCATCGCGGCCTACGCGATGCCGATCGAGGACCTCGACCTGACGGTGCGCTCCTACAACTGCCTCAAGCGGGAGGGCATCCACACCGTCGGCGAGCTGGTGTCGCGCAGCGAGGCCGATCTGCTGGACATCCGCAACTTCGGTGCCAAGTCCATCGACGAGGTCAAGATGAAGCTGGCCGGGCTGGGGCTCGCCCTCAAGGACAGCCCGCCCGGATTCGACCCGTCCGCCGCGGCGGCCGAATACCCGTCCGAAGGTTGGTCCTCCGAGGAGACCACCGTCGGCGCGGTCGGACCCGTCGAGGACAACGGCTACGACGACGGTCAGGACTACGCGGAGACAGAGCAGCTGTAGAGCTGTGTTTGCGCGCCCGGGGTACCGGCGCGCCCTGAGAGGAGCAACCGATGCCCACCCCGACAAAGGGTCCGCGTCTCGGCGGGTCGCCCGCGCACGAGCGGCTCATTCTGGCCAACCTGGCCACCTCGCTGTTCGAGCACGGCCGGATCACCACGACCGAGGCGAAGGCGAAGCGGCTGCGGCCGATCGCCGAGCGGCTGATCACCAAGGCGAAGAAGGGCGACCTGCACAACCGTCGTGAGGTCATGAAGACCATCCGCGACAAGGACGTCGTGCACAAGCTCTTCGCCGAGATCGGCCCGTTCTTCGCCGAACGCAACGGCGGCTACACCCGCATCATCAAGACGATGCCGCGCAGGGGTGACAACGCGAAGATGGCCGTCATCGCACTCGTGACCGAGCAGACCGCCACCGCCGAGGCGGAGGCCGCTCGCGGCACGAAGTTCGCCAAGGACAAGCAGGAGACCTCGTCGGAGGTCACCGAGGCCCCGCAGGCCGAGGCGACCGAGGCACCGGCGGAGGCCGTCGAGGCCAACGCCGAGGACACTGCTGCCGAGGCGAAGGCGGCGGACACCGCCGAGGCCAAGGCCGAGGACGCCGAGAAGAAGGACGAGTCCTGATTCCTGGTTCTGCCACGAACGAGCCCGCCGCTCCCGCTGGGGAGGGCGGGCTCGTTCGCGTGCGCCTCGACCTGAGCTACGACGGCACGGATTTCTGCGGGTGGGCGCGGCAACCGGGCCAGCGGACCGTGCAGGGCCTGGTGGAAGACGCGTTGGCGAAGCAGCCGCCGGGACGATCGGTGCCCCGGTCGGTGGTGGTCGCTGGGCGGACGGATTCCGGCGTGCACGCTTCGGGGCAGGTCGTGCACTTCGACGTGGTGCCCCACGACCCGGCCGAGCGCGGGCGGATTTCCGTTGATGCGCAGGGGATCCCGGACCTGGCGCGGATGGTGCACCGGTGGAACCGCATCCTGCCGCCGGACGTGCGGGTGCTGGGCGCCCGGGTGGTGCCAGTCGAGTTCGACGCGCGGTTCTCGGCGCTGCGTCGGCACTACCGGTACCAGGTGTCGGACGCGCCGTGGGGCGTGGATCCGCTGCGGCGCCGGGACACGCTCGCCTGGAACCGCCCGCTGGACGTGGCCGCGCTCAACGCGGCGGCGCGAGGATTGTTGGGGCTCAACGACTTCGCGGCCTACTGCAAGCCGCGCGACGGCTCCACCACGGTTCGAGAGTTGCAGCGCTTCGAATGGGAGCGGGTGGCGGAGCACCTGATCGTCGCGCACGTGACCGCGGACGCCTTCTGCCACTCGATGGTCCGCAGCCTGGTCGGCACGCTCCTGATGGTCGGCGATGGCCGCCGAAGCCAGCCCTGGCCAGCGGAGGTCCTGGAATCCACCACCCGCACCACCGCGGTAGCGCCCGCCCACGGCCTGATCCTCGCGGCCATCGACTACCCCCCGGACGAAGAACTCGAAGCCAGAGCCGCCCAAACCCGAGCCCTGCGCACCCTCCCCTGACGGACCGCATCGCTCGCGGTTTCAACTGCGGACACCTCGGGCCCTGCCGGGTTCGGCTTCGAGATACGCCAGCACCGCCATCACCCGGCGGTTTTGATCGTCGGACGGCGGCAGTCCGAGCTTGGCGAAGATGTTGTTGGTGTGCTTGCCGATCGCCTTGTCGGTGACCAGCAGGCGCGCGGCGATCGCGGCGTTGGACATGCCCTCGGCCATCAGGGCGAGGACCTCGCGCTCCCTCGGCGTCAGTTCACCAAGCGGCTCGTCGCGCTCCTGGCGGATGAGCAACTGGTTGATCACCTCGGTGTCCATCGCCGTTCCCCCGGCCGCCACCCGGCGCACCGACTCTACGAACTGCTCGACCTCGCCGACGCGGTCCTTCAGCAGGTAACCCACCGCGCCCGCCCGGTCGGACAGCAGCTCGCGGGCGTAGAGCTGCTCCACGTACTCCGAGAGGATCAGCACCGGCAGCTACGTGCGGTTGTTCCCCGACCGCGTTCGCGCGCTGTACGTCGACGGCGCCGTCGACCACCTCGCCGATCCAGTCGAGAATGCCAAGGTCAACTACCAGACCATCGAGGACCAGTTCGCCCGGCTCGGCGCCTGGTGCGTGTCCTCCCGGGAATGCGCGCTGCACGGGCGGGATGTCGGTGCGCTCTGGCGCGGACTGGTCGCGGATGCGGACCGGTCACCGATCCCGGTGCGGGGCGAGGAGGTCGCCTACAGCGGCTTCGACCTGAAGATCGCCCCCATCCCCGATGTGATCAGTCCCGGTGCCGCGCCGAGCTTCCCGAACTGGCAGCGGTTCGCGTGGGCCGTCGACAAGGCGGTGGCCCGCGATGCGTCCGGCTTCGCCGACTACGTCGAACAGGCCACCGGGAGCCTGAAAGTACCTGCGATGGTGGGAAAGTCCGTGACCGAGTGCCCGGACGGAATGGGCGTCTACGACTACGCGGACTTCGAGAGGTTGAAGGCGATTGGTGAGCGGGTCTCGCCGAACTTCGCCGGAGAACGGTTCTTGCACCGGTTGCCCTGCGTCGGCTGGCCCACCCCGGTCCGAAACCCGCCGACACCGCTGCCAGCCGACCGGCTCCCACCGCTGCTCGGCGCTGGTACCTGGGTCGACCACGCGTACGTCGCGAACATCGTGGCGCATGTGCCGGGCTCGGCCACGGTCCGCTTCAACGGTTCGGGCCACGCCCTCTACCTGAGCGGCGACCCGTGCACCATCGCCCACGCCAACCGCTACCTGGAGTTCCGCCGCCTGCCTCCGCCGGGCACCACGTGCGAACCACCCGCTGCTGATTAGCGGTTCGCGTCGGCCGCGCTGCGTCGGTGCATGGGTGAGGGGCACCCGTGACCAAGTAACTGGGTCACGGGTGCCCCTCACCGCGAAACGTCGCGTGCGCCGATCAGTCGCCTCGGCGGATCGGGCCGAGGATTTCTTGTTCCTTCTTGTTCGTCACCAGGCGGATCATCGTCCAGGTCATGTTGCCGAGGGCGATCACCGAGTCGTCCTTGAGCTGGGTCAGCTGCTGGACCTGGTGGCCCCGCAGGCTCCAGATCCGCTGGGCGAGCTGGGCCTGGTTCAGCGGGAGGCGTTGCAGCAGCACGAGATCCGCGGTGTTCGCCGCCGTACCGCTGCTGACCTGCGGGTGCAGGTAAGGCAGCACGTACATGGTGGTCTGCCACGGCGCGCGCGGCGGGAACAGCTCCTGCGGCACGGCGCCGCCGTCGTGGATCACCAGCAGCGGAGTGTCCTCAGTGGACCGAGGCAGGTCGAACGGCGCCAGCCGGCGAATCTGCGCCAACGGCACCGCCTTGCCGTCCGGTGTCTGCCCGGCCGCCCGCTCCAGCATCTTCCACGCCGCCGGTCGTCCGGTGGCGACGATCACCCACGCGCCGGTGGCCATCGCGCGCAGCGCGAGCTGCCGGGCCAGGTACAGGCCGCCGAGGGTGACCATGCGGGTCGGGGCCGGGCGCAGCATCGAAGCGGCCTGCGCCTCGCCCTGCTGGTCGGAGCCGATGATCACACCGCCCCGGTCACCGGACGGGCTGATGGCGTCCAGGGTTTCCGGGGTGACCAGGAACTCCGGTGCCGCCCCCTGGCTGCCGGGCACATCGATCGTTCTGCTTCGGCTCATGCCGCACCTCCCAGCGGCAACGTCGCCGCGTAACCGGCCAGTTGCGAGCCGCGCAGCGGGGTCAGGGTCAACCCGAGGCGGTGGCTGATCGCCTTCAGCCGTTCATCGGCGGCGTTCAGCTCGGTGGGTGTGCGGGCGCTGACCCGCACCAGTCCGCGCAGCCCGACCTCGCCTTCCTCACCTGCCGGTGAGACGGACAGCGCGATGCTGGTGGACAGCGCGCGGATACCGGTGAGCGCGTTGAGGCTGTCGTTCATCTGGTGCGGCCAGTTGGTGATGGCGTAGCTGGAGTGCCCGACGCCCCCGGCCGTCACGCCGTCCCAGCGCTCCTTGAGGCCGACCGGGCGTTGCGAGCCGAGCACGTTGTGCAGTTCCGCCGAGGAGATCCCGGCCTGCAGCAGCTCGTCTGGGTCCAGCGGGCGGGTCGGCACACCGCGCCGCTCCAGCGCGTTGCGGACTCGGGACAGCGCCCCGATGAGTGCCCGCTGCGCGCCGAGGACGCCGCCGCCGCGCTCGCCGATCGCCTTCGCGCAGCGCTGCGGATCGAGGCGCACTGCGATCCAGGTGGTGCGCCGCGCGGCCGCGGGCAGTCGGCCGAGGACTTCCAGGTAGGAGTTCAGCGCGGGCGAATTCGACGGCAGCGCCGCACTTCCCGGGTAGCAGTGCCAGATGACCTGGACCGCGTCGAGCACCACACCGCGGTCTTCCAGACACGGAACGAGCACGCCCAGCGGCAGGTTCGGCGCGTTGTCGACCGGGTTCAGCAGCGACGGCGCCGGTTCGACCATAAGCACCGCCGTCCACTTGCCGTTGTGCCAGGCCATGCCGACCGGGTTGCGGTCGTGGTCTTGGGTTCGGGCGATCACCAGGTCTTCGACGACCAGGCGCAGCAGCGCGACCCGGTGGTTCTCGTCCGGGCCGATGATGCCGTCGCCGTCCTTGTCCTCAGCCGGTTCCATGGCGTCGACGTTGGCCGGGTGGGAAACCCGGGTGTGGTTGCGGCCGCGGTATTCGAGCACCAGCCCGAACCACTGCGTGAACCAGCGGCCACGGCGCCGAAGCAGCGCGATGATCAGCGCCAGCAACGCGACCCCTGCGCCGACCGGCAGCAGGATTTCGTTGATTATGAAGAGGATCAGGCCGATGGCGAGGCCGACCTCGATGAGCACGATGTTGGCCGCCGGGATGCCACCGAGCGTCACGCCGTTGATACGTCGCCGCCGCGCGCGGATCCGGGCGCGGGGCGGGCTGGCGGGCCCGGGAGCTGTCGGCTGGGCCGGATGTTGCGTGGTAACGGACATCCGTTCGGTCTCTCCCCCTCGCAGGTTCAGGTGCGGCACTCGGCGCGCCGGGACGCGTTCCTCGGGAAGCCGCGTGATGAGAATACTGACGGACTCGGTCGAACCGCACCCATTTGGTATCTCTCTGCGACTATCCTGCGAAACCGTACCTCGGACGGGAGAGCTGTAGGCGAAGAATGGCATCAACACCCACAACCAAGTCACAGGTTCAGGCGTATCGGTTCGTGCTGCGCCGCATGGAGTCGGCGCTGGTGCGAAAAGACGCGGTGATGCTCCACGATCCGATGGGTTCGCACAAGCGGGCCACGATCGCGGGTGCAGTGCTCGCTGCCGTCGGCATAGTCGGGTTCCTCGTTTGGGGCCTGTTCGGCGGCAGGGGCTCGGTACCGGATCCGGGGTCGATCGTCATCGCCAAGGAAAGCGGCAGTGTTTTTGTCGTCACTTCTGACGATCAGGCGCAAAAGCGACTGATCCCCATGCTCAACATGGCCTCGGCGAAATTGCTGGTCATGGCCCAGGGAGGTGGGCAGGGCGGCGGTCCGGTCGAGCCCACCACGGTGAAAGAGGCGGCGCTGGCGGACTTCCCGCGCGGTGCGCTGACCGGCATGGTCAACGCGCCGACCTTCCTGCCGAAGGCCAACAACGCCGCGGAGCCGTCCTGGGCGATCTGCGATGTCGGGCAGGTCCAGAACAGCCTCAACGACGCTCGGGTGGAGGCCGCGACGCAGGTGCAGACGACGGTGATCGGTGGTGACGGAAACCACGGCACCGAACTCGCGCCGAACCAGTCGCTGTACGTCGAGGACGAGACCTCCGGAAACCAGTACCTGATCTACCGGGTCCAGGACCTGCCGGGTCGCCCGCACACCCACACGGTCAAGTCGAGGGTGGACCAGACGCAGAGCAACGTGCTGGACATCTTCGGGCTCGACGGTGCGACGCCGCGGACGATCAGCACCAACATGCTCAACTCCATTCCGGAGGTCCCGATGCTGCAGGTGCCGGACGTCCCGGGTGATGGCACGCAGTTGGACTACATGTCCCGGTACCAGGCCGGCGATGTCGTCCGGCGCACCGTGCCCGGGCAGCCGGACCAGTTCTTCCTGCTGCTGCAGGGCGGCAAGCAGCAGATCAACGAGGGTGCGGCGGCGGTGCTGCACGGGGCGAGGAACGACAGCCAGGACATCCCGAACGCCACCGGCGCGGTCACCGACGCCCAAACCGCACCGTCGGAAGAACAGCTCAACCTCACCAACTTCCCGATGTCGGTGCCCAAGCCGGTGACCTTCCAACAGGCCGACACGTCCTGCCTGAGCTGGAAGAACGTCAACGGTGACCAGAACATCACGGTGACCCTGCACAAGGGCTCACCAACGGCGAAGGCACCGGTCAAACTGGCCCAGTTCGACGGTTCCGGGCCGAACGTCGACTACTTCTACATGCCGCCCGGCAAGGCCGCGGTGGTGCGTGGTTCCTCGAACGAAGCGGGGGCGAACAGCGGGCCGATCTTCCTGGTGTCCGACCAGGGCGTGCAGTACGGCGTCAAGGATGTCGCCACCGCGCAGGGCCTCGGCGTGATCGGTGGCGCCGGGGACATCAAGGCGGGCCCGTCCTGGCTGATGCGGACCCTGCCGAAGGGCGACTTCCTCGACCCCGCGAACGCCAGCCTGACCTACGACTCGGTCCCGGTGGCACCGGGCGGGGTGAACCGTCCGCCGCAGAACCAGCAGCAGCAACAGCAGTCCGGGGCCGCCCAGGCAGGTAACTAGCAGTCTGGTTTCGGCCGCGAGCACAGCCGAAACCGGTCACGATCGGGAACCGAACAGGTCGGCTCCAACGTCCGAGGAACAAGCGATCCGCCCGCAGCACATGGTGAAGCTGCGGGCGGATTGTCATAAGGGCCAGTCGGTCGGCTGGCGACTGCACAGCTTCGAAGACGAGCAATACGAGCGACCAACTCGGGAGGTGCCGGATGTCGGGGATCCGGATCGACATCGAATGGCTGGCGACGTACGCACGCGAAGTGCGCGCCGCTGGGGAGGAGATCACCACGGCGCAGCAGGGATTGGCGGCTGCGGAACTCGCCCCGGAGGCCTTCGGTGAACTCGGCCGCAAGGTGGGGGCAGCGGAGGCCTACCAGCGGGCCCGCGCGTTGCTGCTGGACCAGAACCGCCGCGCCGGTGAGACGTTGACGCGCGCCGGTGACGAACTGCGCGAGGTCGTGGACTTCCACGGCGTCGGCGACGACGACAGTGCCAGCGAGATGCGGAAGCAGGAGGCATGAGCATGGCGACCGAGCGCTCCGAGGTGGCCGAACACCTCGACTACCTGTCCCGCATCGCGGACGAGTTGCAGGTCGCGAACTCGATTCCCGCCGACCTCGCCGACTTGGTGGGACACCACGAGGATCTGCGCCAAGCCGCCCAGGTGTGGCGCCAGGGCGCGGAGACCGCGGAGCAGGCCGCGCTGGACGTGCACGGGCGGCTCGGCGGGATCGATTCGGCGTGGCAGGGTGCGGACGCCGATGCGTTCCTCGCGCACATCCGGGAAGTCGGCCTGGCGGGCAACGACCTGGTCGATTCGATGCGTGCGCTGGCGGATGCGTTGGAGCACACCGTCGACGCGGTGCAGACGCAGTTGGACGACCTGGGCGAGCTGGTCGTGGAGGCGGCGGACTCGGTGTCCTCAGCACTGCTGGCGCCCGTCGAGGGTGCCAACCGGGCGCGCAAGCACTTCGCGGATCTCGCCCAACCGGCTCTTGAGCTGGCCGAGTCCATTTCGGACGCTTATGCCGCGTTCGCGCGGTTCTGCGACGACCTGGAGGAGGGCCGGTCGACCGGATCGGTCCAGTTCGACCGCCGAATGCCCGCGCAGGCCTGGGACTTCCGCGCACCCGCTGCGGCAGCGCCCCCCGCTGCCGCCGAACCGGCGGGTGCCGAACCGGCGGGTGCGGCTCCGGCGAGTGCTGAATCGGCGGGTGCGGGTGCCGGTGGCGGTGCGTCGGGTGGCGCGTCCGGAGTTGGCGCCGCGAGTGCTTCCGGCGCACCTGGTGGAACCGCCGATACCGAATTGTCACCGGGCGGCACTTCGCGGGCGGTCGAGCCGTCGGCGCTGCCGCCTGCTGCCGCGGCCACCGGCGGCGCGATGGCCGGTGCCGCTGGCGGCGCGGCCGCTGGCGGGATGTACGGCGGCATGATGCCGATGGGCATGATGGGCGGGATGATGGGCGGCGCCCAGCAAGGCGGCGGTCAGGAGCGCAGGAACCCCTCGCGGTTCAAGGCCAAGCCGGAAGAGCTGTTCGGCACCCCGCCCGATGCGGCCCCGGCGGTCTTCGGCGCCAAACCGCAGGACCAGGCCCCGGAATCGGCCAAGCCCGTCAGCCCGCAGTCGGCCAACCCGCAGTCTGCCAACCCGCAGTCTGCCGGTCCACCGCTGAGCATCCCGTCGGTCCTGGAACCCGCGAAACCACGCCCCTCGATCGACGACGTCCTGCACCCGAAGCCAAAACCAGCAGGCGAGACCGCACCCCCGAAGCCGAGGACCGGCACTGCGTCGGTAGGTGATGCGCCACCGCCGAAGCCGAGGACCGGCACCGCGTCGGTGGGCGACGCCCCACCTCCGAAGCGGCGGGACTGACGGTCACGAGGCGACTGGCCCGCTTGCGGAGATCGCTGGGCGTCAGCGCGGAGTTCGGGGTGATACCAGGCCGGTTTCGTACGCCGTGATGACGAGTTGAGCTCGGTCGCGGGCGTGGAGCTTCGCGAGCAGTCGGCCGATGTGCGTCTTCACCGTCGGCATGCTCAGGTGCAGCTGGTCGGCGAGTTCGGTGTTGGACAGCCCACGCGCCACCAAGGTGAGGACCTCGCGTTCCCGACCGGTCAGCGCGTCCAGCGCGCGGGCCGGGGAACCGGTCGGCTCCGGTCGCCGGGCGAACTCCGCGATCAACCGCCGGGTCACCGACGGCGCCAGCAGTCCGTCGCCCGCCGCGACCACCCGGATCGCGGCCAGCAGCTCGCCGGGCGGAGTGTCCTTGAGCAGGAACCCGCTGGCCCCGGCGCGCAATGCCGCGGTAGGTGGCCGTGATCGCCACGCCGAGGGCGGCATCGACCAGGAACAACCGCTTGCGACCTGGATCAAGCACATTGCGACAGTAATAGCTGCGTCGGGGGTCGGTGCTCGCGGCGGTCGGCGCGATGGCGGTCATCGGCACCCTCGGCTGAACGCGAACCGGCCCGGTGTCCTAAGTGGACACCGGGCCGGTTTCGGAGCTGCTCAGCGGCCGCTGTTCTCGCGGGCTCTGGCCCGCACGTTGCGGACCGCGTTGACCAGGAACGCGGTGAAGATTATCGCCGCGATGCCCGCTCCAGCACCGCCCATCGCGATGATCAGCGCCGGGAAGTCCTGCTGCGGGATGACGTCGGCTTCCAGCCGCTTCGGTCGCGGTGGTGGCGCCACCTTGCCGTGCTCGGCCGGGACCACGTCGCTCAGCGCGGCCATCGGGTCGATCATGCCGAAGCCGACGATGTCGTTGCGCCCGTTGATGCCGCCCGGGTGCAGCGCCGTCGTCTTGATCCGGTCCATCACCTGCTGAGCCGAGAGTTCCGGGAACTTCTGCTTGATCAGCACCGCGAGCCCGGACACGTACGGCGCGGCGAAGCTGGTGCCCTGGATCGGGCCCATCTGACCGTCCTGGCCCTCGGCGATCTGGCTGGCCAGCCCGCTCCCACCGACACCCGGATCGAGTGCGATCAGGCCCTCACCAGGTGCGGCCACGTCCACCCATGGCCCCGGCACGGTGAACTCCGACGGCGCACCCTGCTGGTTCACCGAGGCCACGGTGAGCACCTGGTCGTCGAACCAGGCGGGCAGCACCGCGGTCGTCGGGTTGCCGGACGGGTTCTTCTGGCACGTCCCGCCGACGTTGCCAGCGGCGGCGACCACCACGATGCCCGCGTTGTAGGCCCGAAGAACCGCGTTGTGCAGCTGCTGGTTCCCGCGGTTGGCGAAGTTGCTGGCCTCCGCGATCGGCTGGCACGACGACTGCGAGATGTTGATGACGTCGACGTTTCGGTCCACCGCGATGTTGATGGCTTCCGCCATGGTCTCGGTGTTGCCGATCGTCGCGTTGGTCTGGTTGTCCTGGAAGAGACTCGAAGACTGCCGGATGGACAGGATCGCCGAATCCGGTGCGACGCCGACGTAGCCGATTTGCCCGGTCGGGTCCGCGTCGGCGCCGATGATGCCGGCCACGATGGTGCCGTGCCCGTCGCAGTCCTGGTCGCCGCGGCCGTCGGGGATGCTCGTCCCGCCGCCGAGCACGTTGCCCAGGCGCGGGTGCCGGTTGACGCCGGTGTCGATGACCGCGACCGTCTTGCCGGCGCCGGTGAGGGCCTGGTCATGTGCCTGCTCGTAGCCGAGCGTCAGCTGACTCCACGGCTTTTCCTCGATCAACCCGCCGCCGCGGTTTCCGTTCATGCAACCCTGCTTCTGCGGGAAGCCGAACGTCTGCAGGGAACTGTCGGCTTGTTGCGACGGATCCAGCGGTGGTGGGCCGACTGTCTGCGCGACCGCTGGTGCCGTCGGCCCACCCAGCGCGAGCGCGCCCACCGCGGTGAACAGCGCGAATCCGCGCATCACGCCGCGCGAGCGGGAGTGCCTAGAGCGCATCACGCCGCCCCTCTAGAAGAAGTTCAGGTTGAGGTCGCGGATCGTCATGTAGAGGTCCATCGCGGCCAGCGCCAGCGGCAGCACCAGGGCGATCAGGACCGCTTCCAGGATGTCCACCATGCGGCGCTGCACCGGCGAGAACCGGCGGTTCGGGAACACCACGCCGAAGATGATCGACAGGATGCCCAGCAGCAGCAGCGGCGGGAAGACCCAGGCCACCGCCAGCGGCATCTGCGCCACCTGCACCAGCAGTCCGATGGTGACGCCCAGCGACGAGAGCAGACCGCTGAGCAGCAGGGCGATCGCCTGGCTGCCGTTGGCGTAGTTGCGGCCGCGCAGCAGCAGCACCGCCGAGACGACGATGGCGAACACCGCACCCCAGATGCTGGCCGCGGCAGCGAGGATCGAGCCGAGCGCGGCGACCAGCCCGCAGCCGATGATCAGGCCGGTCATGTACTGGTGCGCCAGCCCGGTCTGCCGCTCGATCATCCGGTAGTCCGGGAACCCGGTGTCTTCCTTGAGGTCCTCGGCGCTGCCCGGCACGTGCGGCAGCGGCAGTTTGGCGAGCTGGATGGTGATGCGCGGCAGCAGCGAGATACCGGCCAGGCCGACGGCCGCGGCGCCCGCGGCGATGCCCGCGGTGTTGGCGGCGGGCACCAATGTCGCGACGATGAAGGCGATGGTGCCGAACGCCGCCGCGGTGGCCGCCGCGATGAAGGTCACGATGCCCGCGCCGATCACCATGATCGACACCGATGCGAAGATCAGCGTCATCGCGCTGGCCAGCAGCAGCTTCGGCTCAAGTGCGTTGCCGGGCACGATGTTGAAGCCCGCGACGAACGCCATCGGCAGTCCACCTGCGGCGGCGATCACCGTGCCCGTGGTGGGCGCCGCGTAGGCGCGGGTCACCATCGATCCGACGCCGGTCGCGAAGATCGCCACCACCGCCGCGGTGACGGCGGCCACGATCTGGTAGACGATCGGCTCGGCACCGTCCAGACCGGGGTGCAGCAGCCCGGCCGGTCCGGCCAGGCCCAGCGCGATGGCCGCGCCGATGAGCGCCAACGCGCCAGCGGCGTGCCCGACCTTCGCCGCGGTTTCCTTGGTCCACGGCCGATAGCTGCCCGGCTCGGCTTCCGCGAGCGCGTCGACGACGTCGTCGTACAGCGGCGGTGGCGGATCATCCGACCTGCGCCGCAGCTGCAGCATGTCGCCGTCCACGACGCCCTGCGAGGACAACGTCTGGCTCGGATCGAGGGGCTGGCTCTCCCCGAGCTTGGCCAGGCACCAGCCGCCGTGCCGCGAACCGCCGTCCGGGGTGATCTCGCGAGCCATATCCAGCAGCATCGGCAGCAGGTCCGCCACCGACACGTCCGCGGGAAGCGCCAGGTCGATACGAGTTGTAGGCGCCACCACCGTCACGCGGCTGAACACCGTGGTCCCGGTCGCCACTTGGGCCCCCTACTCCCTGAGGTTGATTGCCTTGCATTCATTTATGTCGCTGGGCTCGATCCAACCAAGGCCGATTTTTCTTCCGAAACCCACCCGCCCGGTCGAAGAGCGCCCCTAGTATGGCCACACCGACCGTCGACGGGTGACGGGTTTGGTGGAACTCGTGACAACTACTTCGTATCTGGTTGGTCACGCTGGACTCCCACCCCGCCGCCGGTGGTGCCGCAGCGGTACAGAATGCTGCCTGCGACATTCGAGAGCACAGTGTGGCAGGCGAATGCCCGCTACGACATGGAAAGGTTGTTGCGTCCGGTGAGCACGCTGCAGTTCAAGCGAACGCCACGCCTGGCCGCTCCCAGGCCACCGGGCGGGGAGGTGCACCTCGAACCACCGCCGGAGATTCCGCGGACGATTCCGGGCAACATCGTCCAGAAGGTCCTTCCCGGCCTCATGATCGTCGCGTCGCTGGGAATGATGGTCTTCATGTTCCAGCGGGCGAACAACAACCCGATGATGATGATGATGCCGATGATGATGCTCATCTCAACATTCGGGATGATGGCTGGTGGCGGCCGGGAAGGCAGCCAGAAGAAGGCCGAGATGAACGAGGACCGCAAGGACTACCTGCGGTACCTCGGGCAGATGCGCGACCGGGCGCGGGAGGCCGCCGACGAGCAGCGGCTCGCCCGGGAGTGGGTGCACCCCGACCCGCAGACCCTCTGGTCGCTGGCCGCCGGTAGTCGGCGGATGTGGGAGCGGCGGCCCAACGACAACGACTTCTGCCAGGTCCGGGTCGGCCGCGGTTCGCAGCGGCTGGAAACCCGCCTGGTGCCACCGCAAACCGGACCGGTCGACGAGCTGGAGCCGATCACCACGCTGGCGCTGCGCCGCTTCGTGCGGGCGCACTCGCTGGTGCCGGATCTGCCGATCGCGACGTCGCTGCGCGGCTTCGCCGCCGTCGGCCTGCAGGGCGAACGCGAACTGGTCCGCGGCCTGGCTCGGGCGATGGTCTGCCAACTCGCCACCTTCCACACCCCGGACGACGTGCTGATCGCGGTCGCCAGCAGCGGTCGCGCGCGCACCGAGTGGGAATGGGTGAAGTGGCTGCCGCACGCCCAGCACCCGACCGAAACCGACGGCATCGGCCAGATGCGGCTGATGGCCGGATCGCTGAGCTCCGTCGAGCAGATGCTGGCCGAGGAACTGGCCGAGCGTCCGCGCTTCCAGCGCAACGCGGCACCGCCGGACGGCCAGCCGCACATCGTGATCATCATCGACGACGCCGAGATCAGCCGCGAGGAGACGCTCTTCGTCGAAGGCGGCCTGGCCGGGGTCACCATGATCGACCTGTCCGACCTGCTCGGCCAGCTAACCGCGCGCCGCGGCATGCGGATGGTCGTCGAGGACGACCGCATCGGTGCTCGCGGCGGCAGCGGCGTCGAGTGGTTCGGCAAGCCCGACTCGCTGACCATCGAGGAAGCCACCTCGCTGGCCCGCCAACTGGCCCCGTACCGGGTGGTCGGTGGGGTTTCGGCGGACGCCGACACCGGCGGCTACGAGCCGCTGACCACACCGCTGAACTACGTCGAGCAGCTGGGGTTGGCCGGTGACGTGGTCACCTTCGACCTCAACGAGGCGTGGCGGGTCAAGCCCATCAGCGACCTGTACCGGGTCGCGATCGGTCCTGGTGAGCAAGGCGAGATCGTGCACCTGGACATCAAGGAGACTGCCTCCGGCGGGATGGGCCCGCACGGGCTGTGCATCGGTGCGACCGGTTCCGGTAAGTCGGAGTTCCTGCGCACCATCGTGCTCGGTCTGATGGCCACCCACTCGTCGTCGATGCTCAACTTCGTGGTCGTCGACTTCAAGGGTGGTGCCACGTTCAACGGGTTCGAGCCCGCGCCGCACGTGTCGGCGAGCATCTCGAACCTGGAGGGCGACGGCTCGCTGATCGACCGCATGCAGGACGCGCTGGCCGGTGAGATGAACCGCCGCCAGGAGGTCCTGAACAAGGCGGGCGCGAAGAACGTTTGGGACTACCGGAAGATGGGCGAGGCAGGCGACGAGCGCTGCCAGGAGCCGCTGCCCGCGCTGTTCGTGGTCATCGACGAGTTCTCCGAGCTGCTGTCCCAGCAGCCCGACTTCGCCGAGCTGTTCGTGATGATCGGTCGACTGGGCCGTTCGCTGCAAGTCCACCTGCTGCTGGCCTCCCAGCGGCTGGAAGAGGGCAAGCTGCGCGGCCTGGACTCGCACCTGTCGTACCGGATCGGTCTGAAGACCTTCAACGCGGCGGAATCCCGTGCGGCGATCGGTGTTCCCGACGCCGCCGACCTGCCCGCCACCGGTGGTCACGGCTACCTGAAGCACCCCAACGGCATGGACCGGTTCCGCGCCGCGTTCGTCTCCGGGCACCTGCACCAGACCAGCGGTCGGCGGCCGTCGCTGAAGGGCGGCGCGTCGCCGGTCACCGGTGACAAGATGCCGCGGTTGTTCATCCCGGACTTCGTCGAGAAGCCGCCGGAACCGGAGCAGCCGGTCGTCGCGGAGGTCAAGGAGGAGAAGGACGACCTCGCGCCGACCGACTTCCAGATCGTCATCGACAAGATCCGCGGCCAGGGGCCACCGGCGCACTCGGTGTGGCTGCCGCCGCTGGACACACCGCCCACTTTGGACACCCTGCTGCCGCCGCTGCAGCAGACCGACGACCGGGGTTACACGGCGGCCGGTTATGCGGGCAGCGGTCGGTTGCAGGTGCCGGTGGGCCTGATCGACGTGCCGTACCACCAGCGCCAGGACCCGATGATGCTGGACCTCAGCGGGCAGGCCGGGCACGGTGCGGTCGTCGGCGGTGTCGGGTCCGGCAAGTCCAACGCGATGCGCGCGATGATCGTTTCGATGGCGTTGACGCACACCCCGCAGGAAGTGCAGTTCTACTGCGTCGACCTCGGTGGTGGTTCGATGGCGGCGCTGCGCGGCCTGCCGCACCTCGGTGGCTTCGGCAGCCGTCGCGACCCCGACACCGTGCGGCGTACCGTCGCCGAGCTCAAAACGCTGCTGGCGGATCGCGAAGGCCGCTTCCAGCAGCTCGGTGTCGAGGGCATGAACGACTACCGCAACCGCAAGCGGCGCGGGGAGTTCGAGGACGACCCGTACGGCGACGTGTTCCTGATGATCGACGGCTGGCGGGCGTTCCGCGAGGAGTTCGAGGCGCTGGAACCGGACGTGCTGAACCTGGCCTCCAACGGTCTCGGTTTCGGCATCCACGTGTTCGTCTCGGCGGCCCGGTGGGCGGAGATCCGGCCAGCGCTGAAGGACCTGCTGCAGACTCGCATCGAGCTGCGGCTCGGTGACCCCAGCGAGTCGGAGATCGACCGCAAGGTCGCGGTGAAGGTACCGGCCGGTCGGCCGGGTCGCGGGATGCACGCGTCGAAGCTGCACTTCCTGACCGCGCTGCCCCGAGTGGACAGCGAGAACATCGGCGACCGGTTGGTTGCCGAGCTGGAGGCGGCCGAGGCCGAGCGCCGCCCACCGCGGATGGGTTGGGAGCTGTACAACGACGACGTGTCCGAGGGTGTCGCCGACCTGATCAACCGGGTCAAGAGCTCTTGGAAGGGGCGTCCGGCGCCGCAGGTCCGGCTGCTGCCGGAGCTGTTGCCGCACAACCAGTTGCCGCGTCCGGAGCAGCAGCCGAACCCGAAGCTGGTGCCGATCGGCATCAACGAGGACGGCCTGCACCCGGTGTACCTGGACCTCGCCGCCGAGCCGAACTTCTACGCCTTCGGCGAGCGCGAGTCGGGCAAGACGGCGCTGCTGCGCACCATCGTTCGCGGCATCACCGAGCGGTACACCAACAAGGAAGCGCTGATCCTGCTGGTCGACTACCGGCGCACCATGCTCGGGTTCCTGGACACGGGGCACCTGCTGGAGTACGCCGTCAGCGCCGACCAGCTCAAGGGCAACGTCAAGGACGTCGCTGCGGCGTTGAAGAAGCGGATGCCCGGCCCGGATGTCACCCAAGAGCAGTTGAAGAACCGCTCCTGGTGGAAGGGCCCGGAGCTGTTCGTCGTCGTCGACGACTACGACCTGGTGGCGCCGCAGGGCAACAACCCGCTCGCGCCGCTCGCGGAGTTCGTGCCGCAGGCCAGCGACGTGGGCCTGCACATCATCCTGGCCCGCAACTCCGGTGGTGCCGGTCGCGCGTTGTACGAGCCGATCATCGGCAAGATGCGCGAGACCTCGGCGCCGGGTCTGGCGATGAGCGCGAACAAGGATGACGGCCAACTGGTCGCCAACATCAAGTCGCGGCAGCTGCCGCCTGGTCGGGGCACCCTGGTCAGCCGCAGCCTGCGCGGCGGGCCGCAAATGATCCAGACGGCGTTCATCCAGCCGGAGTGATCTAGACCGGTCAACGCGAAAAGCCTCCCCCGCTCCGGCGAGGGAGGCTTTTTTCGGCTAGGCACGGGGACTGCTCTCGCCGACGCGTCGACGGTGGCCGAGCCCCGTGACATGCCGTGTCCTGGCAGGCAGCTTCGCCCGGTCGCTGCAATCGCCGCGGAGGCAGGCGTCTGATCCGGTATCTCCCGCTCGGTTGGCGGAGGTTGTTTCGTGAATGTTGTCCGGTACGGGACCGGTTTCTTGTACTCTCTGCGTTCGTGATCACACGCGTGCGTGACTGGCCGTGATCGCGAACATGGAGGGGGCTCCGTGACCACTGGGATGGAAGATTTCGCCGCGCAGGCAGGCGCCCTGGCCGGACAGGCCGCGGGCCTGCGCGCAGCGGTCGACAACGGCCAACTCGTCATGGATCCGGCAGCGGCCGAACGCGTCGCCAAGGTCTACGAGGAGAAGGCCGACAAGCTCAACAGCAAAGCTGGACGGCTTGATCAACTTGTTGTCCGTGACGCTTTCGGTGCCTGCCACATCGGGCGGCAGCTTGGGCAGAAATTCGAGGACAAGGTGAACGCACCGGATGTGGGCTTGGTCGCGATCCTGGACAAGATGGAGCAGATCTTGCGGGATATGGGTCAGGCCTACCGAGATTCGGCGCGGGTTATGCAGAGCACTGACGACGAGCACGCTCAAAATTTGGGACGGAACTTCTGATCTGATGGTGGGTATGCGTACAACACGAGTCGCCGTAGCAGGTGTGTTGGCCACAGCTGGCCTCGTTCTCGCGGGATGTGGAGGGACGGGTGGCAGTGGCGACCCGTCGGCAAGTTCGGAATCGCAGCCCGCTGGGCCGTCGCCGCTGGCGGCCGTTGATCCGTGCACCGTGGTTCCGCAGGACGACCTGCAAGCCTTCGGTGTGACTGGGCCAGGCGAGGCTGTTGATCAGGGTGTGGGCGAGCCTGGCTGCGACTTCGATGCTGGCGATTTCATCTTGACCATCTACAAGGCAGAGCAAGACGACTTGTCGTATTGGGAAGGTCAGAAGAGCAAGTTCAGCATCTTCGAGCGCAATCAAGTCGGACCTCGCGAGGGCATCAAGGCCGTAACCACGGGGTCGCAGGGCACCGG
Organism: Saccharopolyspora antiqui; assembly: GCF_052246905.1. Lineage (NCBI taxonomy): Bacteria > Bacillati > Actinomycetota > Actinomycetes > Pseudonocardiales > Pseudonocardiaceae > Saccharopolyspora > Saccharopolyspora antiqui. The sequence goes on from NZ_JBQQBO010000002.1 coordinate 239,192, forward strand.
AATGTGCCGTCAGATCATCGAGGCTGGCGGTGGCTCTGTCTCGGTCGCGTTGAACTACGACTCCGACAAAGCCCCGAGCGACGAGACCACTTGCGCGAAGGCGATGGAGATCGCGCAGGTCGTCGAGCCGAAGTTGCCGCAATAGGAGTCGCAACAAGACCTGTCGAGGGGGAACGACATGGGCAACTGGTTCACCGATGGAGCCAAGGAGATCGGGGGCTCGGCCTCCGATCTCTGGGCTGGTGCGACCGGCGGCGAAACCAGAGCTGAACAGGAGCAACGGCTTCGCCAGCAGGCCGCGATGGCGGTGGGTGAGAAGCACCGGTCGGATCTCGCCCAACAGCAACAGGGTTTGCACATCCAGGGGCACGACCCGGCGTCGATCAACCAGCACGACAACTGGGGAGACTGGGATCAGGCGCGGCTCGCCAACGAGCTCAAGCCCTCGTTGCAGGTCGGGCGGATCAACGCATCCGGGCGGGCGTGGGAGAATCTTGGCAAGGAAATCGCCGAGCTCTTCGCCGACCTGGACGCCAGGGCCCGCGGCGCCGCTGAAAGCGGGATGCGGGGGCAGGCGGCGGAGGCCGGGTTTCGTGCGGCGGAGCCGTTGCAGAAGTGGGGGCTGGAGTTCGGCGACTCGGTGCGCGGTACCGGCCTGAAGATCCAGGAAGCCGGGGTCGCCGCCGAGCAGACGAAGGCGCAGCTGCAGCCGCCTGAGGACTACAACACCACCCGCACCGTGATGGCGACGATGGTCAGCCCGGTCGGCGGCATCATGGATGCCGGTGCGCAGATGCGGGAGCGCGAGGAAGCCAACAAGCAGGCTCGGCAGGTCGTGCAGAACGTCTACACCCCCGGCTACACCGCGGTGGACTCCAGCACACCGACGTTCCCGCCGCCGGTCGATCCGCTGAACCCGCAGCCACCGCCGGACGAGGGGCGCAACCAGCACAACATCACCGGCAAAACCAGCACCGAGACTTCGGGTAACGACCGGACCGGTAACACCGGCATCGCCGACCGTTCGATCCCGGATCCGAACAGCGACCGGGACGGCTACTCGCGGCCCCCGGCGCAAACCGGCTCGCAGTGGGCGAATCCGACGACGCCGCACCCCGGCGGTCTCCCGGGCACTCCGCCCGGCGTCCAACCGCCCAGCGGCGGTGCCGCCTTCGTCGGCACCCTGCCGCCAGGCGGTGGTGCTGCCGGAGGCACGGGTGCCGGTGGCCGTGGTGCTGGCGGCATGGGGGCCGGTGGTCGAGCCGGTGTCGGCGGGCCCGGCTTGGGCGCGGGTGGTCGTGCGGGTGTCGGCGGGTTGGGTGCTGGCGCCGGTGGGTTGGGCGCCGGGGCAGGTGCCGCTGGCGCGACGGCCGCGCGCGGTGGTGCCGGTGCCGGGATGGGGGCCGCCGGTGCGGGTCAGCGCGGTCAGGGCAGCGAGGACGAGGACCACGATCGGCCGAGTTGGCTCGAAGAGCAGGACGACGTCTGGCTCGACGACATGCCGCGGACGGCGCCGCCCGTCTTCGGTGAATGAATCCGGGGGGAAACGTGTCCGAGCGTTGGGTGCTGCCCCCGCTGTGGTTCGACCTGTGCTGGGAAATCGGAAGGTTCGACGAATATCCGTTCCCGATCGCGGTGCGGTCGCACGGCGCGACGCTCGAAGAACGCGCCGTGCTCCGGCAGCGGGCGCTGCCGGACATGGCCGCCGCGGGCCTGCTCGGCGGCGGCGGTCTCGCCCCGCGCTTCGCGCAGGTGCTCACCCAGCTCGCCAAACCGGGCCTGTGGATCGAGGGGCTCTGGATGCCCGACGACGCCACCGAGTCCCCCGCCCGGCTGCTGTCGGTGGCCACCGGAGAAGGCGCGGTGCTGCTCGTCCAGGAGCCGGGCGAAACCGAGCAGCACGGCGGTGATCTGCGCATTTCGGTGCACCCGCGGGCATCCGTGAGTGCGGCGGCGATCCAGGGCATGCCGTCGGCGCCACCCGGAAAACGGCCGCGCCTGGCGGTCCCGGTCGCTGATCTCGCGGCGCGGGGCAACGCCGAGGAGAACCTCGAAGAAGTCGACCTGATGCAGTCGGTCAGGCAGCCGAAGCGGCGGCCTCCGGCGGCGCAGACGTTGCGCGCGATCACCGAGGAAAAGCACTTGCGGGACGGCCAGTTCACCGCGAACCTCCGCGATCGGATGGGCCGTCCGCGGCGCTCCCAGGTCCTGAAGTGGTTCGACGCCTACGAACCGGACGGCCGCTACGGCCTGACCCAGCAACAACGTCCCGGCGTCGGCGCGGAACTGGTCCTCGCGCCGCTCGGCCCGGCAGAGCTCGGCGCCGCCCTGGACAACCGGATCGGCGAAGTCCGCGCCGGTTCGTCCCCCTGAGTGGGAACTGCGGTTCTCAGCGCCTGTCGTCGAACTCGTTCTGCGTGGGCGGTGCGGGTGGCCAGGCGATCGGCCCGACGTAGCCACTTCAGCGACAGATTCTTGCCGGAACGATCACTCACGACCCGCGTGGGGCAGAAGGCTACATCCGGTGATGGATGCTCGCGTTGATCGACCGATCAGGGGCAGACTGTTGGTGCGCTCGCACCCTTAGCCTCTAGGGTGCTCGGGGGGAGTCGGCGTGCCGAGGGGTCGGCCGCGTCGGACAACGTACGTCGTCGGAAAAGCGCTCCGGCGACGGTGAAGGAGTTCTGGGTGTCCCTGCACGTCTCGATCGACTTCGGCACGTCGAGCACATGCACGGTGGTGTCCGTCGGCGGCGCCGAGCCACAGGTGGTGGTCATCGACGGGCAGCCGCTGGTGCCCTCGGCGGTGTTCGCCGCGCCCGACGGCACGCTGTTCGTCGGGCACGAGGCCGAGCGGCAGGCCGCGGTCGACCCGGCTCGCTTCGAGCCGCATCCCAAGCGCCGCATCGACGAAGGTGAGCTGCTGCTGGGCAGCAGCGTGCTCAAGGTGGGCGACGTGATCCGCGCCGTGTTGCAGCGCGCGGTCGGCGAGGCCCGCCGCTTCGCCGGTGGCGCCGCGGTCGACCTGCTGGTCCTGACCCATCCGGCGGACTGGGGCACGGTGCGCAGCGCCGAGTTGCGCCAGGCCGCCGCCGGGCTGGGCAAGGAACTGGTCATGGTGCCGGAACCGGTTGCGGCGGCGGTGTTCCACTCCGCCGGGCACGGTCTGCCGGATGGCGGTGCGCTGGCCGTGCTGGACCTCGGCGGCGGCACGGTGGACGCCAGCGTGGTGCGCAAGCAGGGCTCCTCGTTCCAAGTGCTGGCCACCCGGGGTGAACCGAACTTCGGGGGCGCGGACATCGACCAGGCGCTGCTGGACCACATCGGCCGACTCGTCTCCGGCGCCGATCCGGAGGCGTGGCGCAAGCTCGTCGAGGGCCGCGACATGGCCGATCGCCGTCGTCGCCGGGTGCTGCGGCAGGACGTGCGCGGCGCCAAGGAAACCCTGTCCCGGCACACCTACACCGACGTGCCGATGCCGCCGCCGTTCTCCGATGCGCACGTCACCCGCGTCGATCTGGAGGCGCTGATCGCCCAACCGCTGGGCAAGGCCGCCGACCTGGTGCTGACCACGCTGCGCGAGGGCGGCGTGACCCGACCCCAGCTGGCCGGGGTGTTCCTGGTCGGCGGATCGAGCCGGATCCCGTTGGTGGCGCGACTGATCCACGAACGCACCGGGGTGGTACCGACCACTTTGGACCAGCCGGAAACCGTGGTGGCGCGGGGCGCCTTGCGCGCCGTGCGGCTGGATCCGGACCGCAGCGGCGGATTGGCGCCCGCCGGTGCTTGGGCCGGTGCGTCGACGGTGCGTTCCTACCCGGTGACCGCGGCGCCCTCCGGCGGCTATCCCACCGGTCCGAGCGTGACCGCCGGTGATTCGCTGAGCCGGGCTCGGACCGTCGTCATCGGCGGTAGCGACCGGACGAAGCCGGTCGAGCAGCAGGGCCGCCGCAAGAACCGCAAGCTGCCGTGGCTGATCGGGGCCGGGGTGGCGGTGGTGCTGGTCGCCGGAGTGATCGCGGCGCTGGTCTTCCTGCCCCTCGGGGGCGAGCCGGACGCCGAGCCCGCTGATCCGACCCGCCTGGTCGCGCAGTACGACTACGAGTTCTCCTATCCCGCCGACTGGAAGCAGATCGGCGGTGACCCGCAGAAGTGGCAGACGCTGATCGGCCCGCAGAACGACGCGCAGGGCGCATTGGTCGCCGTCGAAGAGGGAAAGCTCAACTTCGATACCGACACCGAACGCGATCGGGCGGTGCAGCAACTGCGCTCCGAGTACCAGAAACGCGTCGACGCGGGCGAACAATTCTCACTGTTCAACCCATCCACCAGTTTTGCCGGTCGGGACGTGGTGTACTACCGGGAACAACTGCCGGATGCGACGGTCGAGTGGTACGTGTTGCACCAAGGACAATTCCGGGTCAGCGTGGGCTGCAAGTACGGCTCGGTCGGCAAGGAAGACGTGGTGCGCGCCTGCGAACAGGTCATCGGTTCGATCAAGGTGCGCTGAACCGGCGGTGAATTCTCCGCTGCGGAATGGATTTCGCGCGCGGTTGTCGGGCAGAGAGGCATTGGCATGGCAGATCGAGCAGATTCCATCCGTAGATTCCGGGCCGCACTCGCCGATGCGGTCGGCCGCAGCCGCCGGGCCCGCGGCGAAGCGCACCAGCGCGCCGAGGATTTCCAAAGGCACACAAAGGAACTCGCCGAGAACAAGCCGTCCGAACCGGCCGCCGAGTCGCGGCAGCGGGAGATGGCGGTCGCCTATCGCACCCGGATGGGGCTGGAAGTCGAGGAGTTCTCGGCGGCGGAACCTAATGCGGTCCCGGACGCCGCGCGGAACGAGTCCGCGACCGGGAAATCGCAAGAGCAAACGCCTTCCGACGGCAGCGATCTCGACTTTTCGCAAGCGCGAATCATGCGGTGACCTGCGAGTTCCGTTCGAAACGTTTACATCAGCAACGGGTTGCGCGGAAATCCAGGACAACGTGGAACCGAACATGGCAATGTCTGCGTCGCAGGTTCATCCGAACTTGATGGCGAGTTTGAAGGGGGTCATCCAGAGATGGCTGGAATTGGTGCAGACACCGAGGCGATTCAGCAGGCGTCGGTTGACATCGACGAGGCGCGCAGTGCTGTCGAGTCCGCGCTCCAGCAGCTGAGCGGCCAGCTGGAGGGGCCGGTCGCGAACTGGAAGGGCGCGGCTGCGGACGTGTTCCGCAAGCTGATGGAGCAGTACGAGGACAGCGGCAAGAAGATCCTGCAGAAGCTCGACGAGCTGGGCCAGAACGTGCAGAGCTCCGGTGCGGACTACGCGCAGGTCCAGGAGGACCAGGCCCAGGAGATCTCCAAGATCACGAGCTTGCTCGAAGGCTGATCCCGGCAGCCGCCGATCGTAGTTACCGAATTCTTGACCATAGGTATTTCGAGGGGATAAGCAATGAGCGAGATTGCAGTCAACTTCGCCGAGCTGCAGCAGGCTTCCGACGACCTGCAGGCTGCGGCCCAGAAGATCCAGGGTGAGCTGGACGACCTGGAGGGCAAGATCCAGAAGCTGGTCTCCACCTGGGAGGGTGAGGCCGTGGCCGCCTACCAGGAGGCGCAGAAGACCTGGGACGAGGAGGCGGCTCGGATGCAGGAGACCGCCGCCAAGATGGGCATGGCCGTTGGCGCTGCCAACGAGTCCTTCCAGGCCGGTGAGAAGAAGAACGCCGGCCGTTTCGGTGGCTGAGTCCACCCGCTGAAAGCCGACTGCGGCCCCGGCGATCGCCGGGGCCGCCGCGCTGTCCGGGGTCGTGCGGGTACCGCCGGCGGGCATTCGCTATCCTGATTCCGGCGAGGTGCCAGGTCACAAACCTGCGAGCAGGTACTGCGGACCCGTTTTGACCGGCCCGGAAGCCACCAAGTACCCTGATTCTTTGTTGTGCGGTGCGCGGCTGCAGTTCGCGCCAGTGGATCGAATCGGCCCAGTTGCCGATCGCGGTCCCGGCGGCGGTGCTGGCGGACGTGCCGGTTCCCAGGGGAGTTCCTGCGGGGACCGACCGGCGGGCTCCGCACTGACGATCCCGACGCGAACGACGAGGTAGATCCGTGCGCACGTACAGCCCGAAGCCCGGCGAGGTGACTCGCGCCTGGCATGTGATCGACGCCGAGGATGTGGTGCTCGGCCGGTTGGCGACTCAGGCCGCAACGCTGCTGCGCGGCAAGCACAAGCCGATTTACGCGCCGCACATCGACACCGGCGACTTCGTCGTCATCGTCAACGCCGAGAAGGTGGCCCTCACCGGTAACAAGCGCGAGCAGGCGTTCCACTACCGGCACAGTGGCTACCCCGGTGGTCTGCGCAAGCAGTCCTTCGGAGAGGTGCTGCAGAAGCACCCCGAGCGGCTGCTCGAAAAGGCGATCAAGGGCATGTTGCCGAAGAACAAGCTCGGCCGCGCCATGGGCAAGAAGCTCAAGGTCTACGCCGGTCCGGAGCACCCGCACCAGGCCCAGAACCCGCAGCCGTTCGAGATCAACGCGAAGGTCGAGAAGTGACTGACGAACTTCAGCAGGAAGAGCAAGTGAACACCCCGGCTCCGGAGCAGACCGCCGAGGAGACCCCTGAGGCGGCTGCCGAAGAGCCTGAGGCGGTTGCCGAAGAGACTGTCGAGGCAGTTGCGGAAGAGACCGTCGAGGCAGTTGCGGAAGAGACCGTCGAGGCGGCTGCCCCCGCCCCGATCCCGGTGCCGACCGGCCGCCCGGTGCAGACCGTGGGTCGCCGCAAGGAAGCCGTCGTCCGGGTCCGGCTGGTGCCGGGCAGCGGTGGCTTCAAGCTCAACGGCAAGAGCCTTGAGCAGTACTTCCCGAACAAGGTGCACCAGCAGCTCATCAAGGAGCCGCTGGTCACCGTCGAGCGCGTGGAGAGCTTCGACGTGCTGGCCACGCTGCGCGGCGGCGGCCCCTCCGGGCAGGCCGGTGCGCTGCGCATGGCGATCGCCCGTGCGCTGGTGGCCTACGACGCCGACGACCGTCCGGCGCTGAAGAAGGCGGGCATGCTCACCCGTGACTCGCGGGAGAAGGAGCGCAAGAAGTACGGCCTCAAGAAGGCCCGCAAGGCGCCGCAGTACAGCAAGCGCTGACCCGAACTCCATCCGATCTGCGGGAGCAGTCACTCGTCCACTGCGGACGGGACTGCTCCCGCTGTCGTATGCACCGGCTGGTCCCGGACTTGTCCCCAACTCGGGTCCGCGTAGGTTGTCCGGTGGCAGGTGGTCATCTCGCGGGCGCGGGCTGACCGGCTGCAACGCTTCGAGGACAAGCACTCATCGCGGCGCGTCCGCGGCGTTTTCCGCTTCACACCAGGAGGATGTGCTGCTGATGGCTCGGTTGTTCGGCACCGACGGGGTGCGCGGGTTGGCCAACGCCGATCTGCCGCCCGAGTTGGCGATGTCGGTGGCCGCTGCGGCGGCACGGGTGCTCCACGACCGGGACGATTCGCAGCGCCGGGTTGCGCTGGTGGGCCGCGATCCGCGGGCCAGCGGCGAGATGTTGGAGGCGGCCGTCACAGCTGGCCTGACCTCGGCTGGTGCCGACGTGCTGCGGGTCGGCGTGCTGCCCACCCCGGCGGTGGCGCACCTGGTCGGAGAGCTGGGCGCGGACCTCGGGGTGATGATCTCCGCATCGCACAACCCGATGCCGGACAACGGGGTCAAGCTGTTCGCGGCGGGCGGCCACAAGCTGCCGGACGCCGTGGAGGACGAGATCGAGGCGCGTCTGAACGAGCAGGTCGACCGGCCCACCGGGGCCGGTGTCGGCCGGGTTCGCGATGTTCCCGACGCCGCGCGGCGTTACGTCGATCACCTCCTGGCGGCGGCGCCGCAGTCGCTGCGCGGGCTGAAGGTCGTGCTGGACTGCGCCAACGGCGCGGCGGCCGCTGCCGCACCCGAGGCCTATCGCCAGGCCGGTGCCGAGGTGATCGCGATCAACGCCGAGCCGGACGGCATCAACATCAACGACGGCGTCGGCTCGACGCACCTCGACGTGTTGCAGGCGGTGGTGGTCGAGCGCGGCGCGGATCTCGGGATCGCGCACGACGGCGACGCCGACCGCTGCCTCGCGGTGGATGCCAGCGGGGCCGTGGTGGACGGCGACCAGATCATGGCGATCCTCGCGGTGGCCATGCACGACAGCGGCGAGCTCACCGAGAACACGCTGGTCGCGACCGTGATGAGCAATCTCGGCCTGCACCTGGCGATGCGCGAGCACGGTGTCGAGCTGCGCACCACGGCGGTCGGCGACCGGTACGTGCTGGAAGAACTGCGTTCCGGCGGCTTCGCGCTCGGCGGCGAGCAGTCCGGTCACGTCGTGCTGCCCGGTCACGCCACCACCGGTGACGGCCTGCTCACCGCGCTGCGGCTGATGGGCCGGATGGCGGAGACCGGCACGCCGCTGGCGTCGTTGGCCAAGGTCATGCGCCGGTTGCCGCAGGTGCTGATCAACGTGCGGGTGGCGGACAAGGCCGCGGTGGTCGTGGCGCCCGAGGTGGTTGCGGCCGTGGCCGCGGCCGAATCGGAACTCGGCGAGAGCGGCCGGATCCTGCTGCGGCCCTCCGGCACCGAACAGCTGGTTCGGGTGATGGTCGAGGCGGAGAGTGAGGAGCACGCACAGGCCATCGCCGATCGGGTGGCTGAAATCGTTGGCACGATTCGGTGATCTTTGTGATTTCTATCGCTCAAAAGGTCACGATCTGTGAGACCCTGCTCACATGGGTGCCATCGTTGTCGCCATTGTCGTGGGTCTCGTCGCTGTCGGGCTCGTCGTCGCTCTTGTGATCTTCTCCGCGCTCGCGCTGGCCGGCCTCAAGGTCGTCAACGCCGCGCACGAGAGTCGATCCTGGTTCGTCAACCGCCGACGTCGAAGCTGAGCGTGCGAGATGCGCGGACGATTCCTCGGTGACCTGCTGGTGGTGCTGATCCTGCCCTTGGTGGTCATGATCCTGGGTGCCTTCGTGCTGGCCGTCGTCCTGGCGCAGGGCTGGGGCCTGCACACGGTTTTCGGCTGACCGGGGGACCTGACTGGTCCCCTGCTCCGGTTGAGCCGTTGTGGGTGCGTGAGCGCGGCGTTACCTGGCATGATCCAGATCATGGGTGCTGTGGAATTGTTGATCATCCTGGTCCCGCTCCTGCTCATCGGCGGAGCCGTGCTCACGATCGTGCTCGTCGTGCGGAGCAGTCGGAAGCGGTCGAACTACGCGCCTCCAGCGCCGTACGGCTATCCGCCGCAGCCGGGAAACCCGCAGCAGTTCCAGCAGTCGCCGCAGCAGCAGTACCCGCCGCAGCAGGGCTACGGCCAGCCGCCGCAGGGGCCGTACCCGCCGCAGTGATCGCGCAACCCTTCGCGGATGCAAGTACCTCGCCGGATCTGCTATTTCGCAGGGCGGAACCTGTCAAGATAAGGAACCAGATGGTCTTGACAGGCGTCGGAACGGTTACCGACGCGACCGTCCCGGTTGCGGGCGGTTCGGCGACGAGGAGGGGGAGCGGTGTCCGGGTTCGGGGCAAATGCCGGTGAATTCGTCTCCACAGCGGGAAGTGTCCGGGGGGCTGCGGACCCGGTCCGGGACGACCACAGCAAGAAGATCGGCGACCTGGGCATGGGTCAGGCCGACTTCGGCAAGGCGCACGGGGAGAATTTCCAGCCTTACCAGGAGGCGATGACGAAGATCTCCAAGTGCGTGGCCAGCATGGCCGACGCGATGGACGACTTCGCCGAGCGGTTGGAGAAGACCGGCTCCGGCTACGACTGGTCGGATGCCGAGGCGGCCGACACCGTCGGCAAGTCTGGGGGTAACTGATGTCGGACGAGAAGCCGAGTTGGGAAGAAGTAAAGAAGCTCCTCGACGACCCGAGCGTTTCGGACGACAAGAAGCGCCAGTTGGCGCTCGCCTATGCCGCCGATGATCAGGATGAGATCTGGGGCAACGGCATCGCCGACGAGGTCGAACCGTACCTCGACAAGTACGACGACGGCTTCTGGCGAGTTGAGGGCGAACGGGCGTCGACCTGGGACACCGAGGACAACCTCAAAGAGTCCTTCAACGACGCCAAGGGCGACGCCGACAAGGCCAACAAGGAGAAGGCCGAGCACGACAAGGCCGTCACCGACGGCAAGAACGCCTTGGAAGACAGCAAGCGGAAGGCCGAGAACGGCGAGAACGGCGGCGCGGGCGCGAAGTCCGGCGACGAGTTGCTCGACGCGGGTAAGCCGGGGCTGCTGTTCTTCGAGACCTGGGTGCCGCTGTACGAGAAGATCGAGCACGACTACAACGACAAGAGCAAGGTGCCCAAGGTCGACAAGATCAAGGAGCGCTACGACGAGCAGCGCCAGCTGAACTTCGACAAGTTCGCGAAGAACATCGACGACCTCAAAGGCGCCGAGAAGGGCATGCGCGAGTCGTTGCAGACCATGTCCGACAAGCTCGGTGGTCTGTGGAAGAGCTGGACCGGTGGTGCCTCGGACGCCTCGCAGGACTTCTTCTCCTCGGCGTTCACCCCGACCGCGCAGGAGCGGGTCATCACCACCGTCAGCGACGCGGCGTCGATGACGCAGGACACCGTCAAGGCGGTTGCCGAGTTCGTGCGCAGCAAGGCGTCCGCGGTGCTCGAACTCGACAAGTACGCCGAGAAGCTCGGTGAAAAGCCGCAGCAGGACTGGGACACCACGATCCAGGTCGCCAACGGCACCGACGACGACACCACGCTGCGCACCGCCTGCAAGATCTGGAACGTCGAGATCGACGAGGACTGCGGCGACCTCAGCGACGAGGCGAAGCAGAAGATCCAGGACGAGTGCCGCAAGGGCGTCCGCGAGTGCTTCGCCAAGACGGTGGAAGACCAGTGCAAGGGCTTCACCGAGCTCTGCGACAAGACCAAGAAGGACATCAACGACGCCTGGCAGAAGCTCAACACTGAGCTGGGCAAGGCAGAGGAGAACCCCTTCAAGAACCCCGGCGGCAAGGACGAGGGCGGGGACAAGAAGGGTGGCGGCGACAAGAGCGGCAACCAGCAGGGTGGCGGTCAAGGCGGCGGCTCGGGCGGCGGCGGTGGCGGCGGAACCGGTGGTGGTGGCAGTGGCGGCGGTGGCGGTGGCGGCGAGATGCCGAAGCCGCCGGAAATGCCCGAGATGCCGAAACCTCCGGAAATGCCGGAAATGCCGCCGGGCATGCCGCAGCCGGGCGAGGGCGGTGTCGGCGGGGCGCCTGGCGACCAGGAGCGGGTGACCCTCGGCGAGGGCAAGGACGCGGTCACCATCCAGGAGCCCAGTCCCGACGGCAAGACGCAGGTCGAGGTCATGGGCCCGGACGGCCAGATGAAGACCTACGAGGTCGACTTCGGCCCCGAGGGCGGCGCCCCCGGCCAGCCGATGCCCGGTCAGCCCATGCCTGGTCAACCGGGGCAGCCGATGCCCGGTCAGGGCGGCATGCAGACGATGCCCGCGCCGGGGCAGATGCCAGGTGGCATCGCGGCGCCCGGTGGCCAGCCGCCGATCCCGGTGCAGCCAGGTGAGGACGGCAAGGCCGTGATCCACGAGGGCGACCGCACCATCACGCTGGAGCGGACGCCGGACGGCAACATCAAGGTCAACGTGGACAACGGCGGCGGCCAGTCGCCGTTGAACCAGACGATCGACTTCGGCGAGGACCAGCGCCAGCAGCCGCAGCCGCCGAACCTCGGACAGTCGGAGCCCCTGCCGCCGTCCGAAGGGGGTCGACCGGGTGAGTACCGCGAGGCGTTCCGAGCCGAACCGGCGCCGGGCGTCTCGGCTCCGCAGTTCAGCGCGATGCCCGCGCCGGACCTGGGCACTCCGATGGGCGCGGTGCCCGCAGCGGATCTGGGCACCACGACGCCCGCCTTCGACCGCGGGGTGGGAACCATGCCCGCCTTCGACACCAGCGGCGGCGCTCCCGCGGAGCCCGGGTCGGTTGCCCCGGCCGCAGGCGCCCCGGCGCCCACCGCACCGCAGTCGGCGGGATCCGGCTCGTTCAGCCCGATGGGCGAGGGCGTGCAGAACTCGTTCGGCAGCGCCTCCGGGCAGTTGCTCGGCCTCGGCGGCGACCACCCGGGCAACCCCGGCTCGGTGCCGGGTGCACCCGGCCAGCCGGACGGGTCGACCGGGATGGCCTCGCTGCAGGACGCGGCGTCCGGCAGCCCGCAGGGCGCTACCGGGATGTCCTCCTTGGGCGACCCCGGTGGCCAGGCCGGTTCGGGCAGTTCATCCGGTTCGAGCGGCCAGTCCGGTCAGAGCTCCGCGATGGGCGGCGGCATGATGGGCGGCATGGGCGCGATGGGCGGTCAAGGCGGCGGCCAGCAGGGCGGCGAGCAGGAGCGCACCAACTCCAGCCCGTGGCGAACCCAGGGCCAGCTGTTCGACGACGGGGTCGACGCGTCGGGCGTCCGATTCCGTTCGGTGCTGGGTGAGGACCGGGAGCGGTGAGGCATGCCAGACGAGGCGATGAAGAGGTGGGCCGGTGACCGCCGTCAGTGACAACGCCAAGGCCTTCCGGAACCACATGGAAGGCATGGTCCGGGACAACGCGGCCAGCAGGCGTGTGATCGAGCAGAGCTGGCAGGACTCCGCCAAGGCGGCGGACAAGAGCGCCAAGGACCTCTCCGAGAAGGGGCAGAAGCTCGTCGAGCGCATCCGCGAGCGCGCCGCGAACATGCGCAAGGCCGAGGAGAGCGCCAAGCTCCAGGAAATCGCCGTCGGCGAGGAACCGGAGACCGAGGACGTCGATCCGGAGGTCGAGCGCTTCTCCCAGCAGCTGTACTCCCAGCAGCAGAGCAAGGTCGCGGCGGAGGAACCGGCCGCGACCACGGCCCAGTCGGCGCAACCGGATCGGCAGCCGCCGAGCGGGCGGGTCGGTCAGCACGCCGTGCCGGAACCGGCCCGCGCCGCGGAGCAGAACAGCGGCTGGAGCGTCCAAGCCGGTCGGTTCGGCCGCCGCAACCAGCAGCCGACACCGCCACCGGCGGCGGCACCGCAGCCGCCACCGCCGCCCAAACCGGCACCGCGGCGGCGGGCGGTGGTCGACGATGACGACGACTACGAGAACCAGAGCTGGTTGCGTTGACGAAACCGGTGGGGTGCGGAATTCCTCGCGCCCCACCGGTTTTCAGCGTTCATCGCGGAACTCGGCCAGCGCCTTCGACAACAACCCGGAGCACCGCGGGTTCGGTGGCGTCACTGGTAGAACTGCACCGGCGCGGTCGGTGCCGCGGTCTTGCCCTTGAGCGCGGCACGAACCGGTGGCAGCAGGCCGAAAACGGCGACGATGATCGCGAGCACGCACACGGTGAGGTGCGAACCGCTGGCCGCGGAGTAGGAAACGCCCTCGTTGGCCGCCGAGACCTGCGCGGTCGCGATGCGCAGCCCCACGGTCAGCACGCCGAACCCGCCGGTGATCACGGCGATGAGCCAGGCGATCGGCAGCCGGAGGAAGAACAGCACGGCGCAGGCGGCCATGCCGACCCCGGCCAGCACGCCGAGTGCGCTGGTGGCCCAGAACAGACCATCGGTGAGGCCCGCGTTGGTTTCGCGCTCGATCCCGCCCATGGTGCCGATGGCGTTGTCGATGAAGCCGATCCCCATGATCAGCGAGATGATCGCGGCGACCGCGCTGACCGCTCCCGCGATGTAGGCGAGCAGCGGTTTCGGCCCGCCCTGCGGCGCGCCGTAGGGCTGTTGCGGATAGCCCTGCTGCGGATACCCGGGCTGCTGCTGGAATCCCTGCGGCGGATATCCCGATTGCGGCGGATACCCGGGTTGTGGGGGCACGGGTTGTTGGGGATAGCCCGGCTGCGCCGGGTAGCCGGGTGGTGGACCCGGCTGCTGGGGTTGACCGTAGGGCGGCTGCGGCGACGTCATAGCTGCCGATTGTGGCCTACCGGATCAACCCCGTGGGCGACCTTCCCGCCAGGCACCGGTCGAGGCGGACTTCGCGTGCAACGCCAGTGGGCGGAGCCGCTCGTGGGTGAAATCCCGGTTCGCACCGGAACAACCACTCGCGAGTCCGGGACGAGGGCATGTCGAGCGTGCGGTCATGCTGCGGCGAGCTCGCCGCGGGTGTGCTCGTGGTCGATGCGGCTGCCGCCGATGTCGCTGCTCAGCAGCGCCTCGCCGTGCCGGTCGCCGGTCAGCGTGCGGAGGAAGAACGCGGTGAGCAGCGCCTTGGTCACCCGCTGCGTCGCGTACTCGGGCTTGCCGTGCAGCACCAGCTGAGTCCAGTGCCGTCCCTCGGTGAAGCCCAGGTGGCTCGCCTTCGGCACGGTCCGCAGCTGCACCGGACCGCCCCACGCACGGGCGATCGGCTCGGCGTTGGCCACCGGTGGAGCCAGCAGGTCGTTGCCCGCGGCGAGATGCAGACCGGGGACCGCGACCTGGCTCGCGGCGTCGAACGCCGAGGGCATGGTCTCGGCCGCCGCCAGCGTCGCCACCGCACGGATCCGGTCGTCCCCGGCCGCCGCGAGCACCGCGCAGCCGCCACCCATGGCGTGACCGGCGACGCCGAGCCGCGACGGGTCGACGCTGATCTCGCCGTCGCCGAGCCGGACTCCGACGCAGATGTCCAGCGCGGTCCGCAGATCCGTGCCGAACAGCCGGTGCGATGCGAACACGCCGCGCTGCGTGGCGGGCGCGGCGACCACGATGCCCCAAGAAGCGAGGTGTCGGAGCAGGCCGAGATAGCGCCGCGGCGGCTGCAACCACCCGTGCCCGAACGCGACCGCGGGCAGCCCGAGGCCGCTGCGCGGGGTGCAGACGATGCCGGGCAGGCCGACGAGGGCCAGGTCACCGTGCAGCACGTCGTGCGGTCCGCGCCGGGACAGCTCGTTGAACGCGTTCTTCGCGGAAGGGGCCTTCTTGGCAGTGCGCGCCATGGTCAGCAACGGTAGCGGACCTGCTCGTGCGCGCGCGGTAGCCGTTGGGGCGGAGTTTCCGATCCGACCAACGCCGACAGGTTCAGACCATGTGGAGTAGCTACGCTGTTCCGGGTGTGCGGCATCGTGGGTTACGTAGGACATCGCCAGGCGCTCGACGTGGTGCTGGGCGGACTTCGGCGACTTGAGTACCGGGGTTACGACTCGGCGGGGGTCGCGCTGCTCGACGGCGCGGGCAGCCTCGCGGTGCAGCGCGCCGCCGGTGCGCTGTCCAACTTGGAGAAGCGGCTCGCCGAGTCCGATGGCGACGAGTTCCTCGGTCACAGCGGCATGGGGCACACCCGGTGGGCGACGCACGGGGCGCCGACCGACCGCAACGCCCACCCGCACCGCGACGCCAGCGGGCAGGTCGCGGTGGTGCACAACGGCATCATCGAGAACTTCGCCGCGCTGCGCGCCGAACTGGAGGCGGCGGGCATCGAGATGGCCAGCGACACCGACACCGAAACCGCGGCGCACCTGGTCGCCGCCGCCTACACCAGCGGTCCGACCGCCGGTGATCTGACCGCCAGCGTGTGCGCGGTGGCCCGCCGCCTGGAAGGTGCCTTCACGCTCGTCGTCACGCACGCCGCCGAGCCCGGCAAGATCGTTGCCGCCCGGCGGTCGTCTCCGCTGGTCGTCGGGGTCGGCGAGGGCGAGCACTTCGTCGCCTCGGACGTCGCCGCGTTCATCGAGCACACCCGCAACGCCGTGGAACTAGGCCAGGACCAGGTGGTCACCATCACCCGGGACGGCTACCGGGTGACCGACTTCAACGCCGAGGACGTCGAGGCCAAGCCGTTCAGCGTCGACTGGGACCTGTCGGCGGCGGAGAAGGGCGGCCACGACTACTTCATGCTCAAGGAGATCGACGAGCAGCCCGAAGCGCTGGAGAACACGCTGCGCGGCCACTTCGCCGACGGTGGCATCGTGCTCGACGAGCTCCGGATCACCGAGCAGGACCTGCGTGATGTCGACAAGGTCTTCGTGGTCGCCTGCGGCACCGCGTACCACTCCGGGTTGCTCGCCAAGTACGCCATCGAGCACTGGTGCCGGGTGCCGGTGGAGGTGGAGCTGGCCAGCGAGTTCCGGTACCGCGACCCGGTGCTGGGGCGGGACACGCTGGTGGTGGCGATCTCGCAGTCCGGCGAGACCGCCGACACCCTGGAAGCGGTGCGGCACGCGCGCACCCAGCGGGCGCGGGTGCTGGCGATCTGCAACACCAACGGCGCGCAGATCCCGCGCGAATCCGATGCGGTGCTCTACACCCACGCCGGACCGGAGATCGGAGTCGCGGCGACCAAGACGTTCCTGGCCCAGATCGCGGCGAACTACCTGGTCGGACTGGCCCTGGCGCAGGCGCGCGGCACGAAGTACTCCGACGAGGTGGCGCGGGAGTTCGCGGAGCTGGCCGCGATGCCCGAGGCGGTCCGCCAGACGTTGTCCACAGTGGAGCAGGTGCGGCGGCTGGGTCGGGAGATGGCCGATGCCAAGGCGGTGCTGTTCCTCGGGCGGCACGTCGGGTACCCGGTGGCGCTGGAGGGCGCGCTCAAGCTCAAGGAACTCGCCTACATGCACGCCGAGGGCTTCGCCGCCGGTGAGCTCAAGCACGGGCCGATCGCGCTGATCGAGGACGACCTGCCGGTGGTCGTGGTCATGCCTTCGCCCACCGGGCGGGCGCTGCTGCACGCCAAGATGGTCTCCAACATCCGCGAGATCCAGGCCCGCGGCGCGCGGACCATCGTCATCGCCGAGGAGGGCGACGAAGAGGTCCGCCCGTTCGCCGATGAGCTGGTCACCATCCCGGCGGTGCCGACCCTGCTGCAGCCGCTGGTGTCCACGGTCCCGTTGCAGGTGCTGGCAGCGGAGATCGCCCGAGCCCGCGGCTACGACGTCGACAAACCCCGAAACCTCGCCAAATCCGTCACCGTCGAGTGAATTTTCCCAGGTGAGGGGCACCTGTGACCAAGTAACTGGGTCACGGGTGCCCCTCACTCGTACTCCAGACGGGGGAAGGTGACGGTTCGTCGGGCTGCCGCCTGCGGGCGCGTCGGGCCCGGCGCGGGATGGCGCCGATCACCGGTGCGGCGCGGCGGGCAGACTGTGCGGAACAAACCGGCCAGGTTCTGGGTGCCTGTTCGTGGTCTTTGCGGCGGCGCAGCCGCTTGCGCCGCCGCGGGTTCTCAGACTCTGGCCACTGGCGTTCGCTGGGAGGCCTGCCTCGACGTGGTGTATCGGACATACATGATGTTGGGGATCGGCGGAGCGAGACGGCGTCTGGGGTTCCGCCACCCGCACCGCGAAGCAAAGCCAATTCGAAGAAAGCTCCGAGGGAGGACGCGATGCACGGAGTTTGGACGCCGGAGCAGATCCGCGGCGCTGAGCAGCGGTTGTTCGCCCGGACCCCCGAACCGACCGTGATGCGCCGCGCCGCGTACGCCGTCTCGGTCCACACCGCGCGGGTGCTCGCCGAATTCACCGGCGGCGTGGCCGGTCGCCGCGTCGCGCTGCTCGTCGGGGCGGGCAACAACGGCGGCGACGCGCTGTGGGCGGGGGCGTTCCTCCGGCGCCGCGGAGTCGGCGTCACGGCGGTGCTGCTCGCCCCGGACAAGGCGCACCCCGCAGGCCTCGCCGCGTTGCGCCGCGCCGGGGGGCGTGCGGTACCGGCCGAAGGGCCGAGCCCGGACACCGCGGGGATCGGGGCCGAGGCCGCGGACGCGGTGGAGCGCGCCGACGCGGTGATCGACGGGATCGTGGGTCTGTCGGCGCGCGGCGCGCTGCGGCCGACGGCGGCGGAACTGGTGCGCCGGGTGACCGTGCCGATCATCGCCGTCGACCTGCCCAGCGGCGTCGATCCGGTCACCGGCGTGGTCGAGGGCCCGGCGGTGCTGGCGGATCTCACGGTGACCTTCGGCGGGCGCAAGCCGTGCCACGTGTTGGGCGCGGGCGCCGTGCACTCCGGCGATGTCGAGGTGATCGACATCGGGTTGGCGGGCGACCTCCCCGATCCCGAGCTCTACCTGCTGCAAGCCGCCGAGATCGGCGCCGGCTGGCCGGTGCCCGGGCCGACCGACGACAAGTACACCCAAGGTGTGGTCGGTGTGGCCGCCGGATCGGCGACCTACCCCGGTGCGGCGGTGCTCGCCAGCGGCGCTGCCGTGCAGGCGACCGCCGGGATGGTGCGGTACGCGGGTCCGGCCGCCGACGTGGTGCGATCGCGCTGGCCGGAGGTGGTGGCGACCGGCTCGGTCACCGATGCGGGGCGGGTGCAGGCGTGGGCGGTGGGGCCGGGGATCGGTCTCGGTGCCAGCGGGCGCGAGGTGCTGCAGCACGTGCTGGAATCCGGTCGACCGGTGTGCGCGGATGCCGACTCGATCACGCTGCTCGCGGGCGACGCGACGCTGTGGGATGCGCGGGACCCGGACGCGCCGCTGGTGCTGACACCGCATTCGGGCGAGTTCGCTCGGCTGTACCGCCAGGAGCTCGGTGCGGACCGGGTCGCCGCGGCGCGGGAGGTCGCCGCCCGCTTCGACGCCGTGGTGCTGCTCAAGGGCAACACCACCATCGTCGCCGCGCCGGACGGTCGGGTGCTCGTCAACGACGCCCGGCACGCCTGGCCGGCCACGGCAGGCTCCGGCGATGTGCTCACCGGCCTGATCGGCGCACTCCTGGCCAGCGGGCTGGATCCGTGGCTGGCCTGCGGATACGCCGCTCACGTTCACGCCATGGCCGCCGAACTCGCCGCGCGTGGCGGGCTCGGTCCCACCGCGGCCGAGTTGGGTGCTCCGATCGGAGCGTCCGCCCTGCTCGCGGCGGTCCCGGCCGCCATCCGAGCGGTTCGCGAAGCGGCGCTGCCCGGACGGGACAACTTCGCGAGAAATTGACATCACCCGGGTGACCCGGATTGATGACCCGGATTGGTAACGGAGCGTCGCGGTTCTCGCACTCCGGGGATGGGCGATTTCTCGCGGAATCGGCGCGGCAGCGTCGTCGCGGAGCGTGCGCATGGGGTTGGACCGGTGCGGTTCGGTCGGGTGACCTGGGCTGGAGCGAAAGGGGGCCGGGGTGATGTGGGAACATGGCCCTGCCATGAGTGACCAGCCCACGCATCGCGCCGACCTGCGCATCGACGTCGGTGCGATCCGCCACAACGTGCGGGTGCTCTCGGCGCGTGCCCGCGGTTCGGGCGCCCGCACGATGGTCATCGTGAAGGCCGACGGCTACGGGCACGGTGCGTTGACGGTCGCCCGTGCGGCACTCGATTCGGGTGCGGATTGCCTGGGTGTCGCCTCGCTCGACGAAGCCCTGCGATTGCGCGCCCGGGGCGTCGACGCCCCGCTGCTGTGCTGGCTGCACGCCGAAGGCGACGACTTCGCCCCAGCTGTCGCGGCGGGCATCGAACTGTCCGCGTCTTCGCAGGCCAGCCTGCACCGGATGGCCGCTGCGGCGAAGCAGCAGGACCGCGTCGTCCGGGTGCACCTCAAGATCGACACCGGGCTGTGCCGCAACGGCTGTCCGGCCGAGCTGTGGCCCGCGCTGGTGGAGGCCGCCGCGAAGGCCGAGGCCGACGGGCACGTCGAGGTCGTGGCGGTGTGGTCGCACCTGGCGTGCGCCGACGAGCTGGACCACCCCTCGATCGACCGGCAAGCCGAGCGCTTCCACCGGGCCTACCAGCAGGCGCGGACGGCCGGGCTGAACCCGATCCGGCACCTCGCCAACTCGGCGGCCGTGCTGACCCGTCCCGATCTGCACTTCGAGCTGGTGCGGCCGGGCATCGCGGTCTACGGCCTGGATCCCGTTCCGCAGCACGGGGATCACGACCTGCGACCGGCGATGACGTTCCGCTCCTCGGTGGCGTTGACCAAGCGCGTCGGGGCGGGCGAAAGCGTCTCCTACGGCCATACCTGGACGGCTAAGCGGTCCACCAACCTCGCGTTGGTGCCGGTGGGTTACGCCGACGGCGTGCCGCGCACCCTCTCCGGTCGGATGTCGGTGTGGCTGGCCGGACAGCGGCGGCCGGTGGTCGGCCGGGTGTGCATGGACCAGCTGGTGGTGGACTGCGGCGACGACCGGATCGGCGAAGGCGACGAGGTGTTGCTGTTCGGGCCGGGCGACCGGGGCGAACCGACGGCCGCGGAGTGGGCCGAGGAAATCGGCACGATCCACTACGAGATCGTCACCGGCATGTACCGCCCGCGGGTGACGCGTACCGTCGTAGGTGCGGAGGCGTCATGAGCGACAAATTCGTCCCGTGCGCTCGGGAGAGCCGCCCGGCTCCGATTCTCGTGGAGACGTCGTGAAACCGGTTTGGCAGGCGTTGGCCTGGACCAGCGGGGTGCTGGGTGCCGCGATCACCGGCGCCGCGGTCGGCGTCGCCGCGCACAGTTCGCGGGTCGCCGCGCAGCGCAAGGTCGACGACCCGTACGCCGACGAACCGTTCGGCAGGCTCCGGCCGGACCGGCAGTCCACTGTGGCCGCCGACGACGGGGTTCCGCTGTCGGTGCAGGAGATCCAGCCCGCTGATGGCGGCGAGCCGGAGCTGACCGTGGTGCTGGTGCACGGTTTCGCGCTGGACTCCCGCTGCTGGCACTTCCAACGCCGCGACCTGCCGGGGCTGACCGATCCGAAGGTTCGGCTGGTGGTCTTCGACCAGCGCAGCCACGGTCGTTCCGGTCATTCCTCCAAGCGCAACAGCACGATCGAGCAGCTCGGTCGAGATCTGGACGCGGTGCTGCGCGCGATGGCGCGCAAGGGACCGATCGCGCTCATCGGGCATTCGATGGGTGGGATGGCGATCATGGCGCTCGCCGAGCAGCGCCCGGCGCTGTTCCGCGACCGGGTCCGCGCGGTCGCGCTGATCAGCACCTCCGCCGGTGCGGTCGGCGCGTCGGGGTTGCCCCGGCCTTGGCTGTCGCGCGCCAATCCGGTGCCGCGTGGGCTCGCGCTGCTCTCGGACCTCCAGCCCGACCTGGTGGAACGCACCCGCAAGATCGGTGATCGGTTGACCTGGAACCTGGTTCGCAACCTGTCGTTCGGGGACCGGGAGATCTCGCCGTCGGTGGTGGATCTGATGGCCGACATGATCGGTGCCACCACCGTCGAGGTGGTCACCGATTTCCTGGAGACGATCAACTTGCACGACCGCAAGACCGCGCTGGCCGCGCTGCGGTCCTGCGAGGTGCTGGTGCTCAGCGGCGACGCCGACCGGGTCACCCCGTTCTCGCCGCATGCCGAGGTGCTCGCCGCGGAACTGCCGAACGCGACGTTGGTCCGGGCCGAAGGCGCTGGACATCCGGTGATGCTGGAGCAGCCCGAGCTGGTCACCGAGCAGCTGAGCGCGCTGCTGCGCCGCGCGGTCGGGGAGAAGACCGGGGAGGTGACCGGAAGTTGAGCTCCGCACTGCAGACCGTCGAACTGCCGCAGGAGTCCGACACGCTCGATTTCGGCCGACGGCTGGGGGCCGTGCTGCGCGCGGGTGACCTCGTGCTGCTGGACGGGCCGCTCGGCGCGGGCAAGACCGTGCTGGCGCGCGGGATCGCGGCGGGCATGGGGGTTACCGGGGCGGTGACGTCGCCGACGTTCGTGATCGCTCGGGTGCACCGGCCGGAATCCGGTGACGGCCCGGCGCTGGTGCACGTCGACGCCTACCGGCTGGCCGGGTTGGACGAGATCGACGACCTGGACCTGGACACCGATCTGACGGACGCCGCGGTCGTCGTGGAATGGGGCGAGGGCCTCGCCGAGCGGCTCGCCGATGCCTATCTGCTGCTGCGGATCCGCCGTCGGGAAGACGACGTCCGCGAGATCACCGTGCAGCCGTACGGCGAAACCTGGGGTGCGCGGCTCGTCGAAGCCCTCGCCCGGTGACGGACTTCCTGGCCGGGATCCCCGGTCCGGTCGCGCTGGTGGCCGCGGTCGCGTTGTTGTTCGCCGAATCCGGCCTGCTGATCGGGGTTTTCCTGCCGGGTTCGGGCACGGTCCTGGCGCTCGGTTGGCTGGCCGGGCACGGGGTCGTGGAGGTGTGGGTGGCTGCGGTGGGCGCTTTCCTCGCGACGGCTTCCGGTTGCCAGCACGGTTATTTCCGCGGTCGACATGATGGTTTGCTGCGGCGGCACCTGGTCAAGCGGCTGGGTGAGCAGCGGTTCGCCCGCTTGGAGTCCGCATTGGACGGACGAGCCGAGGTGACCGTGGTGGTGTCGCAGTGCTTCGCCGTGGTGCGGACGCTGGTCCCCCGGCTCGCCGGTCGCTGCGAGATGACTCACCTGCGGTTCACGATCTGCAACGTCCCGGTGGCCGCCGCGTGGGCGACCACGTTGGTGCTGCTGGGCGCTTGGTCGGGCGCCGCGTACGAGCGGGTGCAGACCGTCGTGGGGCTCGCGGGACTGCCGCTGCTCACCATCGCCGCGCTGATCGCGCTGGCCGTGTGGTGGATCCGCCGCAAGCGGCTCCGCCAGCCGTCGTGAGCGTCCCGATGTTCAGGGCTCGATGCGGGTGGCGGTGCCGGTGACGCGGATCCGATCATCAGGTGCGGAAACCCCGACGTCGAGGATGCTGGGACGGCCCAGGTCATCGCCCTGGTGGATGCGGAAGGTCGCCGGTGCGGTGATCAGGCCGAGGTGCTTGAGGTAGCCGCCGAACGCGGCGGCTGCGGCGCCGGTCGCCGGGTCCTCCACCACGCCGCCCGGCGGAAACGGGTTGCGGGCGTGGAACACGTCGGGACCCGCGCGCCAGATCAGCTGCAGCGTCGTCCAGTCCTGTTCGGACATCAGCTTGGCCAACCGGTCGAAATCGTAGGACAGCGCGGCCAACGTGTCTCTTGTGGACAGTCCTAGGACGAGGTGGTGCGCGCCGCCGTAGGCGACTCGGGGCGGCAGGTCCGGGTCGAGGTCGGCAGCGGTCCAGCGGAGCGCGGCGAGAGCCTCGTCGACGGCGCCCGGTTCGGCGGCCGCGATCGAGGTCGCAACGCTGGTCAGGGTCGCGGTGTGCCGTCCGGAGTCGTCGACCTGGGTGTCCACGGTGACCAGTCCGGCCTGGGTGCGCAGTTCGATCTGGCCGGTTCCGTCGCGTTCGGCCAGGGCGACGGCCGTCGCAATGGTGGCGTGCCCGCAGAAGGGCACCTCGGCCTTCGGGCTGAAGTAACGGATGTCGTACTCGCGGTTGCCGCGGTTGAACACGAACGCGGTCTCGGAATACCCGACATCGGCGGCGATCCGCAGCATGTCGGAATCGCTCGACCCCGCTGGATCGAGCACCACTCCGGCGGGATTCCCGCCGCGCGGATCACTGCTGAACGCCACCAACCGCTGCACGTCGATACCCACCGGGACACCCACCGGCCAACTCCTCTCCGTTTGCGGACACCGTCCCCAACCTTCTCGAAGCGGCACTCATTCCCGCCGGTCGGGACCGAGCGAAGGTGTCAGGCGGTGTTGCTGACGCTCAGTTCGGCGGACAGGTCGTGGGCCAGGCGTTGCATCAGCGGGATGACCTCGTCGGTGGAGATCCGGGTCATCCGACCCTCCGGGCCGCTGATGGAGATCGCCGCGCCCGCAGGCGCGCCCGGCACCGCCACGGCGTAGCAGCGCACGCCGACCTCCTGCTCGCCGTCGTCCAGCGCATAGCCCTGCTGCCGGACCCGGCCGAGTTCCTCCTGCATCGTCTCGACGGTGGTGATGGTGCGTTCGGTCTGCGGCCGCATCCCGGCACGGGTGAGCATCTGCGCCACCGCATCCGAGGGCAGGTTCGCCATGACGGCCTTGCCGACCGCCGTGGCATGTGCGTCAACCCGCCTGCCGACCTCGGTGAACATCCGCATGGAGTGCTGCGAGGGAACCTGCGCGACGTAGACGATCTGCTCCCCGTCGAGCACCGCCATGTTGGAGGTCTCGCCGGTGGCCTCGGTGAGCTCGGCCAGGTAGGGCCGGGCCCACGAGCCGAGCGCCCGGCTGGCGGTCTCGCCGAGGCGGATCAGCCGAGGCCCGAGCGCGTAGCGCCGGGACGGTTGTTGGCGGGCGTAGCCGCTGCTCACCAGGGTGCGGATGATCCGGTGGATGGTCGGTAGCGGCAAGCCGGATTTCTCGGCGAGCTCGGACAGCGCGACTTCACCACCCGCATCGGCCATCAGCTCTAGGAGTTCGAAGGTGCGCTCGACCGACTGCACCCCTCCGCGTTGGTTCGCCCGCTGCGGGCCAGTGGTCATCGCAGAACTCCTTCTCACACCCTTGGCTTGAGCCGAAGTCTAGTCCGTGGCGGGTGCGCCAGCTCATGTTGCTTCGAACGCTATACGGAAACTAACATCCACGATGCAGAATACATAACGGGCGTACCGCTAGCGGAGCGGGCGTCGCGCGCCGTCGGGTGCGCGGCGGCTCGCCACGCGGCAAGGTGGGCCATCAGCCACCGTCTGAACCCGGCAGCAGAAAGAGGTGGACCTCTCATGTCCGATTCGGCAGCAGGAGTGCAGGTGCTTGGCCGCGCCGTTGAGCGCGGCGACGAAATCCTCACCAAGGAGGCGCTGGAATTCGTCGCCGGCCTGCAGCGCGCCTTCGGCGCACGGCGCGACGAACTGCTGGCCCGCCGCGCGCAGCGCCGCGCGGAGGCCGCCCGCAAGGGGCGACTGGACTTCCTCGACGAGACCCGGCACATCCGCGAGGGCGAGTGGCGGGTGGTCGAGCCGCCCGCCGACATCGCCGACCGCCGCGTCGAGATCACCGGCCCGACCGACCGCAAGATGGCGATCAACGCGCTGAACTCCGGTGCGCGCATCTGGCTGGCCGACTTGGAAGATGCCAACACCCCGCACTGGCACAACGTGGTCTCCGGCCAGGTCAACCTCCGCGACCTGGTGCGCAAGCAGATCGAGCTGACCACGCCCGAAGGCAAGCACTACAAGCTGCGCGACGACATCAAGCACGCCGTCCCGCTGGTCCGCCCGCGCGGCTGGCACCTCAACGAGAAGCACCTGCTCGTCGACGGTGAGCAGACCGTCGGTGCGCTGGTCGACTTCGGCCTGCACTTCTTCCACAACGCCCAGGAGCTGGTCAGCCGCGGCAGCGGGCCGTACTTCTACCTGCCCAAGATGGAAAGCCACCTCGAAGCGCGGCTGTGGAACGACGTGTTCACCGACGCCCAGCAGGAGCTCGGCATTCCGCACGGCACGGTGCGCGCCACGGTGCTGATCGAGACCTACCCGGCCGCGTTCGAGATGGAGGAGATCCTCTACGAACTGCGCGACCACTCCGCGGGCCTCAACGCCGGTCGCTGGGACTACCTGTTCAGCGTGATCAAGACCTTCCGCGACTCCGACCAGTACATCCTGCCGGACCGCAACTCCGTCACCATGACCGCGCCGTTCATGCGCGCCTACACCGAACTGCTGGTGCGCACCTGCCACAAGCGCGGTGCGTTCGCCATCGGTGGCATGGCCGCGTTCATCCCGACCAAGGACCCGGCCACCAACGAGGCGGCGATGGCCAAGGTGCACGACGACAAGAGGCGCGAGGCCGGTGACGGCTTCGACGGCTCCTGGGTCGCCCACCCCGGTCTGGTGCGGATCTGCTTCGAGGAGTTCGACGCGGTGCTGGGCGACAAGCCCAACCAGATCGACCGCACCCGCGACGAGGTCTCGGTGACCGCCGACCAGCTGCTCGCGGTGGCCGACACGCCTGGTGAGAAGACCATCGAGGGCCTGCGCGCCGCGGTCGACGTCGGCGTCCGCTACATCGCTTCGTGGCTGGGCGGCAACGGCGCGGCCGCGATCCACAACCTCATGGAGGACGCCGCGACCGCCGAGATCTCGCGGTCGCAGATCTGGCAGTGGCTGCACAACGACGTGGTGCTGGCCGGTGGCGAGCGGGTTACCGGAGATCTGGTCCGCGAGGTGCTGGCGGACACCGAGAAGCAGTTGCGGGCCGAAGACGGTTTCCCGGCCGACGACCTGGGCCGGGCGATCGAGCTGTTCGAGCAGGTGGCGGTGGCCGACGAGTTCGTCGACTTCCTGACGCTGCCCGCCTACGAGCAGATCGACTGACCAACCGGTGCGCCTGCCGGGTTCGCCCCGGCAGGCGTGCGGGCCTTTCGAAGGGAGCGCAAGTGGCCAGAACTTCGCTGGAATCCGCCGAGATCGCCCGGCGGCTCGCCCGTCTGTCCGCAGTGGACGAACACATCGCCCGGGTGTACCCGGGGGCGAGGGCGGCTCGGCAGCCGGTGCACACCTGCTACGTGCCAGCGAACAAGGTCGACGCCGAAACGGTGCGGCAGTGGGGGCGGGAGGCGCTGGCCGCGCTCGACCGGGACGCGGCCCGGCCCGCGGACTTCGTCGAAATCCTCGGGCTGGACGCCCAGATCGCGCAGGCCGTGCACCCGCGGGTGCGGGCGAAGCTGGGCAGCGCTGCGGTCGAGGACCTGCGCATCGACTTCGAAGACGGCTACGGCGCTCCCGGCGACGACGTCGAGGACGCCGACGCCGAGCGCACCGCCGGGGTGATCGCCGGGTGGCTGCGCGACGGTGCGGAACCGGCGAACTTCGGCCTGCGGGTCAAATCCTTCGACACCCCCGAGTTGCGGGACCGTTCGGTGCGCACGCTCGACGTCTTCCTCACCGCGCTGTTGCAGCAGTGGGGCAGCCTGCCCGGCGGGTTCGTGCTCACCTTCCCGAAGGTCGTCGACGTCGCGCAGGTCGAGGTGTTCGTCGAGTTGCTGGAGCTCTTCGAGCAGCAGTTGGGCTTGCCGGAGCGGTCGTTGCGCTTCGAGATCCAGGTGGAGACCACCCAGTCCATCGTGGATTCGCGAGGGCGGTTCGCGCTGCCGCTGTTCCTGCGGGCCGGCGGTGGCCGGGTCACCGGGCTGCACTTCGGCACCTACGACTACACCGCCAGCTGCGGGCTGACCGCCGCGCACCAGCACCTCGCGCACCGCGCCTGCGATTTCGCGCGGCACGCGATGCAGGTGTCGGCGGCCGGAACCGGGGTGTTCCTGTCGGACGGTTCGACGAACGTGCTCCCGGTCGGCGATCAGGTGCACCTCGGCTGGCGAACCCACTACGAGCTGACCCGCCGCTCGCTGGAGCACGGCTTCTACCAGGGTTGGGACATGCACCCGGCGCAGCTGGTGACCAGGTACGCGGCGGTGTTCGCGGCCTTTCGCGACTCGGCCCCGGCCGAAGCCGCGCGGCTGTCGGCGTACGTGTCGGCCACCGGCGGCGCGGTGCTGGACGAGCCCGCGACCGCGCGGGCGCTGGCGGCGTCCTTCGTGCGGGCGCTGGACAACGGCGGCACCGACGCCGACGAGGTCAAGCAGCTGACCGGCCTGTCCGAGGCGGAGCTCCGCAAGCTCGGCCGCCTCTGACCACGTTCGAGTGAACGGTGAAGGGCACCTTTGACCGGCATAGTCGGTCAAAGGTGCCCTTCACCTGTGCGAATTGGCTCGATCGGGTGGTGTGGGCGTCCGCATGAGGTCCGAAGAAGGTTCACGGGGATCGCCAGGGTTCTCGCATGGTGGGCGGCCCACTGGACAAGGTCCGTTCGGCATGAGCAGATGTGCATGAATCCGCTGGTGAAGGAGTGTGGTGATGAAGATCAGGGGTGCGGTGCTGCAGGAGTGCGGTCGGCCGGGGCCGTGGCAGCAGTCCCAACCGCTAGCCGTCACCGAGCTCGACCTCGACGAGCCGGGGCCTGGTGAGCTGCTGGTGCGGTTGGAGGCGGCCGGGGTCTGCCACTCCGATCTGTCCGTTGTGGACGGAAATCGGCCGAGACCGGTGCCGATGCTGCTCGGGCACGAGGCCTGCGGCCGGATCACCAAGGTGGGTGCCGGGGTCGCGGATCTCGCCGAGGGGCAGCGGGTGGTGCTGTACTTCGTGCCCCGGTGCGAAGAATGCGACGCGTGCCGCGCGGGCGGGCGTCAGCTGTGCTCACCGGGCTGGGCGGCCAACGGCGCGGGCACGCTGCTCTCCGGTGCGCGCCGCCTGCACTGGGACGACCGGGAGGTGCACCACCACTGCGGCGTTTCCGGATTCGCCACGCACGCGGTGGTGGACCGCCACTCCGTGGTGCCGATCGCCGACGACGTGCCGCCGGAGATCGGCGCGCTGCTCGGCTGCGCGGTGCTGACCGGTGGCGGTGCGGTGAAGAACGCGGCCCGGCTCGAACCGGGCGAGGACGTCACGGTGGTCGGCGTCGGTGGGGTCGGCATGGCGGCGGTGCTCGTCGCGCTCGCCCGCGGCGCCGGGAGCGTGACGGTCATCGATCCGTTGCCGGGCAAGCGGTCTCGCGGTCTTGAGCTCGGTGCGGCGAAGGCGTTGACGCCGGACGAGGCAACCGAGTCGGGGCACAAGACGTCGGTGGTCGTCGAGGCGAGCGGCAACGCGAAGGCGTTCGAGACGGCCGTCTCGGTGACGGCACCCGGCGGGCGGACCGTGTCGGTCGGCTTGGCCTCGCCGGAGGCGCGCAGCAGCATCTCGCCGTTGGCGCTGGTGAGCGAGACGCGCACCATCATCGGGTCGTTCCTCGGATCCGGTCTGCCCGCGCAGGACATCCCGGAGTACGCGGACCTGTGGCGGGCGGGCAGGCTGCCGATCGACCAGCTGGTGTCGGGCAAGATCGACCTGGACGAGATCAACTACGCGATGGACGAACTCTCCGCTGGCCGAGCCATGCGCCAGGTCATCCGCTTCTGACCCCGGGTGTGGGCGATTTCGCGAGAAATCGCCGCTACCCGTGGGGCGAGGGTGGTGATTTCGCGAGAAATCGCCCCTTCTCCTGCGACGGCGGGTCCCCGGTGCCGGGGAACCGTACGCGCGGTGCGGTGGGAGCGGCTAACGTCGGGTTTCGGCGCCGCCGCAGAGGGGATGATCATGGGAGAACAGTCCGATCGCGCGGACATCCTGGAGACGCTGGCCGAACGGCTGGGCAAGCACCAGGTCTTCGGCGAACCCGTCCAGCAGGGCGACACCACGCTGGTGCCGGTGGCCAGCATCCGGGTCGGCGGCGGTCGTCGGGGCCGTCCGGGTGACGATGGTCGCGGCCTCGGCGTGGTCTCCCGCCCGGTCGGTGCGTTCTCGATCTCCGCCGACGGCGAGGTCGGCTGGCACCCGGCGGTCAACGTCAACCGAATCGTCTGGGGCGGCCAACTCGCGCTCGCCACCGCGCTCATCGCCTTCGCAATCGCCTTCCGCCGCAAGCGCTGAAGATCGTTCTTCGAGGTGAAGGGCACCTTTTACCAAATAAGTTGGTGACAGGTGCCCTTCACCTCGCACTGATGGGATGATCGCGGGCTTCGCTGGGTGCGTGGTCAGGTGCCGATGGTTTCCGGGTTCATGCCGGACCAGGCGATCAGGCGGGCCGAGACCTCTTCGACGGTCGGACGTGCCGACGGATCCGGGGCGAGACATGCGTCGACCGTCCGGGACAACGCGGCTGGCAACCGCCGATGGGTGCGCAGCGGTGCCGCGGTGTTGTCCCGCTGCGGGTAGTAGCGGGTGCCGCCCGCGCTGCGTTCCCGGTGCGACACATCTGCCCACGGCGTGGTGCCGGACAGGGCCTCGTACAACGTGATGCCGAGCCCCCAGGTGTCGACCGCCGGGGTCATCTCACCGCCGTTGGCCTGCTCCGGCGAGAGGTAGTCGAAGGTCCCGGCCGAGCTTTGCTCGCCGATGCGGCAGGCCAAGCTCAGGTCGAGCAGCACCGCGCGGCCACCGATCTCGACCACATTGGACGGTTTCACGTCGAGGTGCACCCAGCCGCGACGATGCAGGTAGACCAGCACCGAACACAGCTGGATGCCCAACACCGCGGTGTCGATCGGCCGCAGCCGACCGAGCTGCTCGATCAGGTAGCTCAGCGTGTGACCAGGCAGCGTCTCGGTGATCACCGCCGGGCGCACCGGTTGTTCGGTCTGCACGATCTCGTAGCCGCGCACCAGATGCGGATGCGTGAACTGGGTCAGCAGCACACCTTCGTTGCGCAGCCAGCCCACCGCACGCTCGTCCGCGGCACGTTCCGGCCGGACCGTCTTGGCGATGCAGCGGCAGGCGCGCTGCTCGCTCCACACGTCGTAGACGTCGAGCCGACTGCCGCGGCGCAGGTGGTCGACGACCCGGTATCCGGGTGCCAACGATTCACCTGGTTTCAGCGGCGGTCCCGGAGGTCCCCAGTCCTGGTCCGGTTCGCCGTAGTAGTAGGAGCTCAACGAGTCGATCAACACCGAACAGAGCCGATTTGCGCGCGATCAGCTGTGGCTGCGACGCCGGTAGTAGCCGCCGCTGCTGCTGCGCGAGCGGTGCCGACGGTAGCCGTGGCCGCTGCTGCTGTCGTGTCGGCGGCGGTGTCCGCTGCTGGAATGCCGACGGCGGTGGCCACTGCTGGAGTGCCCGTGCGAGTGGTGCTTCGCTGGCGACACCATCTTGAACAACTTCGAAAGGTCCATCGGCCACGCTCCCGGATCGGTCCGTACCCCGCGCGGTTACGCGGTGCACTGATCATTGTCCCCAGATTCGGACGCGCGGTCGAGGAATTTTGCACCTTTTCTGCCTTAGTCCGATCCGCTGCGGGTCGTGAGTGGTAATACTGGCGGGCACCAGCGGCACCACTCACGACCGATCAATGCCTGGTCACAGCGGTTGTTGGACGGCCGCGGCGGCATCGACGACGCCGTAGCCGTACAGCGGGGTGAAGACCCCGCGAAGTTCCAGCACGGGCGTGCGGGCGCTGCGCATCAGTGCTTGCTCCACGCCGTCGGCGTTGCGGCCCTGTGCACCGAGTAACGCCGCGACGCCCGCCACTTGCGGAGCGGCCATCGAAGTTCCGGCGAACGCGTCGTAGTCGCCCTGTCCGCATTCGGGTGAACCGACACCGCGCGGGACCGTCGACCAGACATCGGCGTCGCAGCCCTGCAGGGACGAACCGCCGGGCGCGGCAACCACCTTGGTGTCCAGCTTGATGCCGAGGTTGGAGTAAACGGAGTGCAGTTCGTCGGGATCCGTCGCGACGACGCACAGCGCGCCCGCCTCCCACGACGGGGTGTCGCACAGCGGCGCGGTTTCGTTGCCCGCCGAGGCCACCACGACGACCCCCCGCTCGCGCGCGTAGGCGATGGCGTCCTTCGTCTCGGCGGTCAGCCCGAGCAGCGTCAGCACTTGCGTTCCGGGTGTCGCGCCGAGGCTGAGGTTCACCACGTTCGCACCGTGGTCGGCCGCGTAGCGGATCCCCGCGCCGATGTCGGCCATGGTGCCGGAACCGTTCTCCAGCGCCTTGATCGGCATGATCCGCGCGCTCGGTGCGACCCCGGCGATGCCGATGCCGTTGCCCGCGACCGCCGCCGCGATGCCCGCGACGTGCGTGCCGTGGCTGTCAGATGGCTGGCCGACGCCGTCGACGCCACGCCAGTCACCGTTGCCGCACGGTGCCGGTTGCGTGCCGCAGCCGACGAAGGTCGCCCCCGGCACCAGTTTTGATGCCAGGTCCGGGTGTCCCAGGTCGACGCCGGTGTCCACCACCGCGATGATCTGGCCCGCCCCGGTGCTCGTCGCCCAGGCCTCGGGGGCGCGGATCTGCGTGAGCCCCCACTGCTTGGCACTGAGCGGGTCGTCGGCGGTCTGTCCGCTCGCGGCCGCCTGGGTCGCGAGAACCGACAAGCCGACCAATCCAGCGGTGATCAGGGCCCGCATCCGCATTGCGTCTCCCAACATTGGAACAAGATTCGACGACCTAACGAGTTCGGGTCGAATTCGGTGCCCTGGCAACGCGAAAAGCGGCCGTTCGCTGAGGCAAGTTCGGACGCCCGGCCCAATACCCGTGTCGGGTATGCGGTTTTCGGGCGAGAAATCCCGCGCCGATGCGGGCTGGCCGTTGTTGCGAGAACGGGCGTCGATCAGCCGCTGAAGCCCAGGCGGGCGCTGAGGTCGTCGGCCGCCGCGCGGCAGGTCCGGCCGAGTTCGTGCAGGGCCGCGTCGGGCAACCGGTATTCCGGGCCGGTGATGTTGAGCGCCGCGACGCAGCGCGCGCCCGGTCCGAAAACCGGTGCGGCGACACCGCACATCCCGGTTTCGAGTTCGGATCGGGCGATGGCCCAGCCGCGGCGGCGGACCTCGTCGATCTCGTCGCCGAGCGCATCCGGGTCGGTGATGGTGCGTTCGGTGAGCGCTTCCAGGGGGTTCGGCCGCTGCGGCGCGGCGAAGGCGAGGAACACCTTGCCGTCGGAGGTGGCGTGCAGCGGATAGCGGCGACCGATCCACTGCCGTGCGCCGATCACGTGCCGACCGGGCGACTCGGCGATGTCCACGGCCTGGTCACCATCCAGTGTGGACAGTGCGACGGTCTCGCCGACCTTCGCGACCAGCGCGGTCATGATCTCGCGGGCCTCGGTGACCAGATCGTGGTCGAGGAAGCCGAGCATGCCGAGGCGGCGCAGTTCCGGGCCGACCCGGTAGCGCTCGCTGCCGGTGGTCCGCTCCAGGAAGCCGCGCAGTGCGAGCGTGCCCGCGAGTCGGGATGCGTTGCTGTGGTGCACCTGCAGCGCCTCGGCGAGCTCGCCGACGGACAGTTCCCGGTGGTCGCGGTCGAAGGCCTGCAGCAGTTGCAGCGCGCGGTCCACCGTCTCTAGCGGCTTCATGGCTCGATTATGCGTAGCTTGATCGGCTCATTGACAGGTGGATCGTGCGATATCAGCATGGTGGTGCTATTTGCGCACAACCGAGGAGTCGAGATGATCGACTGCGACGTGCACAACGGCTGGAGCTCCGCCCGCGAGCTGCTGCCGTACCTGGACCGAAACTTCCGCGACTACCTGGACCGCGGCGAACTCCCGGGCGGCAAGGACTCGTTCCCGCATGCGCACCGCCCCTGGCTGCATCCCGAGGGCTACATCCGCTACGACACGGTCCCACCGGATGGCGGCGCGCCCGGTGCCGACTACGAGTTCATGCGCGAGCAACTGCTCGACCGCTACGACATCGACTACGCGATCCTGCTCGGTGAGGAATCCGTCGAGGTGTCCACGCTCGCCAACCCGTACTACGCGAGCGCGCTGGCCCGCGCCTACAACGACTGGGTGCTGGACACCTGGGCCCGCTACGACGAGCGGTTCCGGGTCTCCATCGTCATCGCGCCGCAGGATCCGCACGGCGCCGCCGCGGAGATCCGACGGCTGGGCGACCATCCGCAGGTGGTGCAGGCGCTGGTGACGTCCGGATCGCAGCGTCCCTACGGCGATCCCTGCTACCACCCGATCTGGGCGGCCGCCTCGGAAATGGCGCTGCCGATCGCGGCGCACCTGGGCGGTACCAGCGGCGTCAACGCCAACCCGACCGGCACCGGTCCGCCGACGTTCTACTGGGAAGCGCACGCCATGCTCTGCGAATCCGGCATGGGACACGTCGCCAGCGTGCTCGCGCACGGCATCCCCGAGAAATATCCGGGCACCGGCTTCGTGCTGGTCGAGTGCGGAGTGGCGTGGCTGCCCGCGGTGCTGTGGCGGCTCGACGCCGACTACCAGGCGCTGCGCAAGGAAACCCCATGGCTCAAGCGGCTGCCCAGCGAGTACGCCCGGGAGTTCGTCCGGGCCACCACCCAACCGCTGGAACGGCCGAAGAACCCGGACGCGCTGTGGACCGCGCTGGCCGACATCGGTGCCCAGGACATGCTGATGTTCTCGTCGGACTACCCGCACTGGGATTTCGACGACCCGTACCGGACCTCCTTCCCCGCCGAATGGCGGGACGCCGTCCTGGACGGCAACGCGCGGCGGCTCTACCGGCTCCCGGCCCGGAAGGAGGCCGCGAGTGCGAACGCGTGAACCGGATGCGGCCGGTCGGGTGGTGGTCTGCCGATCGGATGAGCTGGGTGACGGCGACCGGTTGCTGTTCCGGGTGGGGCGGCGGCAGATCGGGCTGTTCCGTTCCGGCGGGCGGTTCTTCGCGCTGCACGGCACCTGTCCGCACGCTGGCGGCGCGTTGTGCGAGGGACCGTTGACCGGCACCGCGCTGCCCACCGACTCCTACACCTACGACTACGGCGAGGACGGCCAGGTCCTGCGATGTGCCTGGCACGGTTGGGAATTCGACATCACCACCGGTCGGTCGCTGGTCGATCCGCTGATGCGGGCCAGGACCTATCCGGTGCACGTCGTGGACGGTGCGGTCGTGGTCGAGCTGCGGCGGCGGGCGTAACGGCCATCCGAGGCGCCATTCATGATCTCGGGGATCGGCGGAGTCGAGGCGGCTTCTGCGGTTCCGCTACCCGCACCGCTACGCAAACCACTTCTGAAACAGTCTTCTGGAGGGGAAACAGATGCGCACGGTCGGCTTCACGCAGATGTCCGAGGGAACCCGCGAGGACTACCTCTTGCTGGCAGAGCTGGAAAAGCGGCAGATGGGCGAACTGCCGGACCGGCTGCTGACGGCGCTGGGGGCGCTGGAGAACAGCTTCGACGGCTACCAGGTCTCCCGCTACGAGCACAGCCTGCAGGCAGCGACGCGGGCGCACCGGGACGGCCGCGACGAGGAGTACGTGGTCGCGACGCTGCTGCACGACCTGGGCGATGACCTGGCGCCGGAGAACCACAGTGAGTTCGCGGCGGTGATCCTGCGGCCGTACGTGCGCGACGAGGTGCACTGGATCATTCAGCACCACGGTGTCTTCCAGATGTACTACTACGCGCACCACTACGGCGGCGACCGCAACGCCCGCGACCGCTACCGGGACAACCCGCACTACCAGGCGTGCGTCGACTTCTGCGAGCGCTACGACCAGTCCAGCTTCGACCCGGACTACGACACGCTCCCGCTGGAGTTCTTCGAACCCATGGTGCGACGGGTGTTCGCGAAGTCGAAGTGGTCGTGAGTGGCAAAGCCGGTTCTTACCGGCTTTCGCACTCACGACCCCGCGGCTGCTGACCGGCGAGGATCACTTGGTGGCATCGGAGCCCTGGGCGGACGCGCGGTGCTGCGGCACCTCGCCCGGGGCCGTGCCGACCACCGCGACCGTGTCGCCGCCGACCGTCGGCTCCGATTCGCGCCGCTGCTTGCGCATCGCGTTGAACAGCAGGTTCAGCAGCAGGGCGGCGAGGCAGCCGGTGCTGATGCCGGAGTCCAGCACGGTCCGCATCGCGGCCGGGAAGTGCTCGTAGAACTGCGGCGCGACGACCGGGATCATGCCGATGCCCAGCGAGCCCGCCACGATCAGCGAGTTGAACGGATCGCCCAGGTCGGACTTGCCGAGCGTGCGGATACCACTGGTGGCCACCGAACCGAACAGCACCAACGCGGCCCCGCCGAGCACCGGCTGCGGGACCAGCGACACGACCGCACCGACCACCGGGAACAGGCCCAGCAGCACCAGCACACCGCCTGCGGTGGCGACCACGAAACGGCTGCGGACCCGGGTCAGCGCCACCAGACCGATGTTCTGCGCGAACGCGCTGCAAGTGAAACCGCCGAACACGGCGCTGAGCGCACTTCCGGCGCCATCGGCGCGCAGCCCGGCCGCGATGGTCTTCTCATCGACCGGCCGGTCCACGATCTCGCCGAGCGCGATCATGTCGGCGGTGCTCTCCATCATCGCCACCAGCATCACGATGCAGATCGAGATGGTCGCGGTGAGGCTGAAGGTCGGCGTGCCCAGTTCGAACGGTGTCGGCACGTTGAAAACCGGGGCGGACTCGAACGTGGTGGTGTCGATCAAGCCGACCGGCCAGGCGATCAGGGTGCCCACCACCAGGCCGATGAGCAGCGCGATCCGGTTCCAGAAACCCTTGAGGAACCGGTTGAACAGCAGCACCAGCGCGAAGGTCAGCGCGCCGAGCGCGATCTTCTCCGGCGCGGCGTAGTCGGGGGCCTCCGGGTTCTGCCCGGCGATCCACTTGATGCCGACCGGCATCAGCGACAACCCGATGAGCGTGATGACGGTGCCGTTGACCACCGGCGGGAAGAACCGCACCAGCCGGGAGAAGTAGGGAGCGGCCACGAAGGCCAGCATCCCGGCGATCAGCACCGAGCCGTAGATCACCGACAGCGGGTTGTGCTGGCCCTGTTGCGCGACGATGGCCAGCATCGGCGCCACCGAACCGAACGTGACGCCGTTGACGAACGGCAGCCGCGCGCCGATCTTCCACACCCCCAGCGACTGGAGCATGGTGGCCAGGCCCGCGGTCAACAGGCTCGCCCCGATCAGCAGGGTCATCTGCAGCGGCGGCAGGCCGATCGCCTCGCCGACGATCAGCGGTGGCGCCACCACACCGGCGTACATCGCGGCGATGTGCTGGACGCCGAAGGCGAGCATCCGGGTGGGTGGCAGCACCTCGTCCACCGGATGCACATCGGCGGGTGCACCGTCGCGGTTGCTGCGGTTGCGACGGACCTTGAATGGGGCCATGGGGACTCCTGGGCCGCAGGGCTTGGTCGGTTCAAGTCACTACCAACGCCGGGTTTTTCGCGTGTTTCCTGGTATTTCCGGGAAATTAACCTTCAGTCCACAGTGGAGAGGTGTCTGCCGCCCGAAGCGAGCAACTCAGAACTCGGGAAGGCTGTACCAGGCCTGGGGTGCCGCTTCGACGTCGTCGCGGGTGATGACGCCTTCGATCAGGCCGTACGGGCGGTCCGCGGCGAAGAACACCTCGTTGTTGTTCGCCAACCCGCAGTAGGAGAGGTCGACCAGGAAGTGGTGCTTGTTCGGCAGCGACAGCCGCACCTCGGCCACCTCCGGGTGCTTCGCCAGCACGGCCCTGCCCATCTCGTACAGGCTCTGCTGCAGGGCCAGGCTGTGCGTGGTGGCGAAGGCCTCCAGCATCGTCGCCCGGATCGACTCGAAGCTCTTGCGCCAGTCCACATCGGTGCGCAGGTAGCGCCAGCGGGCGGTGACCGCGGTGGCCAGGATCCGGTCGTTGGTCTCGGCCAGCGTGGTGTACTCGTCCTTGGGGTAGCCCCAGAATTCCGAACCGGTGGACTTCAGCACCACCAGGTCCTTCAGCCCCGACACCACGTGCGCCCGGTCGCCGTCGATGGTGACGGCGGTGGTGCGCTTCTCATCGCTGGTCCGCGAGAACGAGTGGTCGTGGCCGGTGCCGCCGACCGGGATCCGCTCCCAGCTGTACTCGTCGATGAGGATCCGCGCGCCCTCGACCGGTTCCTGGGTGGCGACGAAGTGCCGTCCCAGCCGCAGCGCGAAGTCCTCGATCTCGCCGATCGGTGCTCGTTTGGCGAAGGCGTAGACGGTGTTCTTCTGCGTGTCGGTCGGCAGCACGTTGGTGTTGTCGCCGGTCAGGTGCGCCCCCTGGAACTCGCCGCGCAGCGAGGTGCTGACGTTGAGGTCCTTGATGGTGTGCCGCGGGCTGTCCCGGTTCACCGAGACGATGCGGACCTCGGCCTTGCCGTACTGGTTGGGGCCCATGACGATGCCCATCGGATGATCAGCTCCCTCGGTACGTGGAATAGGCGAACGGGCTCAGCAGCAGCGGAACGTGGTAGTGCTGCGCCGGGTCGGTGATCCGGAAGGTGATCTGCACCTGCGGGTAGAAGCTCGCGACACCGTGGCGGTCGAAGTACCCGCCGGTGTCGAAGGTGAGCCGGTAGTCCCCGGCGCCGAGCCGAGCCGGGCCGAGCTCCTTGATCCGGCCGTCGTCGTCGGTCCGGCCCTCGGCCAGCGCCGTCCAGTCGGCGAGCGGGTCCGCCGCGGTCTCCAGCCGGACGGCGACTCCGGCGGCGGGCGTGCCGCGCGCGGCGTCGAGCACGTGCGTGGTGATGGCACTCATCCTTCGATCACCTTCGCCAATCTCAGACGCGCGATCTTGCGGAGTTCGTCGGCGACGATCCGCAGCTCGGCCGTCGGCTCGTTGTCGAGTCGGGAATGCAGCACGTCCAGCAGTTGCGCGCCGCTGCGGCCGCTGGCGCAGACCAGGTACACGTGCCCGAACCGGCGTTCGTAGGCCTCGTTGCCCTCGCGCAGCGCGCGGGCCAACTCGGCATCGCCCGCGTCCACTCCGGACTGCTCGCCGCGCGACCACTGCGCGGCGGTGTTCCCGCCCTGCGCGCGCTCACCGATGCGCGGGTGCGCGGCGAGTGCGGTGTGGATCTCCTCGGCGGTCAGTTCCGGTGCGGCGTCGTCGGCGGCCTGGTAGACCGCGTTGACGTCGGGGAACGGGCGCCGGTCGGCGATGTCGGCGGCCCAGCGCGGCACGTCGAGGCAGGCGAGCAGTCGTTGGACGAGTTCTGGGCGGGGTAGCTCGTTGAGCCGATCCGGTTCGGTGGCTGGTGTTGACATCGGAAATCCCCACAGGATGCGCGGCCCCGAAGCAGGGGTTCGGGGGTGGCGGACGAGAGTCCGAGCATGCCTGAGCTGTGCCGCGGTTGCCGGTCACGAGCTCCGGTGCGGCAAAAGCTACGACCGCACTCCGCCGGATGTCAACACTTTGTTGAAAAATCCTGGTGACGCCAAGGTATGATGGTCCGTAGATGATCTTGTGTGGCGGCCGGTGCGGGTGGCGGAGATGCCGATTTCGCGCGAAATCGGCAAGTCCTGGACAGCTACGTCGAAACGAGCTCCGGGCCTAGTCGCCGGTCGGCCTCAGGTCCGGTCTGCTTGTTCGCGGTTGAGGTAGTTGTAGACCGTGAAGCGGCTGACGCCGAGCGCCTTGGCGACCGTTTCGACCGACTTGCGCAGGGTGAACGCGCCGCGCTCCTCCAGGAGCCGGACGGCGCGCTGCTTGTCCGCGCGCGGCAGGTCCGGCAGGCGTCCGCCGAGTTCTCCCTCGACCACCCGGATCATCCGGTCGAGGGCACTGGTCAGCTCTTCGCCGGGCAGCCGCACGGCGATCGCCGGGGCGCCCTCCCAGTACAGGACGATGTCGCCGGGCTCGCGCTCGTCGGTCGGCACTGCGGTGCCGCCGATGTGCTCCAGCAGCGGGGCGATCGCGTTGG
Organism: Saccharopolyspora antiqui; assembly: GCF_052246905.1. Taxonomy (NCBI): domain Bacteria; kingdom Bacillati; phylum Actinomycetota; class Actinomycetes; order Pseudonocardiales; family Pseudonocardiaceae; genus Saccharopolyspora; species Saccharopolyspora antiqui. The sequence goes on from NZ_JBQQBO010000002.1 coordinate 278,047, forward strand.
CGAGCGGATGCACGCTGACCAGCCTAAACCTGACCGTCGTCGGCTTCGCCGACGGTCACCTGCAGGGTGATCCGGTGCGCCCCGGCGGTCAACGCGGTGTCCAGCACGGCGGCCAGCGCGGGCAGCACCGCGTCGCGCTCGCCGCTGACCGACGTGCCCAGCGGGCCGAACTCGGGCTCCAGGCCGGCGGCGCGCAGGTAGTCGCGGGCGGCCACGGCGTGCGCCGGTGGCTCGCCTTCCCCTTCGAAGGGCTCGGTGGTGAACTCGGCTCGCAAGATCATTGGTGTGACCTCCCGCTCGCACGGTATCCGCCGAGGCGCCGACGGTGGTTGCGGGTGCGTTCGCGGGTGCTTCTGCGCTGGTCGCAACGCTGCTTGTGACCGGTGGGTAACTACGAAGGGGCGTTGACCGGTGGCTCGGTTGGAGCTAGTCTATCGTTGTATGAAATAAGATTTCCGCGATATGGAAATCATCTGATGTGGAAATCAAGGACTTTCCTCTGAGGGGGGTGCCGATGGATCCGAACCGATACGACGTCAACCTCTCGATCCTGTTCACCGAACTGGATCTGCTGGAGCGACCCGCTGCGGCCAAGGCCGCCGGGTTCGACGAGGTGGAGTTCTGGTGGCCGTTCCCGGTCGCGGTGCCCGCTGACCGAGACGTGGACCGGTTCGTGCGGGCCATCTCCGACGCGGGGGTGTCCCTGGTCGGCTTGAACTTCTTCGCCGGGGACATGCCAGCAGGGGATCGCGGCGTGCTGTCGAATCCGGACCGGGCGGGCGAATTCTCCGACAACGTCGACGTCGCGGTCGGTATCGGTGAGCGCCTCGGCTGCCGCGCGTTCAACGCCCTGTACGGCAACCGGATCGACGGCGTCGACCCGGCCGCGCAGGACCGGGTGGCCACCGAGAACCTGGTGCGCGCGGCGAAGGGAGTCGCCCGCATCGACGGCATCGTGCTGATCGAACCGGTCAGCGGCATGCCCGCGTACCCGCTGAAGACCGCCGCCGACGCGCTCGCGGTGATCGACCGGGTGCACAACGAGGGCGGCGTGGACAACCTGCGCCTGCTCTACGACCTGTACCACCTGACCGTCAACGGCGACGACCCCGATGTGGTGCTCGACCGCCACGCCCGAACCATCGGGCACGTGCAGATCGCCGACGCACCCGGCCGCAACGAGCCGGGCACCGGCGAGATCGACTTCGAGCACTACTTCGAAAAGCTCGACGCGGTGGGCTACACCGGCCGCATCGGACTGGAGTACAAGCCCAGCGGCGCCAGCGCGGACAGCTTCGGCTGGATCAAGCGCGGCTGAGCGGCGCGGCGGTACCACGGGTGGTGAAAGCGGCTGCGCCGCTTGCGAGAACCAGCGGCCGTGAGTGGTTTCGGTGGCGATAGCGACCGTTCGGCGCTCACGACCCGGCACAACCACGGAGGTAGGACAACCATGAGCAAGGTCGGATTCATCGGACTGGGCATCATGGGCGGCCCGATGGCTGCCAATCTGGTCAAGGCTGGCCACGAGGTCATCGGCTGCGACCGCAGCCAGCCCAGGGTCGACCAGCTGCTCGCCGACGGCGGGAAGGCGGCGGCGAGCGTGGCCGACGCGGTCCGCGACGCCGAGATCATCATCACCATGCTGCCGGACTCGCCGGACGTCGAAGGCGTTGTGCTCGGCGAAGACGGCGTGCTGGCCAACGCGCGGCAAGGCGCGCTGCTCATCGACTGCAGCACGATCCGCCCAGACGTCTCGCGGCGGGTCGCCGAAGCCGCCGCCGAGAAGGGCGTGCGGGCGCTGGACGCACCGGTCAGCGGTGGTGAGCCGAAGGCGATCGACGGCACCCTGTCGATCATGGTCGGCGGCGAGGCGGACGTCTTCGCGGCGGCTGCCGAGGTCCTCGACGCGGTCGGCGGCACGGTCGTCCACGTTGGACCTGCCGGGGCCGGGCAGACCGTCAAGGCGGCCAACCAGCTCATCGTCGCGGGCAACATCGGGCTGCTCGCGGAAGCGCTGATCTTCCTGGAAGCGCACGGGGTCGACACCGAGGCCGGGCTGAAGGTGCTCGGCGGCGGACTCGCGGGCAGCACCGTGCTGGACGCCAAGGGCGAGAAGATGCGCAACCGCGAGTTCGCGCCCGGTTTCCGAATCGAGTTGCACCACAAGGACATGGGGATCGTGCAGGCCGCCGCACGCGAAGCGGGCGTGACGATTCCGCTCGGCGCCCTGGTCAGCCAGCTCGTCGCCGCAGCCCAGGCGCAGGGCGACGGAAAGCTCGACCACTCCGCGCTGTTCAAGCAGATCGCCCAGCTCAACGGCCGCGACTGAGTCCTGCGGTGCTCGCGCGGGGCTTCCCTCGCCTCCGGCCCCGCGCGAGCACCGCTACCTCGAACGTCACCCATGGCATGCGCGACTTCGCGCACCGTCACCCGGGTGAATGCACATTTCTGTCGCGAAATCGCCCGCGCCTCGTAGCGCGGCCAGGCAGCAAGACGGTCACGGGTTAGCGGTTCAGCGCCGCCAAGCAACCAAAACCGCCAACCCGCTCCCAACTTGGTGCGCGCTGACGCGCGTCACCCGAGAGAAAGTCTTACACCATGCCCAAAGTTCCTGTCATGCAGGCCGTCGTCGAAGTGCTGAAGTCCGAAGGCGTCGACATCACCTTCGGTTGCCCGGGCGCGGCGATCCTCCCGCTGTACGCGGCCATGGAGAACAGCGGCATCAAACACCTGATCGTCCGCCACGAAGAGGGCGCGACCCACATGGCCGACGGCTGGGCCCGCACCAACGGCAAGGTCGGGGTGGCCATCGGCACCTCCGGACCGGCGGGCACGAACATGATCACCGGGCTGTACACCGCGCAGGCCGACTCGATCCCGATCATCTGCATCACCGGCCAAGCGGTGTCCTCCAAACTGCACCAGGAGGCCTTCCAGGCGGTCGACATCGTCGACATCGCGAAGCCGGTCACCAAGTGGGCGGTGCAGGTCAAGGAGGCCGCGCAGGCGCCGTGGATCTTCCGCGAGGCGTTCCGCACCGCCCGCTCCGGTCGCCCCGGCCCGGTGCTCATCGATCTGCCGCTGGACGTGCAGAAGCAGGAGATCGAGTGGGACTCCACATTGGACGCTCCGCTGCCGGTGCAGCGGGTGGAACCGCACCTGCCGAGGGTGCAGCGCGCGCTCGACATGCTGCTGGCCGCGCAGCGTCCGCTGATCCTGGCCGGTGGCGGCGTGATCCTGGGCGACGCCCACGAGCAGCTGCGCGAGATCGCCGAACTGCTCGGCATCCCGGTGCAGGTCACGCTGATGGGCAAGGGTTCGTTCCCGGAGGACCACGAGCTGTTCGCGGGCATGACCGGAATCCAGACCAGCCAGCGCTACGGCAACCAGTCGTTCCTGGAATCCGACCTGGTCCTGGCGCTGGGCGCCCGCTTCGGCGATCGGCACACCGGGGCGCTGGAGGTCTACCGGGGTGAGCGCAAGTTCATCCACGTGGACATCGAGCCGACCCAGATCGGCAAGGTCTTCGGGCCCGATCTGGGCATCGTCTCCGACACCCGGCTGTTCCTGGACGCGCTGCTGGACGCCGCCCGCGAGCGCGCGACGACCGGGGACCACTCGGCGTGGGTCGCCAGGGTCGGAGTGCTGAAGCAGACGCTGACCAGGCCGGACGACTACGAGACCGTCCCGATCAAGGCGCCCCGGGTGTACCGGGAGATCAATGCGATCTTCCCGCCGGAGACCTACTTCGTCACCGCCATCGGCCTGTACCAGATCTGGGGCGGGCAGTTCCAGACCGCGCACCGGCCGCGGCACTACCAGGTGTGCGGCCAGGCCGGTCCGCTCGGCTGGGAGGTCCCGGCCGCGATCGGCGTGAAGTCGGCCGAACCGGGCGCCGAGGTGGTCGCGGTGGTCGGCGACTACTCGTTCCAGTTCCTGGTCGAGGAACTGGCGGTGGCCGCCCAGTACGACGTGCCGTTCGTGATCATCATGCTGAACAACGAGTACCTGGGCCTGATCCGGCAGGCCGAGGGCGACGGCTTCAGCATGAACACCGAGGTCGACATCCACTACGACGAGTTCGGTACGGACAACGTCAAGATCATGGAGGCCTACGGCTGCGCGGGCCGCCGCGTGCACGAGCCCGGCGATCTCGGCGAGACCATCGAGTGGGCCCGCAAGGAGGCCGTCGCCACCAGCCGCCCGGTCCTGGTCGAGGTGATGATCGAACGCGAGGCCAACACGGCGCGCGGCGCGAGCATCGACGCGATGATCGAGCCGGAAGAGGTGCCGAACGCGTAAAACTGTTTCAGGTGTGGTTTGTGTAGCGGTGCGGGTAGCGGAACCTCAGACGCCGCCTCGACTCCGGGATCCCCGACATCATGAATGCCAATTCACCACGTCGGGGCTGTCCTCGCGAGGCGACGTCTGAGAACCCGCGGCGGTGCGAGCTGAGTCCCACACCGCAAGCGGCTACCGCCGCTTATAAAACAGACCCAGCGGTCTGAACTCGTCCGCCTGAGGCGAACACGCAGTTGAACGGACTCGGGGTGCGGTCGGCGGCCGACGCGCAGGGAACCGCGTTGGTCAGCCCCGTCACGATCCCGCACCCCTCGGGCAGGGCTTGAGAGCGGCCCTGCCGGGGGTGCGCTCGCCGGAACCGTGCGGTGGTGCTCCGGCGAGCGCACCCCGCACTTCCCCTGAACGGGGTCGTCGGGTGGAATACCCGACGACCCTTGGTGTCCTCCGCCGAGTACGTGCCGGGCGGCTCGGCGGAGGACACCGCCCTAGCGATCTCGGGAGTTCGTTTTGACTGGTCCAGTCCTCATCGCGCCGGACAAGTTCAAGGGCTCGCTGAGCGCACCGGAAGTCGCCGAGGCGGTGGCGGCCGGACTGCGCCGGGTCCGGGCCGACGTCGAGGTCCGGCTCGCGCCGGTGGCCGACGGCGGGGACGGCACCGTGCAGGCAGCGCTGGCCAGCGGATACGTGTCGATCCCGGTGCGGGTCGCCGGTCCGATCGGCGACCCGGTCGACACCGAGATCGCGGTCAGCGGCGACACCGCCGTCGTCGAGCTGGCCTCGGCCTCCGGGCTGGCGCTGCTCGATCCCGACGAACTCGCCCCGCTGACCGCTTCCAGCGAGGGCACCGGCGACGCGATCCTGGCGGCGCTGGACGCCGGTGCCCGCACCGTGGTGCTCGGTGTCGGTGGCAGTGCCTGCACCGATGGCGGCGCCGGTATGCTCGCCGCCCTGGGGGTGCGGGTGCTGGACGCCGCGGGAAACCCGTTGCCCCCAGGCGGCGGCCCGCTCGCCCAGGTGTCTACAGTGGACCTTTCCGGGCTGGATCCCCGACTGGCCGAGACGAACGTGGTCTTAGCGTCCGATGTGGACAATCCACTGCTCGGCGAGTACGGCGCGGCGCACGTCTACGGCCCGCAGAAGGGCGCCGACGAGCAGCAGGTGCGGTTCCTGGACGAGGCGCTGGGGCGCTGGGCGCGCGCGGTGTTGGCCGGGGGCGGACGTGACGTGGCTGATCAACCGGGTGCCGGTGCGGCCGGTGGGGTCGGTTACGGGGCGCTGGCGGTGCTCGGCGCGCGGATGCGTCCCGGTGTCGACGTCATCCTGGAACTGGTCGACTTCGAGCAGCAGCTCGCCGGAGCAAGCCTGGTCATCATCGGCGAGGGCTCGATCGACGAGCAGACGCTGCGCGGCAAGGGCCCGGCAGGCGTCGCGGCGCGCGCCGTCGCGGCGGGCGTGCCGGTGGTGGCGGTCGCGGGCCGCTGCCAGCTCTCGGCCGAGCGGCTGCGCGAGGCGGGCATCGAGGGCGCGTACGCGCTCACCGACATCGAGCCCGACCCGCGGCGCTGCATGACCGAAGCGGCAACGCTGCTGGTGGACCTCGGCGAACGACTCGGCAAGGACTGGCTCTGACGCGGGCGGTGCGTCGTCAGGTGTTGAAGAGCAGGCGGAGGGCTGCCGCTCGGTTGTGGCGGACGTGGCGGGCCGCCTCCGCCGCGGCCTCGTCCGCCTCGCCCGAGGCGATCGCGTCGTAGAGGTGGTTGTGCTCCTCGCACAGCGCCTCCGGATCGTCCACCTGGCGGAACAGCCAATGCAGACGGCCCTGCAGGGGATCCAGCATCCCGGCGAGCAGGTGGTGGTCGGCCAGCCGCACGATCTCGTCGTGGAAGTCCGCGTTGGCCTGCCCCACCGCGCGCAGGTCGTCGCTCCGCAACGCCTTGTCCGCGCGGGTGAGGTGCCGTTGCAGGCCGCGCAGGCCGCGTGCGTCGGCCTTGGTCGCCGCGAGTCGGCAGGCCAGGGTTTCCAGCGCTTCCCGCACGTCGAAGAGCTCCTCGACGTCGCGCCGGTCCAGGCGGCGCACGATGACGCCGCGCCGCGCCACGTCCTCGACGAACCCCTCGACCCGCAGCGTCCGCAGGGCTTCGCGCACCGGTACCCGCGACACCGCCAGCTCGGCGGCCAGCTCGCGCTCGACGATCCGATCGCCCGGCGCGAATCGGCCGTCGATGATGCGGTTGCGGACCTCCTCGCAGACCTGGTCGCGCAGCGGCCGGTCGCGGGAGCCCAACGGCACCGGCTGGGCCACGTCCGCTCCTTCCCCTCGATTCGATCCAGCGTAGTCGGGTCAGCGGTGCCCACCGTCCTGCCCATCGGTGCGGGAAGCGGCGATTTCGCGCGAAATCGCCGCCCCACCGGCACGCTTCCTGGCGCGTTGCGCGTCAGGGGCCGACTGGCGACGGTCGGTCGGGTTGCGCGAAGGGGTAGCGGCGGCGGAAGTCGGCCGCCGCGTCTTCGAACGTCACGAACCGGACCCCGTCCAGCGCCTGCCAGTACCCGATGAGCCGCTCCAGCATCAGCAGCACCTGCGGGCGGCCGGAGACGTCCGGGTGCAGGGTGACCGGGAAGACGCCGTAGTCGAACTCGCGGTACACCCAGTCGAACTGGTCCCGCCACAACTGCTCGATGTCGCGCGGGCTGACGAAACCGTGCGAGTTCGCCGCGTGCTTGTTGAACATCATCGGCGGCAGGTCGTCGACGTACCAGTTGCCGCAGAACTCCACGAGATCGACCTCGTGGCCGTGCCGCAGCGGTTTCATCCAGGACTCGGCCGACCCGGCGAAATCGATCTTCGTCCAGGAGTCACCGACCCGCGCGTAGAACGGGTGGAAGTCGTTGTAGTTCTGGCTGTGGTCGTAGCTGAAGCCGTGCTCCATCAGCAGCGCGGCGGTGTGCTCGGACATCTCCCACCACGGCGCGACGTACCCGCGCGGCCGTCGCCCGCTGGCCTGCTCCACCAGTTCGATGCACTTCAGCAGCACATCGCGTTCCTGCTGCTCGGTCATCTGCACCGGGTTCTCGTGCGAGTAGCCGTGCGCGCCGATCTCATGCCCGGCGTCGACCACCGCGCGCACCTGGTCCGGGAAGGTTTCGATGGAGTGGCCGGGGATGAACCACGTCGTCGGGATCTCGTGGCGTTCGAAGAGCTTCAGCAGTCGAGGTGCGCCGACCTCACCGGCGAACACGCCCCGCTGGATGTCGTTGGGCGAGTCCTCGCCGCCGTAGGAGCCGAGCCACCCGGCGACGGCATCGACGTCCACCCCGAGGCAGATCTGGATGTCCTTGCTCATGCATTCCTCCGATCACTGCGTTCATCACCCAGGTGACGTGCCAGCGCGAGATGTACCCGCACCCGGGCGGACGTCAACTTCTCGCGAAATCGCACCCTGGCCGGGCCAGCCGGGCCTGGACCTGGCTGGCGGCGGTTTCGATGGCCGTGATGTCCGGCGCGGGCCAGTCGCGTTCGGTGCGGCTGTGCGCGGAGAGCCAACCGATCATGGCACCGTCGACCACGACCGGGGCGAGCATCTGGGCCCGCACGCCGTAGGTCTCGACCAACGCCCGCGGCGGCTGCGGGTCGGCCCGGAAGTGCGGTTGCACCAGGGTGCGCCGATGTTGTTCCAACCACCGCACGGTGTTCAGCTGCCGCTGGTCCAGACCCGGATCGTGTTGGATCTGCGGCACCCCGGGCCCGGTGTCCTCCGCGGCCGCCGAGTCGACGCCGAGCCGCTGGGACGGCAGGTCCAGCCGCATCGTGGTCCGGTCGGCGCCGGTCGCGGTGCGCAGCGAGGCGCAGATCCGCTTCAGCGCCGCCCGCGTCGAGCCGGACAGCAGCACGCTGCCGCGATCGAGCGCGACGCCGGAGCCGAGCACGTCCAGCGCCTTCCACAACGTCACCGAAACGCTGTCCAGCACCGGAATTCCGAGCCTGCCTTCCAGTTCGGCGGCGACGAACGCGCCGCGCAGGTTCGTGCACACCAGCGCCACGGCATGCGAATCCGGAGCGGCCGCCTCGATCATCTCGGCCAGGCGCTGTTCGGAGACCGCGCCGAAGGCGAGGTTGTCGGTGATCTCCAGGCGCTGGTCGGCGACGACCTCGATGCCTTCGGCGGCGTAGGTTTCGGCGATCTTCGCGGTGACCTCGCCGGTGTACGGCGTGACCAGGCCGAGCCGCGTCACGCCGAAGACGTCGTAGGCATCGCGCAGCGCCAGGGTCGACGTCGTCGCCGGAACACCGCACGCCCGCGAGATCGCCTCGCTGACCTGGCGTTCGTGGTCGAACCCGAGCCACGACCCGGAAACCCCGTTCCACACCACCACGTCCACCGCGGCGTCCCGGAGCAACTCGGCCGCGGCCGACATCCGAGGCAGCGCGAACTGGTCGTTCGCCTGCTGCGACAACGAAATCGCGGTGACCGGCAACCGGCTGAAGTGGACGGTCACCTCGTCGGTGCCCGACAGCAACCGGTAGGTCACGGGCTCCAGCACGGTGTTGGACGACGGTGTCAACATCCCGATGCGTAGCATTGACGATCCCTTTCAGAGCCTGTCTTCGTCCTTGTTTTTGAAGCGGCGTAGCCGCCGCGGGTTCTCAGACTCTGCCCACTGGCGTTCTCTGGGAGGCCTGCCTCGACTTGGTGTATTCGGAATACATGATGTCGGGGATCGGCGGAGCGAGACGGCGTCTGAGGGCCTGTCTTCGAACTCGTTTTGCTTCGCGGTGCGGGTGGCAGACCTGGCGATTTCGCGCGAAAACGCCACCCGCCCCGCATGGGAGACGGCGATTTCGCGCGAAATCGCCCACCTCACCCGAGGCGGACGGCCCGACACGACCACTTCAAAAACAGGCACCGAGGTTCCGCTACCCGCACCGCCACGCGGAACGAGTTCGGGCACAGTCATTCAGGCGGGTAGGCGTTTGGTGTAGTCGAGGGAGAGTACTGCGACGGTCATGAGCAGACCGGCGCCGACGAAGTACAGCAGTGCCCAGGTGTAGCTGTCGGTGGCGCCGACGATGAAGCCGACCAGCATCGGGGTGAGGATTCCGGCGATGTTGCCGCTGAGGTTCATCGCGCCGCCCAGCGCCCCGGCGTCCTCCCGGCCGCCGAGCAGCGCCGGAACGCTCCACATGAGACCGACCCAGCGCAGGAAGAACAGCACCGCCGACAGCAGCACCACGGCCGCGATCGGTCCTGGCACCACGGTCACGCCGAGCAACCCGAGCACCACCGCCACCCCGGCCAGTCCCAGCAGGGTGCGCATCACGACGTTCGCGCCGCGCCCGCGCGCCCGCCACGCGTCGGCGAGCCAGCCGCCGACCAGTTCGCCGACGAACCCGGTGCCGAAGATGACGAACGTGGACCAGCCGATGGTCGCGATGTCGAAGCCCTTGGTCTCGGCCAGGTACAGCGGACCCCAGGTCAGCAGGCCGTAGAACACGCCGTTGAAGCCCAGCCACGCGGCGCACATCGCCCAGAACGAGCGGAACTTCAGGTAGCGGCGCAGGCCGCGCCGTCCGCCGGGGCGACCGGCCGCGCTGTCTTCGGCGGCGTGCGAGGTCTCGATGTCGGTCGCCTCGGCTTCGCCCACGTGCGGGTGCTGCCGCGGGGTGTCCCGGACGTACCACCAGGCCAGCAGACCCATCAGCACGGTGACCACCCCGGCCACCACGAACGCCGGGCGCCAGCCGCCGGTCATCGCGATCAGCCAGGAGATCGCGACGCCGCCGACACCGGCACCCAGCGGCGCACCGGCGTCGAGGAGCACCGCGCCGCGACCGCGTTCGCGCAGCGGCATCCAGATCGCGTTGAGCTTGCCACCGGCAGGCATCACCGGTGCCTCGGTGGCGCCGAGCAGCGCGCGCAGCCCGAGCAGCGCACCCGGGCCGGGGGCGGTCGCGGTCAGCGCGGTGGCCGCGCCCCAGGCTATGCAGGAGCTGCCGACCATCTTGCGCGCTCCGAAGCGGTCGATGAGCCAACCGCTGGGCAGCTGCATCAGGGCGTAGGTCCAGAAGAACGCGGCCAGCAGCACGCCGGTGAGTTCGTCGGAGAGGCCGAACTCCTCCTTGATCAGCGGCAACGCCACCGAGATGGAGCCGCGGTCGACGTAGTTGATCGTCACGATCGCCAACAGCAGCAGGAAGATCTTCCAGCGGATTCGAGTGGGTCTGGTGCCGGTGCGCGTCGTAGTTCCCGGTGCTTGCGTCAAGTCGGGCCTCCAGCGTCGAAGGATCAGCTGGGCTATTTGGGATGCGGTATACCAAACTCGTTGCCGGAACACCTGTCAAGACCTGGGAAAATACGAAAATATGACCGATGTGAAGACGAAGTTTCAAACCCGCTGGCCGCACTGCGCTGAACCGATGCCGCGTGCCACCCCTCTTGACGGAGTCGCAGCGCATCGAAGAGTATTTCGGAAAACGGTAAGTATACTTCACGATGCGGAAGAAAATGATGGTTGTGGTCCTGAGCGCCGATACTGGCTCCAGCCAGTACCAACACTCACGACCCACCTCGAATCGCAGCGATGAGGAGTAGTGCGTTGTCCGAACCAGCCACCGGTGCGTTCGACGTCGTGTTCCGCGCGCGACGGCTCATCGGCCCGAACGGCGAGACCGCGGGCAGCGTCGGCGTCCGCGACGGTCGCATCGCCGCCGTCCAACCGCTGGGCGCCCAGCTCGCCGCCGCCCGCACCATCGAGCTCGCCGCCGACGAGGTCTTGCTGCCGGGTCTGGTCGACACCCACGTGCACGTCAACGACCCCGGCCGCACCGAGTGGGAGGGCTTCGACACGGCCACCCGAGCGGCGGCGGCGGGCGGCGTGACGACCATCCTCGACATGCCGCTCAACAGCCTGCCGCCGACGATCGACACCGGTGCGCTGGAGGTCAAGCGCAAGACGGCGCGCGACAAAGCACACGTCGACGTCGGTTTCTGGGGCGGCGCCGTGCAGGGCAACCGGACCGAGCTGCGCGGGCTGCACGAGGCCGGTGTGTTCGGCTTCAAGTGCTTCCTGCTGCACTCCGGGGTCGACGAGTTCCCGCCGCTGAACCCGGCCGAACTGGCCGAGGCGCTGCGCGAACTGGCCCGCTACGACGCGCTGATGATCGTGCACGCCGAGGACTCCGACACCATCGAGCAAGCACCGGCAGCGCACGGCGAAACCTACGGCGATTTCCTGAACTCCCGGCCGCGCGGCGCCGAGAACCTCGCGATAGCGCAGGTCATCGAGCTGGCCAGGCGGATCGGGGCGCGGGTGCACATCCTGCACCTGTCCTCGTCGGAGGCCCTGCCGATGATCGCCTCGGCGCGGGCCGACGGCGTCCGGCTCACCGTCGAGACCTGCCCGCACTACCTGAGCTTCAGCGCCGAGGAGATTCCCGACGGCGCCACCCAGTTCAAGTGCTGCCCGCCGATCCGCGAGGCCCGCAACCGGGAACTGCTGTGGCGGGGCCTGGCCGACGGGATCATCGACTGCGTCGTCAGCGACCACTCGCCGTGCACGCCCGAGCTCAAGCGCTTCGACATCGGCGACTTCGGGGTGGCCTGGGGCGGCGTGTCCAGCCTGCAGCTGGGCCTGTCGGCGGTGTGGACGCAGGCCAGGGTGCGCGGCCACGGCATCGCCGACGTCGTGCGGTGGATGGCCAGCGGACCGGCCGAGCTCGCCGGGCTGCGCCGCAAGGGCGCCATCGAGGTCGGCCACGACGCCGACTTCTGCGTCTTCGCACCGGACGAGGCCTTCGTTGTGGACGTGGGCAAGCTGCACCACCGCAATCCGGTCTCGCCGTACCACGGACGTCCGCTGTCCGGCCTGGTGCGCCAAACCTGGCTGCGCGGAACGCAGATCGTCGGATCCGACGCGGAAACGACCGGGCCGCAAGGAAAATTGCTCAGTCGCCAACTGGCGGCGTCGTGAGTGGCAATTCTTCATCCGCTCGCGGCGCCGACCGGGTGTCCCGCAAGGCACCGGAGACGCCCTGAGCGGTGGTGCTAGCCGGTCTTGGTCCGGCGGACGAGGTTGACCGCGCTGGCCAGGGACACGCCCGGCAGTTGCTCGCGGAGCTCGCGGACCGCCGCTACCGGGCCCCGGCGTGGTGCTCCCCACGTAACCCGGGTGACCAGGGCTGACGTACGCTGAGTAATCGTGCTCGTCATTGCGCTGGACACCTCGACCCCTGCGGTCACGGCCGGGCTGGTCGCCCTGGACGACGGTCACCCGCGCGCGCTCGCGGAGCGCGTGACGATCAATCCGCGTGCGCACGGCGAACTCCTGATGCCGCACCTGCTGGACGTGCTGACCGAGGCCGGGCACGAGCTCGCCGACGCCGATGCGATCGTCGTCGGCGCGGGCCCCGGCCCGTTCACCGGCCTGCGCGTCGGCATGGCCACCGCCGCCGCGCTCGGCCAGGCCTGCGGCCGCCCGGTGCACCCGGTGTGCAGCCTGGATGCGATCGCCGCGCAGGCCACGGCCGACGGCGACCTGCTGGTGGCCACCGACGCGCGCCGCAAGGAGGTCTACTGGGCCGCCTACGACGCCGCGCGTACCCGGACCGACGGGCCGCACGTGCGGCGCCCGGCGGAGGTCCCGACGCACGGGTTCACCGCCGCGGCTGGCGAAATGGCCGATGCGTTGGACCTCGACGTCGTCGGGCCGCGCTACCCGACACCGGTCGGGCTGGTGCGGGCGGCCGCCGGAGCGTTGCGCGCCGAGCCGGCGCCGCTGGTGCCGCTCTACCTGCGGCGGCCGGACGCCGCAGCGCCGGGCGAGCGGAAGTCCGTACTGACCAGGGGTGGGAAGTGACCGACCGCGCGACTGCCGCGCTGCGGGTGCTGAAGCTGCGCCGCAGCGACCTGAAACGCTGCGCCGAGTTGGAGCGGGTGCTCTTCTCCGGCGACGACCCGTGGTCGTGGGCCGCGTTCGCCGCCGAGCTGGATCAGGGCCACTACTACGTCGGCGCCTATGCCGACGAGGAGCTGATCGGTTACGCCGGGCTGGCCGTCGTCGGCAGCCCGCCGCGCGCCGAGGCCGAGGTGCACACCATCGGCGTCGACCCGGCGCACCAGGGGCGCGGCGTGGGCAACGCGCTGCTGCGGGCGCTGCTGGCCAGGGCCGACGAGCAGCGGGCGACGACTTTCCTGGAAGTGCGCACCGACAACGACACCGCGATCGAGATGTACCGGAAGCACGGCTTCGAGATCATCGGGTTGCGCAAGCGCTATTACCAGCCGTCCGGAGCGGATGCGCACACCATGCGACGGCCCGCCCCGGCCGAAACCGCGGAGGTAGCGGGATGACTGCGGACCGGGTGGTGCTCGGCATCGAGAGCTCCTGCGATGAGACCGGCGTCGGTCTGGTCCGGCTGGCCGCTGACGGCACCGTCGAGCTGCTGGCCGACGCGGTGGCCTCCAGCGTCGACGAGCACGCCCGCTTCGGCGGTGTGGTGCCGGAGATCGCCAGCCGCGCGCACCTGGCGGCGATGGCCCCGACGATGCGCCGCGCGTTGGCCGAATCCGGTCTCGAACTGTCCGATGTGGACGCCATTGCGGTCACCGCGGGACCGGGGCTGGCCGGTGCGCTGATGGTCGGGGTCGCGGGGGCCAAGGCCTACTCGGCCGCGCTGGACGTGCCGCTGTTCGGCGTCAACCACCTCGGCGGGCACGTCGCGGTGGACACCCTGGAGCACGGGCCGCTGCCGCCGCGCTGCCTCGCGCTGCTGGTATCCGGTGGGCACACGCAGTTGCTGCTGGTGGAGGGCATCGGGGAGCAGATCACCGAGATCGGCTCCACCATCGACGACGCCGCGGGCGAGGCCTACGACAAGGTCGCCCGCATCCTCGACCTGCCCTACCCCGGCGGTCCGCCCATCGACAAGCAGGCCAAGCTCGGCAACCCGAAGGCCATCGCGTTCCCGCGCGGGCTCACCGGACCCCGCGACGCCAAGTACGACTTCTCCTTCTCCGGGCTGAAGACCGCGGTCGCGCGCTGGGTCGAGACCGAGCAGCGCGCGGGGCGGGAGATCCCGGTGGCGGACGTCTGCGCGTCTTTCCAGGAGGCGGTCGCCGACGTGCTGACGGCGAAGGCGGTGCGCGCGGCGCAGGACCTGGAAGTGGACACGCTGGTGATCTCCGGTGGGGTGGCGGCGAATTCCCGGCTGTCGGAGCTGGCTGCCCAGCGGTGCGCGGCGGCCGGGATCACCCTGCGGGTCCCGCGACCCCGGCTGTGCACCGACAACGGCGCGATGATCGCGGCGCTCGGCGCTCACGTGCTCGCCGCGGGCGCCAAGCCGTCACCGCTGGACATGCCAGCCAACCCGGGATTGCCGGTCAGCACCATCGTCGTCCAGTAGCCCACTCGATCTAGTGATGGGTGAGGGGCACCCGTGACCCAGTTACTTGGTCACGGGTGCCCCTCACCTTCTCAGTACCGCCGGTCGATGGTCGTGTTGTTGGTGGCGTACCAGTGGATGTAGCCGTGTTCGAAGTCGTTGCGGCGACCGCCGGAGACCGCGAACTCACCTGATGTCGGGTAGCCCAGGTACGAGCGTTCCCAACCGAGCGCGGCCCAGTGCTCCCGGATGCGCCCGTACACCTCGTGGGCGCCGGTGCTCGGGGTCCAGTAGATCGAGCCCGCCTTGGTGAAGTGGTTGTAGTGCCCGACCCCGTCCGGCGTGATCAGCTCGTCGGTCGTCGGATACCCGAGCGGGCCGAGTTCCCAGCCCAGCTGCGACCAGGTCACCCGGATCGCGCCCCACACCGCGTGCGAGCCGGTGTCCGGGCTCCAGTAGATCGATGCCGGGAACTCGGCGGGCACTCCGACGAAGTGGTTGTACCGACCGACACCGTCCGGTGTGGACAGTTCGTCGGTGGTCGGCGGGCCGAACTTGCCGTGCGCACCGAGCTGCAAGTACTTCGCGAGGTTCCCGCCGTAGACGTAGTGCACACCGGTCTGCGCGGTCCAGTACAGCCGCCCGCGCTCGTGGTCGCGGTAGCGGATGCCGCCTTCGGCGATCTCCGGGCCGGTGGGCGCCCCGAGCAGGCTGCGCAACTGTGGTTCGGCGTCGTAGCGCTGGTCGATCGGAGTGGTGTAGCGGGCGGTGAGCGTCAGGTCGCTGCTGCCCATGGTCAGCACCCGCGACCGGTCGGTGACGCCGTCGGTCCAGCCCGCGAAGCTCGACACGCCGTCGGTGGCGGTCGCCGCCGCGACCACGTCCAGGGTGGCTCCCTCGGTGACCATCGCGGAGCTCCGCCCGCCCTCGGATGGGATCTGCAGCACCGCTGGCGCGTTGCTGGTCAAGGTGAGCAGGTGCTCGCGCGGCATTGCCAGGTAGGTTTCGCTGCTCCGCACCCCGGCGCTGTCGGTGGTGGTGGCGGTGATCTCCATCCGGGAGTCGGGGTGGTCGGTGAACGGGACCTCGAAGGTCTCGCCGGTGCCGCCCACTCCCGGATGCCGGTGGCAGGTCGCTTCTTCCGGGCAGTGCACCTCGGCGCTGGTCCAGCTCACCGGCGTCGTGCCGTCCTCGGCATCGGTCGCCTGCGCGGACAGCGACACGGTCTCGCCGACGGCGAAGGTGCGCTCGCCCGGTGTCGTCAGCGCCAGTTGAGGTGAGTTGTTCGCCGGTGCGACCACTACTTCAGCGCTGCCCGAGGCACCCAGCGGGTCGGTGACGGTCAGCCGTGCCGTGAAGCGGTCGCCGGTCGAGTAGGTGTGGCTGGTGCGCGCGCCGGTGCCAGTCGCGCCGTCGCCGAAGTCCCAGTGGTAGGTCAGCGGATCGCCGTCGAAGTCCTGCGATCCGGAGCCGTCGAAGGTGACCGTGCGGGTCGCCGGATCGGTGGTGATCTCGGCCTGCGCGACCGGCGCGGAGTTGCCCTGCGGATAGCTCAGCCGCCGCAGCGCGCCGGAGTAGATGTCGGCCATGACGACGTCGCCGTTGGGTGCGGCCGCGAACTTCACCGGACCGCCGATGTCGCTGCCGAACGGCGGGCTTTCCGGTGCCCGCACCAGCTTTCCCTGCTCGTCGAAGCGCAGCGTCCACAGCTTCTTGGTGGTGTAGTCGCCGAAGAAGTACGCGCCACGGTAGGACTCCGGGTAGCTCTCGCCCTGGTAGACGATGCCGCCGGTGACGCTGTTGCCCTGGTCGACGCCGCCACCGTGGTGGTATTCCCACAGCGGTGGCGTGTTCACCACCGATGCGCACTCGGGCAGGTCGGTGTAGCCGGGGGTCGGGTGGTTTCCTTCCCAGCAGGGCCATTTGTAGTTCTGGCCGGGCCGCACGAGGTCGACTTCTTCCCAGGTGTTGTAGCCGACGTCGCCGACGATCGGAGTGCCGGTGCTGGGGTCCAGCGCCAGCCGGAACGGGCTGCGGAATCCGCTGGCGTACACCCGGCTGCGCCACGACGACGGATTCGACGCCTGGTAATGCGGATTGCTCGCCACGCCTCGGCCATCGGCGGTGACGTGCAGGATCTTGCCGTTGGGTGCGTCGAGGTTCATCGCTTGCAAGGCATTGCGGTCGGTGCGGGTGAAGTCGGCGAGGTCGCCGACGGACACCCAGAGCGTGCCGTCATCGGCCGCGACGATCCCGGTCATGCCGTGCACCGCGTTGGTACTGCGGAATTCGAAGAGCACCTGTTCGTCGGTGAGGCCGGTGGGCTCCGCGGCACCGGTGACCGTCCAGCGCGCGAGGCGCAGCGGGTAGTCGCCGGTGCCGCCGGGTAATGAGCGGATCAGGTAGATGTGCCGGGAGGTTTCGTAGTCCGGGGCCACCGCGATGCCGGTCAGCCCGAAGTCCTGGGTGGGGTTGGCGGGCAGAGTCGCGATGGTTCGGGCCCGACCGTCGGTGGACACCCACGCCACGGTGCCCTTCTTGCCGGTGCTCAGCACGGTGTCGTCCGGCAGGTAGGCGAAGTCGGTCAGGTCGAAGGCCGCCTGACCGCTGGGTTGATCGCGCAGCACGAACCCGGACGGCACGGCCTCCGCCCGCTGCGCTGGCAAGGCCAACAACAGACCGATGGACAACAACGCCACGCAGCAAGCACCAAGCCAACTGCGCACTCTTCGAGCGATCACGATGACCACACCCCTATTCAGCAAGGATGTGCTGATATCGCCCGAACTTCCGCCCCGGTTGCCTCGATCCGCCAACCTTCGCGCCCAGTAACAACCGATCACCAACAGTGATCAAGTCGGGGTGAGGGGCACCTGTGACCAAGTAACTGGGTCACAGGTGCCCCTCACTCTTCACCTGTTGGTGGTCAGCGGCGCCACCAGAAGGCTTTGGTGGTGGCGAGGAATTCGCGGCGGGCCCCGCGCGCGGCGACCCGGCGCAGGCCGTCGGCCGCCGCGTCGTGGCCGACGCCGTGGGCGTCGATGCCCGCCCGGCGGCACAGCGCCACGGCGCGACGCAGGTGGAACCGGGTGGTCACCACGGTGACCTCGCGCAGCCCGAAGTCCCCGGCCGCGCGGCGGCAGGACGACCAAGTGTCCACACCGGACTCATCGAGCACGATCGCGGAAGCCGGAATTCCGTGGGAAACGAGATGATGCCGCATCACGACGGGCTCGCTGTGCCCGCGCGACTCGGGGCTGCCGCTGACGATGATCCGCCGGATCTTGCCCGCCTCGAACAACGCGCGCGCCACGTCCAGCCGTCCCCGCAGGATCATGCTCGGCTTGCCGTCCCAGCGCACGCCCGCACCGAGCACCAACGCGACGTCGGTCGCGGGCACGTCCAGCACGGTCCGGATGCGGCGGGCGCTGCGCACCAGAGCCCACCCCGACGGCAGTGCCGCGAGCACCCCGAACCCGACCAGCGCCGCGAGCACCACCCATAGTCCGCGCACCAGGCAAGTGTGCCATCACCTGCGGCGGCAGCGGTTCACCGCCCGTTGCGCTCGCGGGTGAGGACTTGCGCAGGAACCCTCGGTGCGGCAACGAGATCGAGGGCCGCCGCGCAGTTGGTGGTGATACCGCCCATCACCACATCACCGGCAATCGTTCGGGCATCCGCTTGATGAATCCGGTCCGCCACACCAGCTGTTCGAACGGAACCGCGAGCCGGAACTCCGGCAGCCGGTCCAGCAGCACGCCCAACGCCACCTCGGCATGCGCGCGGCCCAGCGCCGATGCCGGGCAGAAGTGCTGGCCGCCGCCGAACGAAAGGTGCGGGTTGGGGCGGCGGGTGAGGTCGAGCCGGTGCGGATCCGGGAACACCGCGGGGTCGTAGTTGGCGCCTTCGACGAGCACCAGCACCAGTTCTCCGGCCCGCACCAGGACGTCACCGAGCTCGACGTCCGCGGTCGCCATCCGAGGCAGACCGTCCCCAATGGACAGCGTGTAGCGCAGCAGTTCGTCCACCCCGCTGCCCAGCTGGTCCGGGCGCGCCCGCAGTTCCCGCATCGCGTCGGGCTGGCGCAGCAGTGCCAGGACGGCATGCAGCAAGAAGGCCGAGGTGCTGATCGCCCCCGCTCCGAACAGCGACAACCCGATGGTCGCCAGGTTCTCGTCGGTGAGCCCGGCCGATTCCGGCTCGGCCGCCCGCAACGCGGCGAACCGGCCGAGCAGACCGGGGTCGTCCGGCGTCGCCGCCCGCAGTTTGGCCCGCAGGTACTCGTGGTCCTTGTGCCAGTTGGCCCGGAATCCCTCGCACGGTCGCGGGCTGGTGATGAAGGCGATGTCCACACCGGACATCAGCCGTCGCCAATCCCGTTCGGGCAACCCGAGGATCCGGCACAGCAACTGCGCGGAGAACGGTTCGGTGAAGCCGTGGTGCAGGTCCACCGGCGGGCCCTCGGTGATTAGTGCGTCCAGGAGTTCGGTGGCCCGGCGGCGCATCCAGTCGGTCAGCTCGCCGCGCGGGGAGACGGCCTTGAGGACCACGCCGTGCAGTCCCGCGCTGTTGATGTTCGCCATGTTGCTGACGACTTCGGGCGGGATGGTCATCGCATATTGTCGCGGAACCGTCGCGGACGCGGTTTCCGCCAAGCTGAATCGGTGGTCTTCAAGCACTTTTCGACACAACTCGTGGTTGCTTACCAGCCAGGCTTCGGCACCGGCGATGGTGCGAACTCGGGTGATGGGTGTGTCGCGCAGCATTTCGAATTCGAGTGGCAGCAGATCGTCGCGTCGGGAAAACGGGAAATCCAAGAGTAGGAAAGAGATGGTCACGGGGAGTTCCTTTCGGCGGTTTCCCGGATCGGTTCCAGCGGAAGCTCGCTGGATGCGGCCGACCTCGGTTGCGGAATGGCCAGTGGGCGGACCACCGCACAAGCCTGGTTCCGAGCTGCTTGAATGGACGCCGCGCCGGAATAGAGAACTCCGGTCAATGGCATGAGGAGGTGGTAGCAGGAAACCGAGGAACGCACCCCGAGAACTGCGGGTGTGTCGATGAAGAATGGCAGTTCGGCGAGTAGGTAGGCCATCCCGGCGCGACGCTGATCATCGGTGATGCGAGCGTCGGCGGCGAGTCGTCCGCGCAACACGTTCAACACCATGTCTTCGCAGGTCCGATGCATTAGCGGGTCGGTGCTAGCGGCATGTTCGAGCCGCGCGTGCAGGGTCCGGTAAACAGAGTTGGAGCGGAATTCGGAAAGCGCGGAGATACGTATTCTGCGGTCTCCTGTTTTGGAGTTCTCCAGGGCTCGGCGTATGCGTCTTCGAACGCCCTGGAGTTCTTTGTTGGCGCGTTTTCGGGCACGTTCCGGGGGGTATCCCAAGGATTGGATAGTGGTGTCCACATGCAGATCCGCATATATGATGTCGATGGCGGAGAAGGACCGGGCAAGCCAAGACATCAGGTCGGTCAGGCGGGCCGCGCTGAAGTAGCTGTTTCCCGGACTCACTCCGACGAGCGCGTGATCGCCCTGATCCCACAGCGTTTGGCAGCGGTCGGTGAAAGGAAGAGATTCAAATTCCCGATCGAGCCCGGTGGGCGCCGATTCGTGCACGGTTGACCATCCTCTCGTGCCGAGATGAAAGAAGCATCCCAGCGCGCGGATTGGCGGCGCGATTTGGAACGAGTTGTTTGACCTGTTGGGGGTGTATTTCCAGTAAATGCGGTGACGGCCGCGGCGGCGGGTGGGCGTGCGCGGTGACGATGCGCGATCAACACCGCCACGCCCACCGACACCATCCGGCAACGGGTCGTTGCCGCGGAACTCGTCAGGCGCCGTCTCGCGGGGACAACCGGACACGGGCACAACCGGACACGGGGTCGGCGGTCCCGCGGCGAGCCGGCACCTGAACGTCCGCTACCCGCAACGCGGGCTAAACGGGGTTGAGCACCGGGCTGCCGTCCTCGACGACGAACGACTGCGCGGTCTCGGCCGCAGCGCCCTGCTCCGACACGTACGGCAGCACGCGGTAGTCGGCGCGCAATTCGGTCTCGGTGAACGTGGTGCGCACGTAACCACGCCGGTTGGCGTGGAACTTCACGTGCGGGTTCTCCGCGAGCACGTCCTCGTTGCCGTCGTCGTTGCCGTCCCCGCCACTGGTGACCGAGGTGGTGATGAACTCGGTGCCGACGGCGGGTGATTCCGGATCGTCGTGGGTGCGCTTGATCTCCGCGGCCCAGTGCCGGTGCACGTCGCCGGTGAGCACGACGCCGTTGCGGACCGCGCTGTCGGCCATCGCGCCGGCGATGCGGTCGCGGTTGGCCACGTAGCCGTCCCAGGCGTCCATGTTGTAGCCCTCTTCGGCGCCGGGCGTCAGGTCGATCTTGGAGAAGAACACCTGCTGGCCCAGCACGTCCCAGCGCGCGGTGGTGCTGTTGAACCCGTCGATGATCCACTGCTCCTGCTCGGCGCCGGTCAGCGACCGGTTCGGGTCCTCGCGGTCGGTGCAGCCGGACTGCACCCCGTCGCCGCAGGCCTGATCGCTGCGGTACTGGCGGGTGTCGAGCATGTGGAAGTTGACCAGCGAACCCCAGCGGATCCGGCGGTAGAGCTGCAGATCGATGCCGGAGGGCTTGGCGCCGCTGCGCAACGGCATGTTCTCGTAGTACGCCTGGAAAGCCGCGCCGCGGCGGTCCAGGAAACCTTCGTCGGGCTGCTCCGGGGTCTCGTCGGCCCAGTTGTTCTCGGTCTCGTGGTCGTCCCACACCACCAGCCACGGCGCGCTCGCGTGCGCGAGCTGCAGGTCGGGGTCGGTCTTGTACTGCCCGTGCCGCTGCCGGTAGTTGGCCAGCGTCCGGGTCTCCGGGCCCAGCACCTCGCGCACGTCGCTGTCCTTGGCGGCGTACTCGTACTGGTAGTCGCCGAGGTGCAGGATCAGGTGCGGGTTGTCCTCGGCCATCCGGCGGTAGGCGGTGAAGTAGCCCTCGCCGAAGTGCGAGCAGGATGTGAAGCACATGGTCAGCTCGCCGAGCGCGTCGGGCGCGGGCGCGGTGCGGGTGCGGCCGACCGGGGAGATCGAACCTTCGGCGCGGAAGCGGTAGAAGTACTCCGCACCCGGCTGCAGCCCGGCGAGTTCGACGTGCACGCTGTGCCCCAGGTCCGGCGCGGCTTCCGACTCACCGCTTTGCACGATCGTGCTGAACTGCTCATCTTCGGCGACCTCCCACTGCACCGGCACGACCCTGTCGGGCATGCCGCCGAGACCGTCGTCGGCGGTCGGCTCCGGCGCCAGCCGGGTCCACAGCACGACCCCGTCCGGCAGCGGATCACCGGAGGCGACGCCGAGGGTGAACGGCTCGGCGAGGCGGCGGCCGGTGCCCGCGCCGGGCAGGGACAGCGCGTTGGCCAATGCGGATCCACCGAGTGCGGTCGCACCCAACGCGGCGGCCCCGCCGAGCAGCACGGCGCGGCGACTGACCCGGCTGGGTAATGGGCTGGGGGAATCGGGCATCTCAAGTCCTCCAAGCGTCTTGCGGACTCTTCCGGGACTCGACCGTGTCGCGATCGAATGCCAGAAAATACCGACATGAGCGGAGGATCTGGTGAATTCCCGGCGAAATGGGGCAAGCGAACCAGCTCGCAACGTCCATTCAGCACAGTCACCGCTGGCTCGATCAGCTCATCGTCCGATCATGCTCCGCCTCGTCCGAGCGAGAGGCACGAGATCGCGAGAAGGTTGTGCGGATCGTTCTAGTCGGCCGGGCGAAACGGCTCGGGCAGTTGATCGCCGACGACCTCGTCCAGGCGCCACCGAATGCGGAGCGCGATTCCCGGCCTGGCGCAACGCTGAGCGATTTCGTGGTTGATCAGCGGCAGTGATCTTCGGTGCGCCGCCGGTGTCATTGGGCGTCGAGGGCTTGGCGGGTTGCTGTGATCACCTTGCCGAGCGTTTCGTTGAGCTGTTCCAGTTCGGCGACCGGCATGCCGAGCAGTTCGACGACGCGGTACGGGATCTTCTCGGCCTCCGCGCGCAGCTGCCGCCCCTTGCCGGTCAACTCGACCGCGAGCAGCCGCTCGTCGGCGGCGCTGCGCCGCCGATCCAGGTAGCCGATCGCCTCCAGCCGCTTGAGCAGCGGGGACAGCGTGGCCGGGTCGGCCTGCAGAGCGCCGCAGAGGTCCTTCACCGATCTCGGCGACTGCTCCCAGAGCGCGAGCATCACGAGGTACTGCGGGTGCGTCAGGCCCAGCGGCGCCAGCAGTGGCCGGTAGAGGGAGATGACGTTGCGCGAGGCGACGGACAGCGCGAAGCACACCTGGCGATCGAGGGCGAGCGGGTCCTCGCCGAGGTCGATCGAGGCCATCGGTTCTTCCTTCCAGCCGAGGTGCCGACCATCACGCTAATGATTAGCGTGCTAAGCATTAGTATATCGGTGTTCTTCTCGGTGCCTTCGGTGGAGGAGGGGACGTGGCCGACGCACAACGAATCCGGCCCAACCCGGCGCAGTGGATCTGGTACGCCTTCGGCGGGCGACTGCCGCAGCGCTGCCGGGAGTGGGTCCTGCACGACATCACCTGCCGCACCTGGGTGCTGCGGCACCTCGCCCGCAGCCTGGTCCAGATCTCGCCGGGACTGCTGTTCCTGCTGCTGCCGGGGCCGCTGTGGATCCCGGTGATGGCGGTGCTGGGCGGGAGCATCCTGGCGCTCTGGTACTCGCTGTCGTACCTGGAGCACACCAGCGAATACCGGCTGATCAAGCACGGCTACCCGATGGGCACCGGCCGGGCGCTGCGCGAAGAGGCGCAGGCCGCCAAGCGTGCCGAACGGGCGCAGCGGTACGCCGAGCTCTACCGCCACCAGCCGGAGCAGTGAGTCACCGGCGGTGGCGGCGGCGTCACTTCGGACGCCAGCTCGACCGGGTCGGAGGGGCGGAGGGGCCGGGGGGTCGCGCTGGTCGGGGGCGGCGCTCCCACGGCCGGTTCGCGGGTTTCGAGAGGGCGGGCATGCCTGGCAACCTAAGGCACCGAACCGCTTTGGCGTAAACCACCTCGCGGCATTTGGTGACATTTCCCGCATGCCGATCTACCTGCGAAGATCACGCACTGCTGATCGTCTGTGACAACATCCCAGGTGGCGGCGCCACCAGGCCAATTCGCTACTATCGGTAACCGCCGAGATCGGCGTAGTGAGGACTCGTCATGGCTACCGCCGCACCCGGCCCTGGTCGGCACATTCGTTCGTCGCGCAACCGCGGATCGAAGACCGGCGAAGGGTGATCCCGGCTCGTATCCGGCTGGGCGAGCTGATGGGATGAGCCGCGTCGGGGGCGGGCTCCCACGTCGCGGAACCGGGCCGGGCGGCGATCCGACATTCGGGGGATGCGGGTGGTTGTTGAGCGTTGGCACTCTCATGGGTAGAGTGCTAGCAGAACGGCGCCGGAGCGCCCCGGCACCCGCGACGGCGGGGAGCCACGGAGCCGTCTTTTCCCAGACAACGCTTCGAAGGCCCCAGAAGGTGGAGGTCACACCGTGGCGAGCATCAAGCCGCTTGAGGACAAGATCGTGGTCCAGGCGAGCGAGGCCGAGACGACGACTGCGTCCGGCATCGTGATCCCGGACACCGCCAAGGAAAAGCCCCAGGAGGGCAAGGTTCTGGCCGTCGGCCCGGGTCGCGTCGACGACAAGGGCAACCGCATCCCGGTGGATGTCAAGGAAGGCGACGTCGTCATCTACTCGAAGTACGGCGGCACCGAGGTCAAGTACAACGGCGAGGAGTACCTGATCCTCTCCGCCCGCGACGTGCTGGCCGTCGTCAACTGACGTCGCACCACGCGACCGATGCCGCCCCGGCGGTCCCCAACCGCGGGACCTCCGGGGCGGTCGCACGTTCGGGCCCAAGCGCCCCAGAAGATCAGGCATCCATGAAGGGCTGTTGGAACCATGGCTAAGCAGATCACCTTCGACGAGCGGGCGCGCCGCGCGCTGGAAAGCGGCGTCAACCAACTCGCCGACGCGGTGAAGATCACCCTCGGGCCACGTGGCCGCCACGTCGTGCTGGACAAGCAGTTCGGCGGACCGCAGGTCACCAACGACGGCGTGACCATCGCCCGCGAGATCGAGCTGAGCGACCCGTTCGAGAACCTGGGCGCCCAGCTCGCCAAGAACGTCGCGACGAAGACCAACGACGTCGCCGGCGACGGCACCACCACCGCTACCGTGCTCGCCCAGGCGCTGGTCAGGGAGGGCCTGCGCAACCTGGCCGCGGGAGCCAACCCGGCGTCGCTGAACAAGGGCGTCCAGGCGGCCACCGACGCCGTGGTGGAGGCCCTCAAGGCCAAGGCCACCCCGGTCAAGGGCCGCGACAACATCGCCCAGATCGCCACCGTCTCCTCGCGGGACGAGGCCATCGGCGCGCTGGTCGGCGAGGCGATGGAGAAGGTCGGCGAGGACGGCGTGATCAGCATCGAGGAGTCCTCGACGCTGGCCACCGAGCTGGAGATCACCGAGGGCGTCCAGTTCGACAAGGGCTTCATCTCCCCGCACTTCGTCACCGACGCGGAGCGGCAGGAGGCGGTGCTGGAAGAGGGCCAGATCCTGCTGCACCGGGAGAAGATCTCCAACCTGCAGGAACTGCTGCCGCTGCTGGAGAAGATCGCGCAGAACGGCAAGCCGCTGCTGATCGTGGCCGAGGACGTCGAGGGCGAGGCGCTGTCCACCCTGGCGGTCAACGCGATCCGCAAGACGCTGAAGGTCGTCGCGGTCAAGGCCCCGTACTTCGGCGACCGCCGCAAGGCGTTCCTGGACGACCTCGCGGCCGCCACCGGCGCCCAGGTGATCGCCCCCGAGGTCGGGCTCAAGCTCTCCGAGGCCGGTCCGGAGGTGCTCGGGGCCGCTCGCCGGATCACCGTGACCAAGGACACCACGACCATCGTGGATGGCCGCGGCAAGGCCGACGACGTCAAGGACCGCGCTGAGCAGATCCGCAAGGAGATCGAGGCCACCGACTCCGACTGGGACCGCGAGAAGCTGCAGGAGCGGCTGGCCAAGCTGGCCGGTGGCGTCGCGGTGATCAAGGTCGGAGCGGCCACCGAGACGGAGCTCAAGGAGCGCAAGTCGCGCATCGAGGACGCGGTCGCCGCCGCCAAGGCAGCGGCCGAGGAGGGCAGCGTCCCCGGTGGCGGATCCAGCCTGATCCACGCGGCCAAGGCGCTGGCGGACGGCCTCGGCCTCACCGGTGACGAGGCGACCGGCGTGCAGCTGGTGCGCCGCGCGCTGGACGCGCCGCTGTTCTGGATCGCCAGCAACGCCGGTCAGGAAGGCGCCGTCGTGGTGTCCAAGGTCCGCGAGCTGGACTGGGGCGCGGGCTACAACGCAGCGACCGACGAGTACGGCGACCTGGTCCAGGCGGGCATCGTGGACCCGCTGAAGGTGACGCGCTCCGCGGTCGCCAACGCGGCCTCGATCGCCCGCATGGTGATCACCACCGAGAGCGCGATCGTGGACAAGCCGGAGGAGCAGCCGGAGGCCGCCGGGCACGGACACGGCCACGGGCACGGCCACTGAGCCTCGGCTGACGCCGCTGGCGGGAGCACGAAAAGATCGGGGCGGCACCCCTTGTTCGGGTGCCGCCCCGATCTTTTTCGTCCTACCCGGAGCCGAATGACGCCCCTCGTAGCCATTCGACTCCGGCGGCCGACCGCGGCTGGAGCCGCAGCAGCCGACACAAGCGCATCAGCTGGCCGCAACCGCCAACTGCTGCCTCTTGCGCGCCTTGATGATCACCTCGCGCTCCGATTCCGACAGCCCGCCCCAGATGCCGTAGGGCTCCTGCACCGCGAGCGCGTGCGTCCGGCACTGCGCGATTACCGGACAGTGCTGGCACACCTCTTTGGCCTTCGACTCGCGCCGGGCCCGCGCCGGGCCCCGCTCGCCGTCTGGATGAAAGAAGTACGCGCTGTCCATACCTCGGCATGAGCCCCGTATCTGCCAGTCCCAGATATCCGCGTTCGGTCCTGGAAGACGTCGAGTGTCTGCCATTGCGACAACCACCTCCTACCGGTGGATCCCCTCCCCGCTGCGGCGGGCCGCCGCAGCCTCGCATGATCCAACCGTAAAACCGCGCCAAAACTTGTTCAACCCTTATTGGGCAAAAGCTGTTCATCGTTGGAGTGATCTTTTGTTTCGAAGATCGACACCGTGACCGGCTTGCTCTCCACGGGCCAGATCCGGAACATGTCCCGCGTGACGACGCGGCCGGAACCTGTGCGCGGACAGGACAGCCCCAAATCGATCGACGAACCGGGGCCGGTCGACAACCCCGACGGCGCCGCGTCGGACGACCAGCCGCGGCTCAGCGTCGCGGCGGTGGCCCGACGACTCGGCGTCGCGCCCGCCACGCTGCGCACCTGGGATCGCCGGTACGGGCTCGGTCCAAGCGATCACACCAGCGGCCGACACCGCCGATACGGCCCGGACGACATCGCGCGGCTGGAACAGATGCAGCGCGCGCTGCTGCGCGGCGCGTCACCGGCAGAAGCCGCCCGCTACGCCCGCGCCGTCGCCGCTCCGCTGCCGCAGCGGTATCCCGACGCGGCCGAACCACCGCAGCCCGACGGCTCCGGCGACGGGCCGATGATGTTGTCCGGTGTCCTCGACGGCGCGGGCGACCTCGGGTTCGTCGGCGGCACCAACACCGGTGGGCGCGGGCTCAAGGTCGCCGGGGCCGGTCCGCGCACCCGCGGCCTGGGGCGGGCGGCGCTCGCCCTGGACTCCTGGTCGGTGCAGCGGTTGCTGATCGAGTCGATGGACACCGACGGCGTTGTCGAGACGTGGCGGAGCATGCTGCAGCCGGTGCTGCGCGCGGTCAGCGAACGACGCCAGCGGTCCGGCTCCGGCATCGAGGTCCTGCAGCTGTTGATCGACTGCGCCTCCACCGCGCTGCGGTCGGTGATCGCGAACGCACCGGCACCGGTCAATCCGCGTCCGGTGGTGCTCGCGCCGGTGCCGGGTGAGGCGCAGGAACTCGAACTCGTGGCGCTCGCGGCGGCGTTGGCGGCCAACCGCGTCGGGCACCGGTTGTTCGGCGCCGCGCTGCCGCGCGAGGGGCTGGCGGCGGCGGTGCGCCGCTCCGCGCCCGCTGCCGTGGTGTTGTGGTCCGACCAATCGCACTACGCCTCGCCGCGGGTGCTGGAGGACATCCCGATCACCCGGCAGCGCGCGCGAGCGTTCGTCGCGGGCGCCGGATGGGCGCAGGAAGCGCTGCCCGCGCACGTGGAGCTGCTCGGCTCGTTGGAAACCGCTGTGACGCGTGTTTCCGAGACCGTCCTGGGCTGAGTTGAGGCCGTGTGTCCTAAGTCACA
This sequence comes from Saccharopolyspora antiqui, assembly GCF_052246905.1. Taxonomy (NCBI): domain Bacteria; kingdom Bacillati; phylum Actinomycetota; class Actinomycetes; order Pseudonocardiales; family Pseudonocardiaceae; genus Saccharopolyspora; species Saccharopolyspora antiqui. The sequence continues at coordinate 306,086 of NZ_JBQQBO010000002.1, forward strand.
CTTGGAAAATGCGGGTAGAGTGACAACGTTCGTGCGGACGGGCGAAGATGCGGTTGCACCTGGGTGCAATCGGGTGAATACCGCAGGTATGGCGGGTGCTTGGCTACCGCGCCGGGTAGTGGCCGACCCTGCTGCTCCGTTCCGGTGAACCCGACCCTGGCGGGGGCGGCGCGAAATTTCTTGACGGATTAAGCACCGGATCGTGTCAAGGTTTGGGCGCCTGCGTCCGATAGGGGAGGTGGAACGTCACTCGCCTGCAGGAAGGAGTTCCCGTGACGACGGTCCTGATCTGCGATGACCGACGTAGCGTCCGGGAAGGGCTCACTCGTGTGATGTCTGCTGTCCCCGGAGTGAGTCGAATTGATTGTGTTGCGCACGGTGACGAGCTGCTGGCCCGCTTCTCGCGGCAGGCCGTGGACGTCGTGCTGGTCGGTACCCAGCGCGCGGTGCCCAACGGTGTGGAGGCCACTCGGCGGCTTGTCTCGGCTCATCCGCAAGCGAACGTGATCGTGTTCGGTGCGCCGGACGACGCGGCGAGTATCGCCGCGGCGATCGCTGGTGGAGCCCGCGGCTACCTCCGCTGGGATGCGTCCCGGCCGGAGTTGGTGGCGGCCCTGGCGCACACGCTGGCGAGCACCTCGGTGCCCGCGCCCCGGCAGCCGTCGGACCCCGGCGTGCAGCTGACCGAGCGCGAGCTACAGGTGCTGCGCGGCATGAGTCAAGGCAAGAGCAACGGGCAGATCGGCCGGGAGCTCTACCTCTCGGAGGACACGGTCAAGACCCACGCGCGCCGGCTGTTCCGCAAGCTCGGCGTGCGCGACCGTGCGCAGGCGGTGGCGCACGGATTCCGCCGCGGCCTCGTCGCTTGATCGCGGCGTTCCGGCGGCGGAGATACCGAGCCGCCGGTGCACGGCGAGGGCGTTGGCTGCTCGCGAGCTGACGTAGTGAAAGCGGCTGTGGCTCGCGCCACTTCGGCGTGGTCCCGATTCGGACCCGAAACGCCGACGTGGCGCGAGCCACAGCACTGCTGATCGGTCGAACCGGTCTCGACCGGCTGCCGCGGCGAACCGGTGAATGCTTGCCGTCCGCCTCGCCGCGCCGGTCGTGTGAAGATCGTCTCCGATCTCGCGCACGATCCACCAAGATCCCGGTGGCCTGGACAAACGCCTCCGGACCCAGCGTCTGGTAGATGTGAATGTGTGACGATGACGGCCCTCGACCCCCACTCCCTGTTCAACGATCGCCCCTTGCCCGGTACGGTGAGCTCGGCGCGGCGTGCGGGGCACGCGGTTTCCGCCGGGCAAATCCGAATCGCTTGAACGCGTAACACCAGGGCTGCTGTCTGCGATGACCAACGTGGGGGACGGGCTGGACGCTCTTGTAGGCGCCGCCGTCGACGGCGATCGTCAGTCGATCGAGCGCTTGCTGGCCGAAATCCGTCCCTTGGTGGTGCGGTACTGCCGCGCCAGAGTCGGACGAAACGAGAGGTCGTTCGCTTCGGCGGATGACGTGGCCCAGGAAGTGTGCCTCGCGGTGCTGACCGCGCTGCCCTCTTACAAGGACCAGGGTCGTCCGTTCCTGGCGTTCGTGTACGGCATCGCCGCGCACAAAGTGGCTGATGCGCACCGTGCGTTGGCCCGCAATCGTTCCGAACCGGTCGCGGACGTTCCGGACACCCCGGAATCCGAGGCTGGACCAGAACAGCGGGCGATGCAGGGTGAGCTTTCGGGCAGGATGGCGCAACTGCTTCGCGTCCTTCCGGCAAAGCAGCGGGAGATCCTGCTGCTCCGGGTGGTCGTTGGGTTGTCGGCGGAGGAAACCGCCGAAGCGGTCGGTTCGACGCCGGGCGCGGTACGCGTGGCACAACACCGCGCGTTGGCCCGGTTGCGAAAGACGCTGTCCGCGGAGGAGGTGGTCTGAATGGCTGAGCGGAAGGGGCCCGAGGGGGAGCAGGCGGGACACGACCCTGTCGAGTCCGGCCAGCAGGAGGACCGTTCGAACAATGCGGACGAGCGGGACTCAGCTCCCGCAGCGGGGTCTGCGGACGAGGGAACGGAACTGAGCGACAACCACCGGGATTCCGACTCGGCCGAGTCTGAAACCACCGAAACCGACGCCGCATCCGCTGAGTCGGGCGGCGCCGACGTGCTTGCTTTCCGGCAGCGCCCGGACGACGACATCAACGACGAACTCGTCGACTTCGACGATTTCGGCGAAGACCCGATCGACCTGACCGCCCTGCAGTCCGACGACGCGTTGCTCGACGCGCTCGGCGGCACCAACCCCGATGTGGCCGCGTCGACCGCTGACGATCGCCCCAGCCTGGAGGCATTGCTGATCGCCTGGCGGCAGGACATCGACGCCGCGCCGATCGGCGATCTCGTCGATGTGGACGCCGCCGCCGCGGCGATCGCGGCGGGGATCCGCCCGCGCCGTCGGCTCAAGCGGCGACACCTGGTGCCGGTGGCCACTGCGGCCGCGGTGCTGATGATCACGTTCACCGGGGTCGGCGTGGCAGCTCGCGACGCGCAGCCCGGCGACATGCTGTGGGGCGTGGCGCAGGTGCTCTACACCGACCACACCCGCGCGGTGCAGGCGGCGAGCCTGGCGCGCGAGGACCTCAACACCGCCGAGGGCGCGATCGACCGGGGCAACCGGACCGTCGCCGAGGCCGCGCTGCGCTCCGCGCAGGAGCAGATGCGCGGAGTCGACGACGAGCACGGGCTGGCCGATCTGCGGGCCGCGCACGCCTCGCTGACCGCCCGGATGGACCAGGACGACCAGCCGCAGACTTCGCAGCAGCCCTACCCGACGCCGACGCCTTCGCCTTCGCCGCCGCCCTCGGAATCGACGGTTCCCCCGACGGAGAGCTCTTCGGTGCCACCGAGTTCGTCGGCGCCGACCGAGACCAGCACGTCGCCGAGCGAGACCAGCGGCAGCTCGGAAAACCCGTCCAGCGGCTGGGGTTCCGACCTATTCCCGCACAGCAGCAGCAATCCCTGATCAAGATTTTCCGAACGGCGCATTGCAGAAGAGGGGTTCCCGAGCCGGGAACCCCTCTTCTGCTGTTCGCCCGAAAAAGCTGGTCAGCGGGTGCTTTCTCGCTCCGTCACGCCGTCCGCGTAGCCGCGGCAGTACTCCCAGGTGACGTAATCGCTCGGATTCGGGTCGAAGGCCGGCTCGTGCGGCCGCATCCGACCGTCGTGCAGCAGCTGTTCGAGGCTGGCTCGCAGCAGTTCCCAGTCGTGGTAGTGGCATTCACCGCAGTCCGCGCAGTCCACCACGATGCCGCGGATCCCACGGGGTTCCAGCAGCGCCTGGTAGACGGCGAGGTCGGTCAGGTCGGCGAGCAGTTCGGCCCGTTCCTCGTCGCCGATCGGTCGTCCGTCGTCGGCGTCGTGATCACCGAGTGCCATGCTCGGATCTTCCGGGTCGCCCGCGAACGGGTCTGGTGGCATCGGATCGTGCGGCACGGCCCGCACGGTACCGGCTTCGCCCACCGCATGGGGCTGTCGGGGCGGGTTTGGTGGGTCCGGGTGTCCTGGCCGGTGGTGTGGCGCACGCCTGCGCAGACGGGGCAATCGGGCCCTGACCTGTGGTCTCTATTATTGGGGGAATCCCCGCAGCCGATGCCACGTTGCAAGACGTGATCGCCTACAACAGCCGAGCCGCATCCGCGGCGGGTTTGTGGAACACAGCGTGAAGGAAGGCACATCCCTCGCCATGACCAGCGAACTCACCGCACCCGGCCTCCCCTCGAAGTTCGCGACGCTGGGTCTGACCTTCGATGACGTGCTCCTGCTGCCCGACGAGTCCGATGTCATCCCCAGCGGGGTCGACACGTCCACCCGGCTTTCCCGCAACATTCGACTGCGGGTGCCGCTGCTGTCGGCGGCGATGGACACCGTCACCGAGGCGCGGATGGCGATCGCGATGGCTCGTCAGGGCGGCGTCGGCATCCTGCAGCGCAACCTGTCGGTCGAGGAGCAGGCCGCGCAGGCCGAGGTGGTCAAGCGCTCCGAGGCGGGGATGGTCACCGACCCCGTGACGTGCTCGCCGGACGACACCCTCGCCGAGGTGGACGCGCTGTGCGCCCGCTTCCGCATCTCCGGTGTTCCGGTGACCGACCCGGACGGCACGCTGGTCGGCATCATCACCAACCGCGACATGCGCTTCGAAGTGGACTTCACCCGCCGGGTGCGTGAGGTGATGACCGCCGCGCCGCTGATCACCGCGCAGGTCGGCGTCACCGCCGAAGCCGCGCTCGGGCTGCTGCGCCGGAACAAGATCGAGAAGCTGCCGATCGTGGACGGCGCGGGCAAGCTGCGCGGGCTGATCACCGTCAAGGACTTCGTCAAGACCGAGCAGTACCCCAACGCCACCAAGGACCCGGACGGCCGACTGCTGTGCGGCGCGGCGGTCGGGGTCGGCGCTGACTCGCACGAGCGCGCCATGGCGCTGGTCGACGCGGGTGTCGACGTGCTCGTCGTGGACACCGCGCACGGGCACTCCCGCGCCGTGCTGGACACCGTCGCGACGTTGAAGAAGGAACTCGGCAACTCCGTCGACGTCATCGGCGGCAACGTGGCGACCCGGGCGGGCGCGCAGGCGCTGGTCGATGCCGGGGCCGACGCGGTGAAGGTCGGTGTCGGACCGGGCTCGATCTGCACCACCCGGGTGGTCGCCGGGGTGGGTGTGCCGCAGATCAGCGCGATCTACGAGGCGAGCATGGCCTGCCGTCCGGCGGACGTGCCGCTGATCGGCGACGGCGGGATCCAGTACTCCGGGGACATCCCGAAGGCGATCGCGGCCGGTGCCAGCAGCGTCATGCTGGGCAGCCTGCTGGCCGGGACCGCCGAGTCGCCGGGTCAGGTCGTGCTGGTCAACGGCAAGCAGTTCAAGGTCTACCGGGGCATGGGCTCGCTCGGTGCGATGCGGTCGCGGGGCCAGACCAAGTCGTACTCCAAGGACCGCTACTTCCAGGACGACGTGCTGTCCGAGGACAAGCTGGTGCCGGAGGGCATCGAGGGGCGGGTGCCCTTCCGCGGGCCGCTGTCGCAGGTCGTGGACCAGCTGACCGGTGGCTTGCGTTCCGGCATGGGCTACACCGGTTCCAGCACCATCGCGGAGCTGCAGGAGGCGAAGCTGGTGCGGATCACCGCGGCCGGGCTCAAGGAGAGCCACCCGCACGACATCACCATGACCGTCGAGGCCCCGAACTACACCACCCACTGATCACCACCGACCGGTCGGGCCCGCTGGAGTGATCACGGTCGCCTGGGGACGCCCCCGTTGCACGTCACGCGGATGCCGCAGAGACAATGTTTCGTTGGACAGCGGTGCGGGGCGAGGAGGGACCGACGGTGCGGGATCAGGTTGAGATCGGCATGGGCCGGACGGCCATGCGCGGCTACGACTTGGATGATGTGGAGATCGTGCCGTCCCGGCGGACCCGGTCGTCGAAGGACGTGTCACTGTCCTGGCAGATCGATGCCTACCGGTTCGACATCCCGTTGGTGACGCATCCGACCGACGCGGTCGTCTCGCCCGCGACCGCGATCCGCATCGGCGAGCTCGGTGGCCTGGGCGTGCTCAACGCCGAGGGTCTGTGGGCGCGGCACGAGAACGTCGAGGAGAAGCTGTTCGAGGTGGTGCGCACCGCCGAGGAGAGCAGCGATCCGGAGGCGGCGATCCGGCTCCTGCAGCAGTTGCACGCCGCGCCGATCCGGCTCGACCTGCTCGGGACCGCCCTGAAGCAGATCAAGGACTCCGGTGTCACGGTGGCGGCCCGGGTCAGCCCGCAGCACGCCGAGGAGCTGACCCCTGATCTGCTCGCGGCCGGTGTCGAGATGCTGGTGGTGCAGGGCACCATCGTCTCCGCCGAGCACGTGGCCCGCGATGGCGAGCCGTTGAACTTGAAGCGGTTCATCGCCGAGCTCGACGTGCCGGTGATCGCCGGTGGGGTCGGTGACTACCGAACCGCGATGCACCTGATGCGCACCGGCGCGGCCGGTGTGATCGTCGGCTTCGGCCAGTCCCGCGCGGCGACCACCACCCAGGTGCTGGGCATCGGGGTGCCGATGGCCACCGCGATCGCTGATGCGGCCGCGGCCCGTCGCGACTACCTGGACGAGACCGGCGGTCGCTACGTGCACGTGATCGCCGACGGTGGCCTTTCGTACTCCGGGGACATCGCCAAGGCGATCGCCTGCGGTGCGGACGCAGTGATGCTCGGTGAGGCTCTGACCGAGTCGGCCGAGTCACCTGCGCAGGGCTACTACTGGACTTCCGCGGCCGCGCACCCGAGCCTGCCGCGCAGCGAGATCGTCGGGTTCGCGGGTTCCGGCGCGGACCTGGATCAGTTGCTGTTCGGCCCGAGCAGCGACCCGTACGGCACCCTGAACCTCTTCGGCGGGCTGCGCCGCGCGATGGCGAAGACCGGCTACCGGGACCTCAAGGAGTTCCAGAAGGTCGGCCTCATGCTCCGCAGCAGCTGACCCGAACCCCGCGCCGATTCTCCGTTCGAGTGAAGGGTGAAGGGCACCTTTCACCAACTTACTTGGGAGAAGGTGCCCTTCACCTCGGTCTGGCTACTGGCGAGTAGTTACGTCTACGCTGTCGCGCATGGTTGGACGTGACAGCGACACCGATTTCGACGTGGTCGTCATCGGTTCCGGGTTCGGCGGCAGCGTGGCCGCACTGCGCCTGACCGAGAAGGGCTACCGCGTCGCGGTGCTCGAAGCCGGTCGCCGATTCTCCGACGACGAGCTGCCGAAGACCTCTTGGGACCTGCGGAAGTTCCTCTGGGCGCCGCAGCTCGGCTGCTACGGGATCCAGCGCATCCACCTGCTGCGCAACTGCCTGATCCTCGCCGGGGCGGGCGTCGGCGGTGGCTCGCTGAACTACGCCAACACGCTCTACCAGCCGCTGCAGCCGTTCTACCGCGACCCGCAATGGGCGCACATCACCGACTGGGAAACCGAACTCGCCCCGCACTACGACCAGGCGACCCGGATGCTCGGCGTCGTCGAGAACCCGACCCAGACCCCGTCGGACGTGGTCATCAAGCAGGTCGCCGAGCAGATGGGTGTCGGCGAGACCTACCACAAGACGCCGGTCGGGGTGTACTTCGGCAAGCCGGGGCAGACCGACGCCGACCCCTTCTTCGGCGGCGCCGGTCCGGCGCGCACCGGCTGCACCGAATGTGGTGCCTGCATGACCGGTTGTCGCGTCGGCGCGAAGAACACGCTGGTGAAGAACTACCTCTACCTGGCCGAGGTGGGCGGGGCCGAGGTATTCCCGATGACCACGGTGACCAGGCTCGCGCCGGGCTCCGACGGCCGGTGGCGCATCGCGACCGCGCGCACCGGGGCGAAACTGGCCCGGCAGCCCCGGATCTTCCGCGCCGACCACGTCGTGGTCGCGGCCGGTACCTGGGGCACCCAGAACCTGCTGCACCGCTGCCGGGAGCGCGGCGACCTGCCGCGGCTGTCCCAGCGGCTCGGGCAGCTCACCCGCACCAACTCCGAGGCGATCATCGGCTCGCAGCTGCTGCGCCCGGACCCGGCCCGCGACTTCTCCACCGGCGTGGCCATCACCTCGTCGTTCCACCCGGACGCCGACACCCACATCGAGCCGGTGCGCTACACCAAGGGCGCCAACGCGATGGGGTTGTTGCAGACCTTGGCGACCAAGGGCGGCGGTTCGCAGTCGCGCTGGAAGCAGTGGTGGCGGCACGCGCGGCAGCATCCGCTGCGGACGTTGCGCATGCTGTCGGTCAAGAACTGGAGCGAGCGAACGGTGATCCTGCTGGTCATGCAGAGCCTGGACAACTCGCTGACCACCCGGCTCAGGCGGCGCTCCGGCAAGTCCCTGCTGACCTCGCAGCAGGGGCACGGCGCGCCCAACCCGACGTTCATCCCGGCCGGTGAGCGGGCCAACGAGCTGGCCGCGGAGCAGATCGGCGGAATCGCCGGTGGCACCTGGGGCGAGTTGTTCGACATCCCGCTGACCGCGCACTTCCTCGGCGGCTGCCCGATCGGGGAGAACGCCGAGCACGGCGTCATCGATCCGTACCACCGGGCGTTCGGCTACCCGACGATGTCCATCGTGGACGGCTCGGCGGTCACCGCGAACCTCGGCGTGAACCCGTCGCTGACGATCATAGCCCAGGCGGAGCGGGCGCTCTCGATGTGGCCAAACAAGGGCGAGGCGGATCCCCGGCCGGACCAGGGCGCCGCCTACCGCCGGATCGAGCCGGTCGCGCCGAAGTCCCCAGCGGTTCCGGCCACTGCCCCGGCGGCGCTTCGCCCCGCTGGCGAGTCGGCCCGGGAGCGAGTGGACTAGGCGGCTGGTCGGCATTGGCGGAGTTCGCGCCCTCCGCGCGCCAGGGTCGGTGCCGTTGTGGCCTCGGTTACCTGGGACAATAGGTGCCACCGCTCTCGCCAGGAGGTTTCGCCGACGTGTCCGGTACCGCAAGCAACAGGGACGCCGATCGCCATGGGCAGGGGCCTGTTCTCGTTGTCGACTACGGCGCCCAGTACGCCCAGCTGATCGCGCGGCGGGTGCGGGAGGCGCAGGTCTACTCCGAAGTCGTCCCGCACGACACCTCCGTCGAGGAGATCGCGCGCCGCAACCCGGCCGCCATCGTGCTCTCCGGTGGTCCCGCCAGCGTCTACGCCGACGGTGCGCCCCAGGTGGACGCGGCGCTGTTCAACGCCGGTATTCCGGTCTTCGGCATCTGCTACGGCTTCCAGGCGATGACCGCCGCGCTCGGCGGCACCGTGGAGCACACCGGCACCCGCGAGTACGGCCGCACCGAGTTGGACATCAGCGGTGACGGTGGCCTGATGCACGCGGACTTGCCCGGCCACCACCCGGTGTGGATGAGCCACGGGGACTCGGTGAGCAAGGCCCCGGAGGGCTTCGCGGTCACCGCCGCGACCAACGACACCCCGGTCGCCGCCTTCGAGAACGTCGAACGCCAGCTGGCCGGGGTGCAGTACCACCCCGAGGTGGTGCACTCGCCGCACGGCCAGGAGGTGCTGCGGCGATTCCTGCACGAGATCGCCGGTGTCCGCCCGCAGTGGACCACGTCGTCCATTGTGGACGAGACGGTGACCGCGATCCGCGAGCAGGTCGGTGACCGGCGGGCGATCTGCGGGCTGTCCGGCGGAGTGGACTCGGCAGTGGCCGCCGCGCTGGTGCACCGCGCCATCGGCGAGCAGCTGACCTGCGTGTTCGTCGACCACGGCCTGTTGCGCGCCGGTGAGCGGTCCCAGGTGGAGCGCGACTTCGTGGCGGCCACCGGGGTTCGGTTGGTGACCATCGACGCGGTGGACCGGTTCCTCGGCGCGCTCAGCGGTGTCACCGATCCCGAGGAGAAGCGCAAGATCATCGGCCGGGAGTTCATCCGGGTCTTCGAGCAGGCCGCCCGCGACCTGCAGGCCGAGGCCGGTGCGGCCGGTGAGCAGATCGACTTCCTGGTGCAGGGCACGCTCTACCCCGACGTGGTGGAGTCCGGCGGTGGTTCCGGGGCGGCGAACATCAAGAGCCACCACAACGTCGGCGGGCTGCCGGACGACCTGCAGTTCGATCTGGTCGAGCCGCTGCGCGCGCTGTTCAAGGACGAGGTGCGGCGGGTCGGGCTGGAGTTGGGCCTGCCGGAGACGATCGTGCACCGGCAGCCGTTCCCCGGGCCGGGGTTGGGCATCCGGATCATCGGCGAGGTGACCGCGGACCGGCTCGCGACGCTGCGCGCGGCCGACTCGATCGCCCGCGAGGAGCTGACCGCTGCAGGCCTGGACCGCGACATCTGGCAGTGCCCGGTGGTGCTGCTGGCCGACGTCCGCTCGGTCGGGGTCCAGGGCGACGGCCGCACCTACGGGCACCCGGTGGTGCTGCGCCCGGTGTCCAGCGAAGACGCGATGACCGCGGACTGGACCCGGTTGCCGTACGACGTGTTGGAGCGGATTTCCACCCGCATCACCAACGAGGTCACCGAAGTCAACCGGGTCACGCTCGACGTCACGTCCAAGCCCCCGGGCACCATCGAATGGGAGTGAATCACCGGCGGCGCGAGCGCGAAAGCGCGTTGCAGCAAACCACACTTCGTTGCACCACAAGTAGACGAGGATGAGGTGAGGGGCACCTGTGACCCGGTTACTTGGTCACGGGTGCCCCTCACTCCTCACCTGAATGGGGTCGTGAGTGCCTAAACCGGCTGGAACTGGCTTTCGCACTCACGACTGCTCGACGCGCACCCAGTCCACCAGGTAGCGGACGTCGCCCGCGGCGATCTTGTCCACTGTGGACTGCGGTAGGCCGAAGTACGGTTCGGTGACGCCGTTGACGGCGTTCGGGTAGACGCCGCCGAGGGCGAAGTTCAGGATCATGAACTGCGGATCGTCGAACACCCAGGTCCAGCCGTTGGACTGCATCTCCTGCTTGGTGATGCGGTAGGTCTCGGTGTCGTCGACGAAGAAGGTGAATCCCTCTGGCGTCCAGTCCACCCGGTACACGTGCCAGTCGGCCGGATCCTTGCCCTCGAAGTTCTGGCGCGCGGCGATCGGGGTGTCGCCGTTGTACTCCGGGCCGTGCATCGCCACGCTGGTCCACGGCTCGCCGACGTGCTCCATCACGTCGACCTCGCCGCACTGCGGCCACGGCTTGCCCGCGTCGATGTTCGCACCCAGCGACCAGAACGCCGGCCACAGGCCGGATCCCGTTGCGTTCTCCGGGAGTTTGAGGCGCGCCGAATAGCTGCCGTAGGTGAACTCGACCTTGTCCTGGGTCTTGACCCGGCCGGAGACGAAGTCGTAGGTCTGCCCGTCCGGGGCCTGGTGGCCGGGGGCGTACCGGGGGTGCAGGGCGAGAGCCCCGTTGCTCGCCCCGGTTGCCGGGTCCGGGTCGAGGTAGATGGTCTCCGGAGAGTCGATGTAGGCCTGCTGTTCCTGGTTGACGGTGCCGAAGTTCTCGCCGGTGACCTCGACCGTCCACTTGGAACGGTCCAGTTCGGCGCCGGAGAAGTCGTCGAAGAACACCTCGGCGCGGGGTTCGCGGGGTGCGGCGCCCGCTTCGAGGAGCGGGAGCGTGGTCAACAACGCGAACGCGGTGCCGATTGCCAACAATCGTCGGGGTGCCATGACAGCTCCTTCGGGGTTGGTGAGAGCACGTAGCGGATCGATCAAGTATCAGCACGCCGACGCGCCCAGTCCGGCCCTGGCGCGTTTTCGAAATCCCAGTTAACCCTGTGAAAGATCCCAGTTAATGTGCAGCGTGCGGCATCGGGTTCGGCTGGCGCCGGGAGGCGCGCCAAAGCCGCCGGACCCGGCAGCGGTTGCTGGCACGGGATCCGGCGGCTGGGGTGGTCAGTGGTCGCGGCGGGTGCGCAACGACGTGATCAGCATGCCGATGCCGATCCCGACCGCGGCCACCGCGAGCAACCATTGCACGTTGCCGCCGAAGCCGAGCAGCACGCCGCCCGCGATGGCGATCGAGAGCAGACCGGCGATCAGCGTGACCATGTCCGGGCCGTCCCGGTTGGGGCGGCGGGTGATTTCCTCGTCAGCCACGGACGACCTCCACGTCTCCAGTGCCGACCACCAAGTCGAGCACGATGCGCCCACCGCCGGGACCATCCGCCCCCTCGTCGACGACTGAACGGTGCACCGATGGCCCGTCCGCCGAAACGTTCAAGCACTGCACGGAGCCAACCCCCGAGAAGCACCGCGCCTGCAGGTCCGCATCGGGCGGCACGAGCACGGTGATCTCGCCCATCCCGACATTCGCGCCGGTGCGCAGTTCCTGACCGTCGGCTATCCGCAGGTCCCGCAGATCGAGCAGGATGGCGCCCGCCGACTTCTCGTAGTGCGGCGCGATGCCTCGCACCGAAGTGGGCCGGATCTCCTCGGTACCCACGTCCCCGCTGAACCCGTTCGGCAGCGTCCCCGCCGCTATGGCCAACGTGCCGACCGCGATCGCGGCCCAGATCAACCCTCGTCCGGCGTGCAGGAAAGCGCCGACGACCATGCCCAGGCCGAGCACGCCCAGCGCGACGGCCAGCGCGATGCCCAGATTCGCGCCCAGCGTGCTGGCCAGCCCCCCGAAGAACGCGGCCACCGCCAGGGTCGTGAAGGTGATCCAGCGACGTTGCGGGCGCTGCGGTTGGTGTTCTTCGGGGTCGTCCGGCTCGGGCAGGTCCCAGGAGAACGGCGCGGCGCCGAGCGGATCCCAGGTGGGTGGCGTTTGCCCGGACGAGTCGTCGGACGAGGTGTTGCCGGGGTAGACCCAGGTGTTCTCGCCCACCGGAGTCGCCGCCGGTTGGCTGCCGGTCGGCGTCGCGGGGACCATCGCCGCGCGGTTGTCGCCGTAGTTGACGTGCACCGCGTAGAGTGCGCCGAGTCCGAGTGCCAATCCGATGATGGCTGGTGAGGCCGTCAGCAGGAGCACGCCGGGTATCAGGAGCAGCACGAGCACAACGGCCACCTTGGCGGAGGTCGGCTCGGTCGAGCCGGGCACCGGGTCGCCCTCCTTCGGGAACAGCAGCCAGCCGAGCAGGTAGAGCACCAGACCGGCACCGCCGTACACGATGGCGACGGCGAAGATGACCCGCACCAGGATCGGATCGATGCCGTACCGCAGGCCGATGCCCGCTGACACTCCCCCCAACTTGGCACCGCTGCGCGGTCGCACCGGGCGGGTCGCCCAGAAGTCGCGCAGGGTGTCCTCGATACCGGCGACGCCGGATCGCTTCGTGCTGATCATGCCTACCACTATCGGATTCCGACACCTCCGATCGCATCAGGGACGCCCCTGAGGCGGCCCGGAAAGTCAGGGACGGTCCCTGATGCCCGTGCCCGCGCGATCGTGTGACCATCAATGCTGTGACGGCCCGGTACAAGCGGAAACGGACTCGTGTGACAGCACCCGAATCGACGCACCCGCCGCAGCGCCGACCGGATTCCGCGTTCCCGCCGCTGCGCCGACGCCGCACCGGACGGCTGCTCGCCGGGGTGGCCGGTGGCGTGGCCGACCACCTCGGTCTGCCGGTGCTCTGGGTGCGGGGTGCCTTCGCGATACTCGCCGCGTGCGCCGGGGCGGGCATCCTGGCATATGCGCTGCTCTGGGTTTTCGTGCCGCAGGGCCGGGGCACGGAACGCCCGGTGTCGGTCAAGGAGCGCCAGCAGGGTTTCGGCATGATCCTGCTCGGCGTCGGGGCGCTGGTGGCGGTCGGCTCGCTGGTGTCCATGTCGGCGTGGATTGCCGCTCCCCTGGTGGTGGTGCTGGTCGGCGCCGCGGTGGTCTGGCGGGAAGCCGACGAATCGCAGCGCCGCCGCTGGCGGCAAGGCGCGCGATCCGGGGTGGTCGGTGTGCTGCTCGGCGACGGCGGGCGGGCGGCGTTGGTGCGCATCCTCGCCGGGGCGGCGCTGGTGGTCGTGGGCATCGTGGTCTTCCTGGCCAGAAGTGCCTCGATCGACGAGGTCAGCTTCGCGCTGCTGGCCGTCGCCGTCTCGCTGGTCGGTGTCGCGGTGCTGACCGTGCCGTGGTGGGTGCGCCTGGTGCGGGATCTCAACGTCGAGCGGGCCAGCCGGATCCGCTCGCAGGAGCGCGCCGAGATCGCCGCGCACCTGCACGACTCGGTGCTGCAGACCCTCGCGTTGATCCAGAAGCAGGCGGACTCCGAGCGCGAGGTGCGTCGACTGGCGCGGGGACAGGAACGCGAGCTGCGGAACTGGCTCTACGGTCCGGACGGCTACGGTTCCGAGCGCCGCTCGGCGGCCGACGACGGGCCCGCCGCCACGTTCTCGGCCGAGCTGAGCCGGATCTGCGGTGCGGTGGAGGACGCCTTCGCGGTCAAGGTGCAGCAGGTGGTGGTGGGTGACTGCGATGTCGACGAACGGCTGATCGCGCAGCTCGCGGCGGCCCGCGAGGCGGTCGTCAACGCCGCCAAGCACGCCGGTGTCGTGGAGGTCAGCGTCTACGCGGAGGTGGAGGCCGAACAGGTCTCGGTGTACGTCCGGGACCGCGGCGCCGGGTTCGACCCGGACACCGTGCCCGACGATCGGCACGGCTTGGCCGACTCGATCCGGGGCCGCATGCAGCGGCACGGCGGGCGGGTCAAGGTGCGCACCTCGCCCGGCTCGGGCACCGAGGTGCAGATGGAAATGCCCAGGGCCGCGGCGTGAACTCACGTACGCTACCGGGCGAACCCAGCGATGGAGGATGTTGATCGTGACCGGTGAAGCGACTGCCGACGTCAGCGAATCCCGGCCGGTCCGGGTGTTCCTGGTCGACGACCACGCGTTGTTCCGCGCCGGGGTGCGCGCCGAGCTCGCCGCGACGGCCGACCAGGTCGAGGTGGTCGGCGAGGCCGGATCGGTGGCCGAGGCGGTCGCCGGGATCGGCCACTACCAGCCCGAGGTGGTGCTGCTGGACGTGCACATGCCCGACGGCGGTGGTGCCGAGGTGCTGCGGCAGGTCCGCAGCCAGCCGACCGACGTGGTGTTCCTGGCGCTGTCGGTGTCGGACGCTGCCGAGGACGTCATCGCGGTGATCCGGGGCGGCGCGCGCGGGTACGTCACCAAGACCATTTCCGGGCGGGAGCTCGCGGACGCGATCGAGCGGGTGCGGGCCGGCGACGCGGTTTTCTCGCCTCGGCTGGCGGGTTTCGTGCTGGACGCCTTCTCGGAGGGCCCGAACTCGGCGCCGGTCGGTGACCCGGAACTCGACCTGCTGACCCCTCGGGAACGCGAGGTGCTGCGGCTGCTGGCGCGCGGCTACGCGTACAAGGAGATCGCCTCGGAGCTGTTCATCTCGGTGAAGACGGTGGAGACGCACGTGTCCAGCGTGCTGCGCAAGACGCAGCTGTCGAACCGCTACGAACTCTCCCGCTGGGCCACCGACCGCCGCCTGGTCTGATCCGGCGGTCCGCCCCGCCTGCGCGGCGCGGACCGCCGGTCGGTCACTTCATCGGGTTGCTGCTGGCCAGTTCGGCGTAGAGCTGGGAACCGCGCATCAGGGCGAGGCGGAACCGGGCCCACCGGCTGAGCGGTCCGATCGGCGGGAGCTCCGAAGTCCGGGGCGCCAGCTTGACGCTGCCGCTCGCGGCGTCCCCGGTGCGGGGTTGATCCGACATCTCGTCCTCCTGGTCCATTGCGCGAACGTCAGTTGTGACAGCGGTTTTCGAAGCGGGCGTGCGACGGGTCAGGGCGACGCCGAGCAGCACGATCGCCATGCCCAGCAGGATTCGCAGCCCCAGTTCTTCGCCGAGCAGCAGCCAGCCGAGCAGCACCGACACGATGGGCATCAGGTAAGCCACGGTGGATGCGGTCGTCGCCCCCTCGTCGTTGATGATCCGGTAGTTCAGCGCGAAGGCGATCCCGGTGCCGAAGATGCCCAGCGCCGCGATGGCGAGCAGCCCGAGTGGCGCCCAGCGAACCGGCTGCAGGCCGTCCAGCGGCAGCGCCACCAACGCGAAACCGGTGGCGGCGATCATTTGCATCGCGGCCAGGGTCAGCGGCGCGAGGCCGTGGCCACCGGTCAGATTCCGTCCGATGTAGACATATCCGATGCCGTAGCTGACCGCGGCACCCAAGCAGGCGAGCACACCCCAGCTGAGCAGGCCACCGCCCTGCCACGGCGCGAAGATCAGCAGCACGCCGAGGAATCCCAGCAGCAGCCCGGCGATCCGCGCGGGCGGCATCGCCTCGCGGCCCGCGAACAGCCCGAACAACACCGTCCAAAGCGGCGTCGTCGCGTTGAGCACGCCGGTCAGGCCGGAGTCCACGGTCTGCTCGCCGAGGCCGAACAACACCCACGGCAAGGCGCTGCCGAACAGCGCGGCAACCGCGACGTGCCGCCACAGCCTGCGGTCGCGGCTCATCCGCAGGCCGCGCAACGCGCACAGCGCCAGCAGGACCAGGGCGCCCAGCACGATGCGCAGCAGTGCGATCTGGGTCGCCGAAAGCGCGCTCAGGCCGAGCTTGATCAGCAGGAAGCTGGTACCCCACAGCAGTGCCAGCACGCCCAGCCGGACGTAATTGGTCGGGTTGTTCATGTCCTCTCCGGTCTTGTGGGACACCTGGCCTTCGAGGTGTCGGTGTCGGTCCGCCGGGACGGTAGGCCGTCGGTGCTTCGGTGCCTGCCGAACCGATCTCCGCCTCCCACGTTGCGCCAATCAAGGCGTAAGGACAAGTGAAATAAACTCAATCAACATTTCAGATCTGCTGTATCGTGGGGTCATGCTGGACGTACGCCGAATGCAGGTGCTGCGCGCCGTGGTCACCAGCGGCTCGGTCAGCGCGGCGGCGGTCAACCTCGGGTACACCCCGTCCGCGATCAGCCAACAGCTGTCCACGCTGGAGAAGGAGGCGGGCACGCCGCTGCTGGAGAAGGTCGGGCGCGGGCTCAGACCGACCCCGGCCGGCACGCTGCTGGCCGAGCGCGCCGGGCGGATCGCCGAACTGCTCAGCAACACCGAGGTGGAGCTCGCCGACATCCGGGCCGGGCGCACCGGCCTGCTGCGGGTGCGGTTCTTCCACACCGCCAGCGTCGGGCTGATTCCGCCCGCGGTCGCCAAGTTCCGCGCCGAGCACCCCGAGGTGCAGCTGGACCTGCGGATGCAGGAGGCCGGGCTGGTCGACGAAGTCGCCGCGGGCGAGGCCGATCTCGCGATCATCGTGGTGGGCCGCACCGCACCCGAGCGGCGCGGCGTGCGGTTCGTGCACCTCGCCGACGATCCGTACCGGGTGGTGCTGCCGAAATCGCATCCGGTGGCCGCCCAGGAATGCGTCGACCTCGTCCAGCTGGCCGGTGATTCCTGGGTTAACAGCGCCCTGACCAGCGACGACGTCTGCTCCCAGCTGCTGCGGGACGCCTACGCCAGCGCCGGATTCACGCCCAAGGTGGTCCTGGAGACCGATGGCAGCTATTCCGCGCAGGGTTTCGTGGCCGCCGAACTCGGCATCGCACTGGTCCCGCGCCTCGGTCTCGACGTCGTGCACCCCGACGTGGTGGTGCGGTCGGTGCGGCATCCGGAGCCGGTGCGCCGCCTGTACGTCGCGGTGCGCGAGACGGTGGCCGACCGCCCGGCCACCCGATCCCTGCTGAGCACCCTCTTGGAGATCGCGCGCGCGTGAGCAGGGCTTTCGCCGGAACAACCGGGCGGAAGCGCCGCTCACCCAGCACCTGCCGCGCTCACGACCGCGATGGGTCAGCCGTGGCTGTCGGTGTTGATCAGGGGCTTGCCGTCCCGGGTGGTGACCATGCCCAGCACGTGCTGCTCGGTGATCTTGGCGTGGTCCTTGGTGAACTGCAGCGTCACGACGACGTTGGTGCCGTACTGCACCGGCTCCCCGATGATCTTGACGTCGTCGATCGACTTCCAGAACGCCTCGTAGTTGTCCTTGCCCTGCGACTGCAGGGACGGGCCCAGCAGGTTCCACGCCTGGTCCAACCGCCTGGGCACCAACGAGTAGTAATCGCGCACCACCTCCAGGATCTCGGCCTGGGACGGCTGCTTCGCGGTCGTCGGCGTGCTGGTCTTGGTCGGTGTGGCCGAAGGCTTCGACTCGGCCGACGTGGTCGGCGGGTTCGACGGCACGTCGGTCGGCGCTGCTGGCTCCGACGGAGCGGGGGTCGGATCTGGTTGGCCCTGCGATTGCCCGTCGCCGAAGGCGTTCGCGGTGAGGACCCCGACCAGCACCGCCGCCGCGATCGCCACCACCCACAGCACCACCTGGCGGTAGTTGCGGCGCGGCGCCTCGGCCGATACGGCGTCGCCGACCCGGGTGGGCGGGTTGGCCGCCGGGGGCGGACCCATCCGAGTACCGGCCGCTGGTGTGCGCGGCGGTGCCGCCGGAGGCCGCTGCCAGCCGACGTTCGGCGAGGCGTTCGGGATCGGCCGTCCGTCGAGCACGGCCTGCAGCAGTTCGCGGGCCTGCGCCATGGTCGGCCGGTCGACCGGATCCGGCCGCAGCAGCTGCATCAGCGCAGGGGCCATCGGACCGGCCTGGCGCGGCGGCTCGATCTGCCCGCGCGCCACCCGGTGCAGCAGGCTGATCGCGTTCTCATCCAGCCCGAACGGCGGCCCGCCCTCGATCGCCGCGTACAGCGTCGAGCCCAGCGAGAACACGTCGGAGGCCGGTGCGGGATCCCGCCCCAGCGCCACCTCCGGCGCCAGGTAGGCGGGCGTACCGGCGAGGATCCCGCTCTTGGTGACCGCGACGTCCCCGATGGCCCGGGAGATGCCGAAGTCGGTGATCTTGGCGATGTCGTTGTCGCCGAGCAGGATGTTGCCCGGCTTGAGGTCGCGGTGCACGATGCCGGCCATGTGCGCCGCGGCGAGCGCGCTGGCCACCTGCACACCGATCCGGGCCACCTGCAACGGCGGCAGCACGCCCTGTTCGTCGATGACCGACGCCAGGCTCTGCGACGGCAGGTATTCCATGACCAGCACTGGCTGGCCCTCGTCCTCGGCGACGTCGAACACGACGATCGCGTTCTGGTGCTGCAGTCGGGCGGCGATGCGGCCTTCGCGCATCGCCCGCTGACGGGCTTCCTCGGTCTCTTCAGGGGTGTAGCCGGGCTGCAGCAGCAACTGCTTGACTGCGACCGTGCGGTGCAGGCGCTCGTCCACCGCCTGCCACACCACCCCCATGGCGCCGCTGCCGATCTGCTGCTGCAAGCGGTACCGGCCCGCGATCAAACGACCTTCGGCGCTCACCGGTGTCTCCTGGTACTGGCTGTGCCTAGTTGGACAGTACTGACCGGACCCCCGTGGCCAGCTTTCACCCGACGGTGTGCAACGTTACTGGGCGTCTCGTACCCGGCCACACACCGGGGCCACCGAGCTCCGAGAACGCCAGCGGCCGGGGCGCCCACCTCGCGGTGAACGCCCCGGCCAACACGCCTCGGCAATCGGGTAAGACCCTCAGCCGCCCGCGCTGCCGGTCGCGGTAGAGGTGGGCTCGTCCTCGGAGGAGGTCGGTTCGTCCTCGTCGGAAGTCGGTGGACTCGTCGTCGTCGGCGGCCGAGTCGTACTCGTCGGCCTCGACGTGGAGGTCGGCGAGTTGGTCCTGGTCGTCGTCGGAGCGTTCCGGGTGCTCGTCGGTTCAACCTCGCTCGTCGGCTCGACCGGGACCTGCGGCGCCTGCTCCTGCGTGGTGCCCGTGTTGCCGGTGTTGGTCGGCGGGCCAGGGGTGTTCATCAGCGCCGAGGTCACCAGCACCGCGATCACCGCGACCGCCACCAGCGCGATGCCGGAGATCACCACCGGCCGCTTGCTCCTGCGCGGCTTCTCGTAGATCGCCGCATCGCCGCGGGTGTCGGAGCCCATGTACGAGGTCGCGTCCTCGTAGGCCTGCTCCGAGTACGGGTCCTCTTCGTAGTAGGCGACGGTGGTGCCGTCCGAACCGACGACGCTGGTCGGGGCCATGTCCGGCTGGCTGGATTCCGGGGCCAGCGCGGGCGGGATCGGCGCCGCCATGGTCGGGATCGAGGTCACCGAACCGCCCTCGGCCACCGACTGCAGCATGTCGCGGACCTGCGCCATGTCCGGCCGGTCCTCGACCCGGTTGGCCATCATCGCCATCAGCGGCTGCGACATCGGCCCGGCCTGCTGCGGCGGCTCGATCTTCCCGGCCGCCACCGCGTGCAAAAGCGCGAGGGTGTTCTCGTTGAGCCCGAACGGCGGACGGCCCTCGATCGCCGCGTACAGCGTGGCGCCGAGCGAGAACACGTCGGAGGCGGGCGTCGGCTCCTGGCCCATCGCCACGTCAGGCGAGAGGTAGGCGGGCGTACCGGCGAGCATCCCGGTCTTGGTGACCTGGACGTCGCCCTGCGCCCGGGAGATCCCGAAGTCGGTGATCTTCACCTGGCCGTTGTCGCCGAGCAGGATGTTGCCCGGCTTGATGTCGCGGTGCACGACACCGGCGGCGTGCGCCGCACCGAGCGCCGAGGCGACCTGCGCACCGATCCGCGCCACCTCGCGCGGCGGCAGCGGTCCGTGCTCGGACATCATCCCGGCCAGGCTCTGCGACGGCAGGTATTCCATGACCAGGACCGGCTGACCCTCGTCCTCAGCCACGTCGTAGACCGAGATGGCATTCGGGTGCTGGAGTCGAGCCGCGATTCGGCCCTCCCGCATTGCCCGCTGCCGCGCTTCCTCGGCCTCACCCGGATCCAATCCGGGCTGCAGCAACAGTTGCTTGACCGCGACCGTGCGGTGCAGGCGTTCGTCGACACACTCCCACACCACGCCCATCGCGCCACTGCCGATGCGTCGCTGCACTCGGTAGCGTCCGGCGACCAGGCGACCTTCGTCGCTCACCGACGTCTCCCCGTACTGCTATCGATGTCCAGCGGGCACCGCAAGATCCCGGGGAAAGGTGATCCCGGGTACGGCCCCACCGAACAACGGCGGATTTGGCGGACCGGCTCCGGCCCCCCGACATGTACACGTGCTCAATGCGATTCGGGTCAGATCACTCGAACCGAACCGCGATTAGGGAGCCTAGCCGACGCCGTGTCGGCGTAGGCCCGAAGTCGAAAAGATCCGTACAACCCAATTCGACGTTACGCCGACGGCCGGTTCCGTCTGCCGAACGGGATCGATTCCACAGCCGTTTCCGCTGGTGGCGTTGGTGCTACTGGGCGATCGGCGGGGACCGCCGGAGCAGCGAACCGGTTGCGGAGAGCAACGATATCGACGGGGCCCGGTTCGTCCCGGTACTCGCCGCGGGCATTCGGCGGGAGCGTGTCGTTGCCGCATTGTTGTGAGAGCCCGTTCTTGGTCTCCCATCCTTGGTCGTGATTGCGGAAGCGCGTTCCCGCGCGTACGCACTCACGACCAGCGGTGCGCAGGCGTGGGCGCGGGAGAACAGCCCCGCTGGGAACTCACCCCGGCGTGATGTGCCGGGCACTGAGCAATTCCGCACCGACGATCTGCGGATGGGTGTCGGACTCGATGGTCAACAACTGGCGCAGCACCACTCGGTGCCCGTCCGGATAGCCGGCCTCGACCTCCGCCAGCACCTGCCGGTCCGAGACGGCCCGCATCGACGGTTGCACCGACTCGACCGCGTCCCACGCTTCGGTCAGCTGCGCCTGCTGTCCGGCGAGCAGTTCGGGCGCCATCAGGGAGGCTGCGGCGGTCGGGTCCTGCGCCAAGTCCCGGTAGAACTCGCTGACCACGTTGATCGCCGATTCATCGCTACCGGCCGACGGGTTCGCGGTGCTGCGCTCCGCGGCCTCCGGTTCCTCGGTGGTGCTGGCCGGGTCGACCGCTGTGGCGAAGCCGCCGTTGTCGGCGAACGGCCAGCGGGCGTCCCGCACCAGGTCCGGTCGCAGCGCCAGCGCCCCCGCGATCGGTGTGGCGGGCGCCGTCGGGCGTGGTGCGTCGGCGGGCCGCGCGATGATCGCGGCGCTGGTGACCGCGGCGCCCAGGAGCAGCAGGGCCCCGACCGCCCCGAAGGCGATCCGGGTGCCCAGCGGTGGTGCGCCGTCCACCGGCTCGGGCGTCTTGAGCAGCTGGTCGGCGAGTCGTTCGTGCTCGGGCGACATCGGCTGGCGCTTGATCAGCTCGGCCACGGTGACCGAGCCCGAAGCGCCGCGGTCGCGGCGTCGGATGGTCGAAGGATGCTCCACGGCGGCCCGTCCTAGTGCGTACGCCTGTTCGGTTGAAGGCTTGCCTGACGTGACTGTGCTGCCGAGTTCATCGGGTTTTCGCACGACGTCTTCGCGAACTCGTACCCCGCCAGCGCGCGGATCGAGAGGCCTTGCTGCGCAGTTCACTGGAAGAGATGGCACGCGATGACACGAATGGAGCAGTGGATCACCATGCGTGATCAGGAAATCTGCTCGTCCGAGGCGATCAACGGATCGCGGTCCAACGTGTACCGCAACTCGCGGCGCTGGGTCTGCACCGAGCCGTCCGACCTGGTCAGCCGCAGGGTGTGCACCGTGCTGGTCGGGGTCACGTAGACGCCGACCACCTCGACCGACGCGGCGTGCGCGTACCTGGCGGCGAACGATTCGTAGCCCTCGGCCCGCAACAGCCCGGTGGTCAACGCGTAGGCGCCGGGCAGATCGCCGCGCCCGATCGCGGCGTAGTACTCGTCGCCGCGCCGTTTGATCGCCTCGGTATCGGTGAGCGCCAGCAGGTACGGGGCCTCGGTGGTGCTCGCCGGGGCGGGTGGCGTGGCGCTGGCTGTTGCCGAACCCGGTACCCCGGGGACCGCGCCACCGATCGTGTTCGGCCGGTTCGGGCCCGGTACGGTCAACGGCGGCAGCAGCTGCACCGAACCGGTCACCCGCACCGCCTCCGGCCGGGTCGGATCGCCGGTCAGGTAGTACGGATCGGGCTGCGGCAACGGCGGGTAGTCCCCGCCGCGCGGCATGCTCGGCAGGTCCAGGCCTTCGATCCGCGTCGAGCTGTCGGCCAGGAACGCGGTGACGAGCACCAGCCCGCCCAGCGCCGCGGCCGACGAGGCGATCGCGAACCACGCCGCCTGCCGCCAGGTGCGCGGCGGGGTCACCGAGGCCGGGACCATGCCCAGGTCGAACTTGTGCAGGCCGCCGACCGGCATCGTGTCGACCAGCGGATCGGGCACCAGCCCCGCGGCCAGCGCGTGCGATCCGCTCGCGCGGGGTCGGGTCGTCGGCGTCCAGGCGACCGCCGACTCGGTCTTGCGGTGTCGACCGCGCGGTGGCGGTTCAGCGCTGGGCGGCCAGTCGAGTTGGCCGCTCCAGCCGAGGGTTCTGCCGCTGTGCATCGGAGTCTCGACTTTCTGCGACTCGCGGGGAGTTCACGACGTGTCGACTACGTGGAATGCCTCGGCGAGCCGACCGGCCATGCCGTGCCGGTCGGCCATTCGTGCCAGATGCCGCCGGATCATGCCCTCAAGATCGTCGAGATGCGCGGTCTGGGACCGATGCGCGGCCAACGCGGCCAGCTTCGCCTCGAAGTAATCGGTGACGTCGACGGCGCAGTTGATCCGCTCTTCGGGTGATCCCGACATCCAGAGCTCGTTGACCGTCCACGGCTGCAGGCCTTGCTCCAGCAGTTCGGGGTAGGCGAAGCCGTTGCGCGCGTCCGGGTAGATCGCGGCCAGAGTCGCCTCGCCGACCGCGCGGTGGTCCGGATGCGCCGTCGGGAGGTGGGTCCAGTTGATCTCCGGGGAATGGCTGATGACGCGGTCCGGGCGGACCGTGCGGATCATCTTGGTGATGTCCCGCCGCAGTTGCAGGCTCGCCGTGACCTGCCCGTCCCGGTGGCCGAGGAACCGCACGTCGGTGACGCCGACGGCGGCAGCGGCGGCGCGCTGCTCTTCCTCCCGGACGCGGGGCATGTCCTCCCGCGGCATGTCGTCGAAGCCGCCCGCCCCGCCCGAAGTGCACACGCAGTAGGCGACCTGCACACCTGCGGCGATCCAGGAGGCGACGGTGCCCGCGGCACCGAAATCGACGTCATCGGGGTGCGCGGTGATCACCAGGGCACGCCGGACGGCTGTGGACGCTTCCGGCGGAGTGGTCATGGTCACAGCCTAGGGTGCGCACCCGGCAACTCCAGAACGGGGTCGAATCAACACGCACTGTGATCGATTTGCACTGGTTGGACGATCAGATCGCGCCGAATGGTCCAATTTTGGGCAGGTTCACGCCACTGCGCGCACAGGTCGCCGGGCGGACGGCCACGCCATCCGCACCGGCACGCGGAAACGAGTTCCAGGCGCTCAGAACTGACCGTTGCGGAACTTGCTCTGGGTGGACTGCAGGGCCTTGAGCGAGGCGATGCCGCCACCACCGCCGAGCAGCATCGCGAAGATGTCCGCGCCCGCTGAGTCGCCGGTGCTGATCAGGAAGGCCAGCAGGGTCACGCCCAAGCCGACTCCGGCGATCGGGAACCGCTTGCGGGCGAAATCAACTGCTGGCTGGCCGCCCGCGCGCTTCTTCGCCGCCGACGTCAGCATCGCGAGGTAACCCGCGTGTCCGGCAGCGGCGAGCACCGCGGCCAGCGTGATGAGGAAGGCCACTAGACCGAGAACCATGACCACAGTCTGCCTCGTCCGGGCGCTGCCCGGTATGGGTGTTATCCCTGATGTCCCACCGCGACCGCGATGTTGCCGTCAGCGCGCGGAACAGGCCGCGCCTCCGGCAGGTGCGGCCGAGGTGGAAAAGGTTGTGTTCGGCCCCTGGATCGAGGCCGGACTCACGCCTAGGTTCTCAGGCTATGAGCGATTCCTCGGCCGAGTCGGTCGGTACGAACTCCGCGCGATCCGGCGCCGACGGCCCGGATCTGGCTGGCAAGCGCGCCCTCGTCACCGGTGCGGCCAGCGGGATCGGTGCGGCAGTGGCCCGCCGACTGGCGGCGGTCGGGGCCGAGGTCATCGCGGTGGATCGGTCGGCCGACGCGGTCGAGGCGGTCGCCGCCGAGATCGGCGCCGAGGCCCGGGTGGTCGACCTCACCGATCTCGACGCCGCCGCGGAACTCGGCGACCGGGTGGACATCGTGGTCAACAACGCCGGTCTCCAGCACGTCGCCCCGATCCACCAGTTCCCGACCGGCACCTTCAGCACGATGTTGCGGGTGATGGTGGAGGCGCCGTTCCGGATCGTGCGAGCCGCGCTGCCCGGCATGTACACCCGAGGTTGGGGGCGGGTCATCAACATCTCTTCGGTGCACGGCCTGCGCGCTTCGCCGTACAAGAGCGCCTACGTGACCGCCAAGCACGCGATCGAGGGCCTGTCCAAGACGATCGCCCTGGAAGGCGCGGGCCACGGGGTGACGTCCAACTGCGTCTGCCCGGGCTTCGTGCGCACCCCGCTGGTGGAACGCCAGGTCGCCGAACAGGCCGAACTGCACCGGGTGCCCGAAGGTCAGGTGGT
Organism: Saccharopolyspora antiqui; assembly: GCF_052246905.1. Classification (NCBI taxonomy): domain Bacteria; kingdom Bacillati; phylum Actinomycetota; class Actinomycetes; order Pseudonocardiales; family Pseudonocardiaceae; genus Saccharopolyspora; species Saccharopolyspora antiqui. The sequence continues at coordinate 330,971 of NZ_JBQQBO010000002.1, forward strand.
CGAGGACGTCCTGCTGGCCCGCACGCCGATCAAACGCCTGGTGGAACCGGCCGAGGTCGCGGAGCTGGCGGTGTGGTTGTGCGGTCCCGGCACCACTTCGATCACCGGGGCGTCGTTCCCGATGGACGGCGGCTGGACGGCGAACTGAACCCTCGCCGTCGCCGGAGACCCGGCAAGGCGGCGCGGGCCAGATCGGTGGGCGGTTCCCGGCCGTCGTTGGTCAGAGCCCGTGCACGTGCCGCACGGGCCACCTGGGCGGAGCATTCGCCCAGGTGGGTGCGGTCGGGTTTGGGAGCCTGCCCTCGATCTCGTTTCCGAAGCGGCGCCGATCGTCCCGGCTCCTACGGCCGTTGCCCCGCCAGGCAGAACGAGTTCAACGGCAGGCCCCTGGTGCTTGCTGTTGGGCTGGGGCGCCCGACAACGCGTTCGCGACGTGCGCCTTCTCAGCGCCCGAGGCGGCCGCGGCCGAGGCGCAGCAGGATCATCGCGAGTTCGCGGCCTTCCGGACCGAGCTCGCGGTAGCGCGCGAGCACGTCCATCTCGCGGTTGTAGACGATGCGAGGTCCGCCAGCGGCCATCCGGGCCTGTCCGACCTGGCGGGAGACCTCTGCGCGGCGCTTGACCAGGCGCAGGATCTCGGCGTCCAGGTAGTCGATCTCTTCGCGGAAGTTGGTGATGGCCTCCGCAGCGGCCAGCTCCGTCGAGGAGGTCTCGGACTTCGGCTGGTCACCGTCCACAGTGGCGTTCATCGGGCGTCGTCCTCCGGCTCCAGCCCCGTCCCCGGCCCGGAACGCGCGAACGCCCCGAGTCCGAGGACCCCGGGGCGTCGTAGTGGTATTGAGCTCACGCAGCTACGGGCGCCGGAGTCCCGGGCCCGTAGTAAAACTCGTAGGTCTGCGTTCGCACTGGCCCAGTCTGCCACATCGCGCATCGGCCCGGCCATGAGGTGGAGCGCACTTCCCGAGTGGTGGAACCGAGAGCCCGCGGGGAACCCGGTTTCGCGGAACCATCGATCACTAGTTCGAGTTAATCGCTTGCCAGTCCGCCGGACCAGCGAGGATCTTGGCAGCATGACGATCAGTTCTCTTGACGACCGGTACGACTGCCAACCGCGACCGGCGGGTGCTCCGGAGCCTGCCTCCTGGACTGCCGACGAGCGCTGCGGATCACGATGCCGATGGCCGTGGCAGCACCTGCGCACGTCAGCGCCAACGCCGTCCAGCCGTAACCGATCGCCCGGGCGGTCTCGCCGAGCGCCACCGAGGCGGCGACGTGCACGGCCGCCCACAGCGTGGCGCCGATCGCCGCCAGCACGAGGAAGCGGCGGAACGGCAGTCGCAGCGTGCCCACCACGGCAGGCACCACCGCGTGCACCACCGCGACGAAACGGGTCGTGATCAGTGCCCGTCCCCCGGAGTCGAGCACGACCGCCTCGGCCGCCTGCCAGCGGCGCGCGCCGATCTTCCGCCCTGCCCAGGTGTTGCGCAGTCCCGGGCCGATCAGCCGACCCAGCCAATAACCACCGGTCTGCCCGATCAGGTTGCCCAGCAGCGCCGCCAGGAACACCACCGGCGCCCACCGGACGCCGAGCACCGTGGTGATCAGCAGCAGCGTCGCCTCACCTGGGATCAACAAGCCGATGAAGAGGGAGGTTTCCAATGACAGCAGGACCAGCACCAGCAGCACGCACAACCACGGGTTCAACGTCGCAGCCCAGGCGACGAACTCCCGGATCGCGACGTCGATCTGGTTGATCAGATCCATGGGCAGCTCATTCCGTGGCGGGTGCGGGGAAGTCGGTATTCACCGTCCCGGCCCGCAGCGCGCGGCGTATCGGGGTAAGTCCCTAGCCGACCCCGGACGTCGACGTCCGGGCACGGTCAGGGGGACTGCGAAACCGTTTGGTGGAGATTGCGGGATTGATTGCGGGGATTGATTTCGGGGATGGGAGTGCGGTGCACGCGACCGCACGTTCGCGCCCGGCAGGTTCGCGTCGGGCAGGGCATGTCCGCGTCGGGTGCTGGTGGCGGGTTTCCGGTGTCTTGGCGACTCGTGCCGCTGCGGGTATTCAGCTGCTGTCTCACGAGGACAATCCAGGTGCGGTGCCTCGGACGCGATGTCGGGCAGCTGGCGGCCGAAGCGGTGTCCGAAGGTCCGTTGCGCGGCTTGCCTCGCAAGGCGATCTCGGACCCGGAACCCACCGGGATTCGGGTTCTGTCCGGGCTCGCCGGTAACGTGGAACAGCGATGAGCACCCCACTAAACCTCCAGTGGCACAGCGATCTGCACGGATCGCCGCAATCGGCCGGATCCGGTCGCTCCGCACGGCCCGACCAGGATCCGGAGGCGCTGCTCACCGGCCTGAATCCGCAGCAGCGCGATGCCGTGGTGCACACCGGCTCGCCGCTGCTGGTCGTGGCGGGTGCGGGGTCGGGCAAGACGCGGGTGCTGACCAATCGCATCGCCCACCTGCTCGCATGTGGTGTGCATCCGGGCCAGATCATGGCGATCACCTTCACCAACAAGGCCGCGGCCGAGATGAAGGAACGCGTGGTCGATCTGGTGGGGCGCCGCGCCAACGTGATGTGGGTGTCGACGTTCCACTCGATGTGCGTTCGGGTGCTGCGCCGCGAGGCCAAGACGTTGGGGCTGTCGTCGAACTTCTCGATCTACGACGCCGACGATTCCCGGCGGCTGATCACCATGATCGCGCGGGAGCAGGACCTGGATTCCAAGCGCTACCCGGCACGCAGCCTCGCGGTGCACATCTCGAACCTGAAGAACGAGCTGCTGACCCCCGAGGCCGCCGCCGAGCAGATCGGCAACGACATGGAGCGCAAGGTCGCCGAGGTCTACGCCGCGTACCAGCGTCGGCTCGTCGACTCCAACGCGATGGACTTCGACGACCTGATCATGCGCACGGTCGAGCTGCTGCAGGACCACCCCGCGGTCGCGGAGTACTACCGGCGGCGCTTCCGGCACGTGCTGGTCGACGAGTACCAGGACACCAACCACGCGCAGTACTCGTTGGTGCGCGAGCTGGTCGGCACCGAGGGGTCCGACAGCGGCATCGAGCCGGGTGAGCTGTGCGTGGTCGGCGACGCCGACCAGTCGATCTACGCCTTCCGGGGCGCCACGATCCGCAACATCGAGGAGTTCGAGCGCGACTACCCGCAGGCCCGGACGATCCTGCTGGAGCAGAACTACCGCTCCACGCAGACGATCCTGTCCGCGGCCAACGCGGTGATCCGGCGCAACCCGAACCGCCGCGACAAGCGGTTGTGGAGCGATGCCGGAGACGGCGAACCGATCGTCGGCTACGTGGCGGACAACGAGCACGACGAGTCGGCGTTCGTGGCGGGCGAGATCGACCGGCTGGTCGACGAGGGCGCCGCGACGTTCAACGACATCGCGGTGTTCTACCGGACGAACAACCAGTCCCGGGTGTTCGAGGAGGTGTTCATCCGGCTCGGGTTGCCGTACCGGGTCGTCGGCGGGGTCCGCTTCTACGAGCGTCGAGAGGTGCGGGATGCGCTGGCCTACCTGCGGGTGCTGGACAACCCGGACGACACGGTGAGCTTGCGCCGCATCCTCAACGTGCCCAAGCGCGGCATCGGGGACCGGGCGGAGGCCGTGGTCGCCGTGCACGCCGAGCAGGAGCGGATCACGTTCGCGGCGGCGCTGCGGCAGGCGGCGGCCGGAGAGGTCGCGCTGCTCAACACCCGGTCGCGGAAGGCCATCGCGGGTTTCGTGGCGCTGCTCGACGAACTGCAGGAGGTGGCGGCGCAGGCCGATGTCGCCGAGATCCTGGAAACGGTGCTGGAGCGCACCGGTTACCGGGCGGAGTTGGAGGCCAGCGACGACCCGCAGGACGCCACGCGGGTGGAGAACCTGACCGAACTGGTCACGGTCGCGCGGGAATTCACCGAGACCCGCGCGGGCGCCGCCCCGGCCGACGAGTCCGCCGCTGATGTCGACCCGTCGGCGGAGGCCGTGGTCTCGGCGGTGGTACCGGCTGCCGAGGACGCGGAGGAGACATCGCTGGGGCTACCCGCCGACGATTCGCTGTCGGCGTTCCTGGAGCGCGTCTCGCTGGTGGCGGATGCGGATTCGCTGCCCGAGGCCGGTGATGGGGTCGTCACCCTGATGACCCTGCACACCGCGAAGGGCCTGGAGTTCCCGGTGGTGTTCTGCACCGGTTGGGAGGATGGGGTCTTCCCGCACCTGCGCGCGCTGGGCGAACCGGCCGAGCTGGCCGAGGAACGGCGGTTGGCGTACGTGGGCATCACCCGCGCCCGGCAGCGGCTGTACCTGTCGCGGGCGTTGCTGCGGTCGGCGTGGGGCCAGCCGATGGCGAACCCGGCCTCCCGGTTCCTCACCGAGATCCCGGACGAACTGGTGCAGTGGCGGCGGATCGAGCCGGAGCGCGCCGCCCCGCAGGTGCGCAGCACGTGGGGCAGCCGAGGCGGGTTCGACCGCACCGGGTCGGATTCGGCGCAGGCCCAGGTCGCGGCCCGTGGCATGCGCAGCACGGGTGTGCAGGGCTGGAAGGACACCGTCTCGATCAAACTTGAGGCTGGCGACCGGGTCACCCACGACAAGTACGGGCTGGGCACCGTGCTGTCCACCGAGGGTGACGGACCGCGTGCCACCGCGACGATCGATTTCGGCAGTTCCGGCACGGTCCGGCTGATGCTGATCGGCAGCGTCCCCCTGACCAAGCTCTGAACCAGCGCCCAAAGCCCAGTCCTCCAACTCGCTAGCCCGGCTGCCCGGGTCGAGGTGCCTGTCCGCGAAGCGGCTGCGTGGAACTCGGCTGCTGCGGGTGGGGCGATTTCGCGCGCAACCCATCCGCAGCGGCAGCAGAACGAGTTCAAGAAAAGGGCTGAGCGGCTCGTGGCGAAGGAACAGGGGTGGTTCCACGCGGGTTGCCGTGCCTGCAGACGCCGTTCTGTGCGCACTGCCCGAGACCGCTCAGCTAGTGCCGGTCGGCGGGCGCCAGCCGTCGGCTATCAGCGCCTGAACCGGCCCGAACAACGGGTCGGGTAGTGCGTCCCACTCGTGCCAGCTCCAGCCTTCGACCTTGTCCGGCTCCCGCACCGTCGGCTCGCCGGTCGCGACGACGAGGTGGTGCAGCGTAACGAAGTGCAGGCCTTCGGCGGCGAAAACGTCGCTGGTCCAACCGATCGGCGTGACTGCGGTGGCGACCAGCCCGGTCTCCTCCGCCAGCTCACGCGCGGTGGCATCCGCGGGCGATTCCCCGGCGTCGACCTTGCCACCGGGAAACGACCACTGCCCGGCACCGTGGGCCCCCAACCGCCGTCCGAGCAGCACCTGCCCGTCGCGCACCACGACCGCACTGGTCCCGACGAACGGCCCCCGCAAAAGCTGATCATCGCTAGCGTCCACGAGAGCAATCGTCGCAGAGACAACCCGCCGACGGTGAACGAGAAACTCCCAGTCCAAAGAGGACTGATCAGGAATTCGTCGCGTCCGGTGAACCCGGCGTGCACGGCCTCGCCCAGGTCCCGTCCGGACGCGGGTGCTTGGGCTCGTAGAGCCCGATCTCGGCGCCGCTGGGCAGGCGGAACGCGGTGAGCAGTCCCCAACCCTCGTCACTGACCGGGCGAGTGACCTCGACCCCCTCGGCCCGCAACTGGCCGACGGTGGCCGCGACGTCATCGCACATCAGGTAGAGCTCGCAGGCAGCATCCCCATCGGTGGGATGGGTGGCCAGTTCAGCGGGCGGCAACCCGAAGATCAACCAGCCACCTCCCGCGTCCACAGACCCGAACCCGAGCACATCCCGGAAGAAAGCCCGATCCCGCTCCGCATCCCGGCTGAACAACAACAAATGCGCCCCGTTGATCATCGCCACCACCTCCAACAAGGGGTGAAGGGCACCTTCCACCAACTTACTTGGTAGAAGGTGCCCTTCACCCCGCCCGCATCGGGTGAATCAGAAGCGGTAGCGGAGCATTCTGCCCAGACGGCGAATCGAGGTGAGGTGTCCGGATGCGCGCAGTGCCGCCCGCACCGGTGTCGGGTACCGGTCCAGCTCCGGCGCATCGGTGAACGACCACTCGGTGACCAGCCGCAGGCCAGGTACGGCGGATTCCAACGATCGCGGATCGTCGATGCCCCACTCCAGGTGCGCCCCGGCCCGCACCACCACGGGGTTGAACCGGTTGGACCCTCGAACGCCGAGGCTGCTGAAGGCGTCGAAAAGCAGTTCCCCGCTGGGGAAGTGCTCGGTGATCCGCCGCAGCAGCGCGAAACCGTCCGATTCGGACAGATACATGGTGAGGCCTTCGGCGACCATCAGGACTGGCCGATCACCGGGGATGTCGTCGAGCAAACCGGGTGCGGTCACCGAGGAGCCGATGGTGTGGCGGTGCGGGAGTTCCGGGAAGAGGCGTTTGCGCAGCTCGACGACATCCGGCTGGTCGATGTCGTACCACTCGACGCTCGCCGGTGGGTCGACGCGCTCGAAACGGCTGTCGAGCCCGCAGCCGAGGTGCAGCACGGTCATGTCGGGTCGGAGCGCGTCCTCGACCCAGCGATCCAGCGCATTGGCGCGGATTGCCACCGAACCGGCGTTGCGTGCGCTTATCTTGAATTTGCTGAAGTCGTAGTCGATGCGCTGCACCGCCTCATCGGCCCAGCGGTCGCCGAGCATCGGATCGGCCGAGCGGTTGTCCAGCGCGCGCAGGTAGAGCGTGGCGAGCATGGTCGCCTGCGCGCCGGTGAGTTCGACCTTCTCCTGCGATTGCTTCGCGAAGCTGTAGCGCAGCAGGCGCAAGGCGTTGCGCACCGGCGGGATCGCGTGCATCACCTTCGCGATCGCCCGGTTCGCCGGCTCCAACTTCGCCACCCCTGGCAGGTCCAGCAGGGGGAGTTCCTGTCGCAGCCGGAGTCCGGGAACGTGGAGTTCAACGGTGTGCGGATCGCCGATGCCCCAGTGGAAGCGGGCTCCGGTCCGCTGCAAGAACCAGGAGAAGCGGGCGGCCGGGACGGTCCACGGCAGCGCCGCGTCGAACATCATCTCGCCGACCTCGAACCGCTCGACCAACCGCCGCAGCAGATCCAGGCCGTCGGCCTCGGTCAGGTACATCACCAGTCCCTCGGCGACGACCAGCGTCGGCCGACCCATCGGGATCTCCTCCAGCCAGTCCCGCTCGGTTACCGATGTCGCGATCGTGCGGTAGTTCTCCGGCTGCTCGGGGTAGAGCCGATTCCGCAGTTCGATCACGTCGGGCATGTCGACGTCGTACCAGTGCACCCCGGCGGGGACCTTGAGCCGGAACGCCCGGCTGTCCAGGCCGCAGGCCAGGTGCAGCACCACCGCGTCGGGGTGCTCGGCGAGGTATTCGGCCACCCAGTCGTCGAGCTGCTTGGCCCGCATCGTCACCGTGATCAAGTCGCCGGAGCCGAGGTGCAGGCTGCGGAAGTTGAAGTCGATGCGGTCGAGTAGTTGATTCGCTGTTTCGTCCCCGAGCACGGGGTCGGGCCTGCGACTGTCCAGGGCCCTGGCGTAAAGCGGGCCGAGCAGGGTCTGCTGGGCACCGGTCAACCGGATCTGTTCGGTCACGCCACGCACGTTACAGTGGTTTCACGAAATCGTGAAATAAAGAAATCGTATAAAATCTATCGGGTGATCGACACGGCTGGCGAGGATCGGGACATGACGCAACGCAGCAGCGACGAGCGGTCCGGCGATGCGGACGCGGTGCTGCGGTTCGTCGAGCAGTTCGCACTCGACCTGACCGCCGCCGGTTTCCCGCGGATGGCGGCGCGGGTGTTCGCGAGCTTGCTGGTCGCCGAGGAGGGCCGCCGCACCGCCGGTGAGCTCGCCGAGGTTCTCGACGTGAGCGCGGCGGCGGTCTCCGGTGCGGTCCGCTACCTGGCGCAGGTGAAGCTGGTGGTGCGCGAACGCAGCCCGGGTGAGCGGCGCGATCACTACCGGGTGATCGACGATCTCTGGTACGCCAGCATCATGAACCGCGATGCCGACCTGCTCGACTGGGAACGGACCCTCGCCGAGGGTGTGACGGCGGTCGGCGCGGACTCGCGGGCGGGGATGCGCCTCGACGAGACGCGGCAGTTCTTCGAGTTCCTGCGCGGCGCGATCCCGGAACTGATGGCCCGCTGGCGCCAACAGCGCCGCCAGTCATCGGAAGCTGGGTGAGCGGAGCTTTCGCCCGGAACAACCGGGTCGAAGCTCCGCTCACCGGAACCTCCGCGCTAGCCGGAACCTTTGCGCTAAACCGGGGAGATGCCGCGGGCCTGCATCCAGGGCAGCGGGTTGATCTTCTTGCCGCTGGTGTTCCACACCTCGAAGTGCAGGTGCGTACCGGTGGAGAAGCCGCGGTTGCCCATGGTGGCGATCTGGTCGCCAGCTTTGACCTTGTCGCCCTCGTCGACCGTGATGGTGTTGACGTGGCCGTAGACGGTGATCGTGCCGTCGGTGTGCTGCACCCGGACCCACAGGCCGAAGCCGCTGGCCGGGCCCGCCTCGATCACGACTCCGTCGGCGACGGAATAGATCGGCGTGCCCTTGGCGTTGGCGATGTCGATGCCGTAGTGCGTGGTGCCCCAGCGCCCACCGAAACCGGAGGTGAAGTTGCCGAGAGCGGGAAGGACGAACTTCGGCGCTCTCGCCGCTTGCTCGGCGGCGATGCGAGCGGCGTCGCGTTCCTGGGTGATCCGCTCGCTCTTGGCGAGTTTCTCCATCTCTGCACCAGCGTCGGAGGCCTTCGCGACGGGGAGCATCGCAGGTGCCGGGGCGCTGCCGCCCATGCCGGTGTAGGAGGGAGTGGCCATCGCGTTGCCGAGTGATGCCGAGGCGTCCGATGGGTTGAAGTCGTCGTGGTCCGGGGCGGCGCTGCCCTCACCGGCGGCCATCGACTGACCGGCGGCCGCGAAGGCGCCGGCGGCGACGGCGGCGACGACCACCCGTCCGCGCCAGACCGATGCGGATGAGGAGCCCCGGGTGTTGCTTGGATTGCTGGAGGGGTCGTCGGGGGACGCCTCCGCATAACCCGGGGAGTGTGCTGCGCCGCCGGGGGAGCGGTGTCGAGCCAATGCCTGCCCTTCCGTCTCGGGGAGCCGGATCACGTTTCCCGGGCGGGGATCCCGGGGGCCGATCGGGGAACCGGCCGAAGGTTGTCCTTCGTGATCAGACCGTGACAACGGACCGGGGGACAGTAACGAAGCTGATCCCTTAGGGGCAAATCCCGGTAAGTGACATCTCGGATACGGCGCGTGTTCGGCGGGGCCCGGTTGTCAGGCGTGTGTGGATACTGGGAGTGGTCGTCGCGCAACGAAACTGCCTGCGGCTTCGTGATCGACGAGATGCGGACCGATTGGCCGATGGCGGGCCGGGAGATGCCTCGATCCAGATACCTCCCAGTAGCAGAATGTGATACGAGTCACACTCTAAGAGCGGCTTGATGGGCATCCGCAAGTGCTCCGTTCGGGCGTCGTGGGTCAGGGATGTCCCGGAGGGCGCGCGCCGGTGGCGGTGCGCGGACTCGGGGTTGCTAGCGTCAGCGCGGTGACTGCGCGGCCCGACCTCCCGTCCGACGGTTCGTCGGCTCCGGCCACGAATAGGCTGGCCTCCGATCTCCCGATGCGACTGCGAGTTGCGATCGTGGTCGCCGTCGGCGGGGCCCTGCTCATCGGCCTCGGGCCACTGCTCGGACTCGTCGCCCCAAGCGCCCCTGCGGCCTTCCCGGCCTGGCCCCTGCTGCTGGTGCTCGCCCTGCTCGCGCCCGCGGCGTCGCTCGTCTTCGCCCGCCTCGGGCGGCTCGGCGCAGCAGCGGCCCTGCTCGTCGGCCCGGCAGTGCTCGCGCCCGGACGCCTGGTGCTCGACCTGCAGTTCGCCGTCGACGCCGGGCTGGCCTCTCGACCCGAGCTGCTCCGCACCGAAAGCCTCGACACCTTCGCGCCGTCGATCGGCGTTTGGCTGCTGATGGCCGGACACGTCGCGGTGATCGTCGCTGGCATCCTCGCGGTGCAAGGCGTCGAACGTGGCGATGAGGGGGCCGGATCGCACCGGCAGGGCCTGCTCGCGCTCGTGCTGTGCGCCAGCGTGCTCGCCGCCGTCGGTGTCCTGATGGCGCCGTTCGGCTCGAACGATCCCTACCTGTTGCCGGATCCGGCCCTCGACGGACCGCTGGCGGTGCTGATCGGCAGCGTCCTGCTCGCCATCGGCGCGCCCAGCGCGGCCGGGTTCGTGGCGGGCTCCACCGACCCGGACTTCGCCCGCGGTGGACTGCTCGGCGTGGCCGCCGCGTTGGCCGGTGTCGCCGTGCCGCCGCTGGTCTCCGCCGCGGTGCTCGACGACATCCAGTTCGCCTGGGGTCCCGTGCTGGGGCTGGTCGCGGCCGTCGCGTTGGCCGTCCTGGCCGTGCCCGCCGGGCGTGCCGAATCCGCCGAACCCGAAGAGCTGCGCCTACCCGCCTTGACTCGGCTGATCACTCTGTCGGCCGTGTTCGCGCTGGTGGCGGGCGTGCTGGCGGTGCTCGCGGCGGCACTGCCGCAGGTGGAGATGCCCTCCGGTCTGCGCGACCCGTCGCCGTATCCCGCGCGGATGCTGTGGCCAGCCGGGATCTTGCTGGTGGCGCTCGGCATCGGCCTGCTGGTGCCGCGTGCGGCGCTTCGGCTGCGCCCGATGCTGACGGTGGTGTGGGCGCTGATCCCGTTCGCCGCTGCCGGTGTGCTCGACGCGGTCTTCACCGCGGTGCAGGCAGCCGACGCGCATGCCGGGATCGGTGCCTGGGCAGCCGGGATCGCGGTGCTGTTCGCCGCGCTCGCGGCCACCACCGCGGCCATCGCCGGGGCGGTGGAACGCGACGACGTCGACCTCACCGAGATCGCGATGCACCGGCTGGTGCTGTTCCCGTCGCTGGTCGCGCTGCTGCTCGGCGCCGGGGCGTTCAGCGTTCCGGTGGTGACCGCCCCCGACTACACCGCGCCCGGCGTGTTCAACGCCTTCGGCACGACATCCTGGGGACTGGTGATCGCGCTGGTCACCGTGGTGGGCGCGGCCGTGGTGGCGCCGATGTGCCGCCCCGCTCGGGCGGCCGCGCTGCTGTGCGGGGCCGCGCTGGTCGTGGCGGTCCGGGTGCTCGAATTCCCGCTGACCGCCGAACGGCTCCCGGATTCGACTCCCGGCCTGGGGCTGTGGTTCGGTGCGGCCTGCGTGGTCGTGCTGCTCGGCACCGCGCTCGCGGCCGCGCGCAGCCCGCGCACCGCGTGATCCAGCAGCGGATGCTGGCCCGGTAGCCAGCTGATCAGGAAGAACGGGCTGCTGCGGGGAGAGTCGCCGACATCGCCGCACCGGGTTCGAAGCCGAGTTCGTGCAAATCACTCGATCTGAGGCCTTGCCCCGACGCGGCTGGCCGTCGAGAATCCCAGGAACACCGTCACGGTGCGCTGTTCCGTTCGTCACCACGAACGTCGATATCGACCTGCCAGAGCAGGCGAATCTCCGTGCTGGACGGTTCGACCAGGCCTAACGCCTTATCTCAGGTGAGGCAGTTCACCAGGTGCGCCGCCCTATGCCTCATCGCCGGTCGATATCGTCACCGGAGTCCGTCACCGACGTCGCAGGAGAGTCGAGTGGACCTGTACGAGTACCAGGCGAAGGAGCTCTTCGCCTCCCACGGAGTGCCGACGCTGCCCGGCGCCGTGGCGACCGACCCGCAAGGGGCCAAGGCAGCCGCCGCAGAACTCGGCGGGCCCGTCGTGATCAAGGCTCAGGTCAAGACCGGGGGCCGCGGCAAGGCCGGCGGCGTGAAGCTGGCCAAGACCCCCGATGAGGCCGAGGCCAAGGCCGAGGAGATCCTCGGCCTGGACATCAAGGGCCACATCACCCGCAAGGTGCTGGTAACCACCGCCTCCGAAATCGCCGCGGAGTACTACTTCTCGTTCCTGCTCGACCGCGCCAACCGCAACTTCCTCGCGATGGCCTCGGTCGAGGGCGGGATGGAGATCGAAGAGGTCGCGGCGACCAAGCCCGAGGCGCTGGCCAAGATCGCGATCGACCCGATCGAGGGCGTCGACCAGGACAAGGCGCGGGAGATCGTCGCCGCCGCCAACTTCCCGGCCGATGTCGCCGACCAGGTCGCCGACGTGATCGTCCAGCTGTGGGAGACCTTCGTCGCCGAGGACGCCACGCTGGTCGAGATCAACCCGCTGGTCAAGGACCCGCAGGGCAAGATCGTCGCGCTGGACGGCAAGGTCACCCTGGACGAGAACGCCGCGTTCCGCCAGGCCGGTCAGGCCGAGCTGGTGGACAAGGCCGCGGAGGACCCGCTGGAGGCCAAGGCCAAGGAGAAGGGCCTCAACTACGTCAAGCTGGACGGCGAGGTCGGCATCATCGGCAACGGCGCCGGGCTGGTCATGTCCACTCTGGACGTGGTGGCGTACGCCGGTGAGCGGCATGGCGGTGTGAAACCGGCGAACTTCCTGGACATCGGCGGCGGCGCCTCGGCCGAGGTGATGGCCGCGGGCCTGGACGTCATCCTCGGCGACCCGGCCGTGAAGTCGGTGTTCGTCAACGTCTTCGGCGGTATCACGGCCTGCGACGCGGTTGCCAACGGCATCGTGCAGGCGCTGAAGATCCTGGGCGACGAGGCCACCAAGCCGCTGGTCGTCCGACTCGACGGCAACAACGTCGAGGAGGGCCGCCGCATCCTGGCCGAGGCCAACAACCCGGTCGTGACGATGGCGGACACCATGGACGGTGCGGCCGACAAGGCCGCCGAGCTGGCTGCGGGGGCATGAGGCCATGGCTATTTTCCTCAACGAGAACAGCAAGGTCATCGTTCAGGGCATCACCGGCTCTGAAGGCACCAAGCACACCGCCCGGATGCTGCGCTCCGGCACCAACATCGTCGGTGGTGTCAACGCCCGCAAGGCCGGGCAGACGGTCGAGATCGAGGGCAAGCAGCTCATGGTCTTCGGCAGCGTCAAGGAGGCCATGAAGGAGACCGGCGCCGACGTGTCGGTCGTCTTCGTGCCGCCGAAATTCGCCAAGGACGCCGTGATCGAGGCCATCGACGCCGAGATCGGCCTGGCCGTGGTGATCACCGAGGGCATCCCGGTGCACGACTCGGCCTACTTCTGGGCGCACGCCAAGGCCACCGGCAACAGGACCCGGATCATCGGGCCGAACTGCCCGGGCATCATCTCGCCCGGCAGGTCCAACGCGGGCATCATCCCGGCCGACATCACCGAGCAGGGCAAGATCGGTCTGGTGTCCAAGTCGGGCACGCTGACCTACCAGATGATGTACGAGCTGCGGGACATCGGGTTCTCCAGCTGCGTCGGCATCGGCGGTGACCCGGTCATCGGCACCACCCACATCGACGCGCTGCAGGCCTTCGAGGAAGACCCGGACACCGAGGCGATCGTCATGATCGGCGAGATCGGTGGGGACGCCGAAGAGCGGGCGGCCGAGTACATCAAGGCCAACATCACCAAGCCGGTGGTGGGCTACGTGGCCGGTTTCACCGCTCCGGAGGGCAAGACCATGGGCCACGCCGGTGCCATCGTCTCCGGCTCCTCCGGCACCGCTGCGGCGAAGAAGGAGGCCCTGGAGGCCGCCGGGGTCAAGGTCGGCAAGACGCCGAGCGAGACCGCCAACCTGATGCGCGAGATCGTCAAGGGCTGAGCCCGATCTCGACACGTCCTTTTCGGGGCCGGACGCCTTCGGGAGTCCGGCCCCGGTGGCTGTTCGCCGGAAAAACGTGCCCTGCGGTCCGCCGGTGCACCGGCGCCGGTTGATTGGATAGCGTCAGGACGCTCCGTCCGCGCGCCACGAGTGTTCTTCGAGGAGTCTGTCCAGCTATGTCAGCGCCCTACCCCAAGCCGCCGCCACCACCGGTCGCTCCGGAGCCCGTTCGTGCGGGGCTCGGGTTGAAAGAAATCCTCGTCCTGGTGGCTGCTGGCGCTGGCCTGATCGGCTACCTGATCGGCTTCTTCGACGCGATCGCCGGGGTAGCCATCGGCAGCATCACCGGGTTCGCGCTCGTCGTGGCCACGGCGCTGGCGGGGCTGCGGTTCGTGCCGAAGACGCCGAACGCGTTGTTCGCGGCGGCCCCGCTGTCCGCCTACGCGACGCTCTCGCTGCTGCAGGACCTCGTCGGCGGCAACTCGGGCGGGATCGTCGTGGTGCTCCTGCTGCTGGCGCTCGTGCAGCTGGCCGCCGTGGTCGGGGTGTTGTTGATCGAGGGCGGGATCATCAACGCGCCGTCGCAGCCAGCGCAACCCGCCAAGCAGGCGCAACCGGCGTTCGGGGCGCCCGGTCCGTTCCAGCCGGGCAAGCCCGGCGGTCCTGGCGGCCCCGGCGGCTGGAGCCCAGCGGGCCAGCCGGGTCAGGCCGGTCAGCCAGGCCAACCGGGTCAACCAGGCCATCCGGGGCAGCCCGGTCATCAGGGGCAGCCCGGTCAACCTGGTCAGTTCGGCCACCCGGGCGGCGGTTGGGGTCCGCCGTCCGGTGCCCAGCCGCGGCAGCCCGGTGGGCGGAACCCGTCCTCGGACGGCTTCCCTGACTCGGACCAGCCCGGTCAACCCGCGCAGCAGCAGCCAGGTCAACCCGCGCCGCAACCGAGCCAACCCGGCCAACCTGCGCCGCAACAGGGCCAGCCAGGTCAGCCCGCGCCGCAACCGAAGCAACCCGGCCAGTCCGCGCCGCAGTCCGGCAAACCGGGCCAAGGCGGTGGACCGCAGGGCACCCAGCAGATGCCGCACCCCGGCACCAACCCGCCCAGCTTCTGATCAGCGAGTTCCGGTCGTCGAGGCGAGTGCCCCTCGCACCCAGGTCGGGCCGGTAGTCGATCAGCTCCGGAGGGCTGTGGACCTCGAATCCGCAGCCGAGCGCGGCCAGCCGGAACGCCAGCCAGCCCAGCGTGTCGGTGTGACTGCGCTATCGGGAGCTGTGCTCATCGATCGGCCCCAACTCGCCGTGACCGTCGCCGAACTCGGCGGCCCCCGTGCTGCGCGTGACCCCGTGGATCGTCGCGCGCGACACCAGTGGGTGAGAATCCCCGTTCGCATCGCAACGATCGCTCACGGCACTCGGCCATCGTCGGACGGATCCCGGCCGACGCGTTCTCCCGGGTGGACAGCGGTTGTCGCTCGATGGGCGGAGGCAGCGGCGTGTTGTGAGCCTTTCGGTGTAATGCCGGTGCGACATTCGGCGGCGTGTCCGTGCTCGACTCGATCCCCCACGCCATCGCCGAAACACCGCACGAGCGCCGGCTCGGGATCCGCTGGTGGTTGCTCGTCGCGGCGGTCGGCGCCGTCCTGCTCATCGGCTACCTCGCCACGGCGGGCCTGATCGCGCTGGTGATGGCCACTGCCACGAGCGCGCACTTCGACCCGATCGTGGTCCTGCTGGCGGCCCTGCCCGGATGGCTCGCGCTGCATCAAACGCCGCTGACGATCACGGGCGCGCCGCTGAGCGTGCTGCCACTGCTGCCGACCGTGCTCGTGATGCTGTTGATCGCCGTGGCGTCCGGATGGGTCGCCCGGCGGTCCCGGCTGCGGCGCCCTGACCAGGCGTGGCCGGTGATCACGGCGATGGGACTGGTGCACGCCTTCATCGGCACCAGCATCGCGGTGGCCATGGGCGGACCGGTCAGCGCGGTCCCGGTGGATGCCTTCCTGAGCTGCGGGTTGACCGCCACGATCGCCGCGACGGCAGGTGTGGCGAACCGGTGCGGGCTGATCTACCTGGTTTGGGAACGGGTCGAGGCCGAGGTCTGGTCGGGAATGCGGATCGGGCTGCTCGCGGTGGCCGCGCTGGTCGGGGCCGGCGGCGTGGTGCTGCTGTGCGCGATATGCGTGTCGGCCCCGGAGATGGCCGCCGCGCTCGAACGATCAGGGGCGGCCGGCGATGCGATCGGGGCCACCCTGCTGTCGATCCTGTACCTGCCGAACGCGGTGCTGGCCGGTTGGTCTTTCGCCACCGGGACCGGCCTGTCGATCGGTCGGTTGACGGCCCAGCCGCTGCACGCCACACCCGGCCCGGTGCCCGACCTGCCGCTGCTCGCGGTCCTGCCGACGCACGACTCGGCGGCCTGGTGGGCCACGTCGTTGGCGCTCCCGCTCGTCGTCGGCGCTCTCGTCGGGACCGCCTGCCGCCGAGTCCCCGGCGCACTGTCGCGCAGGCTGCTCGCCGTCGGTGTCGCCGCTGTCGTCGCCGCGGTCGGCACGCTGGTGCTCGCCTGCATCGCCGGAGGCGACCTGGGCAACGGCCCGATCGGCCCGGTGACGCTGCATCCGGTGGTGCTGGCCGCGGCAACGCTGTGCTGGCTCGCCATTCCGGGGGCGGGTGTCACCTGGCTCGCCGGGCCGGACATCGGCGACGAGCCCGCCGACACCACTGACGCCGACTCGGCGGACGAAACGGCCGCGAGCGACCCGGGAGGCGAGAGCGCGGACGCATCCGGCGACGCCGACGGCTCCGGTGACGCCGCAGCTGACGCCGCAGCTGACGCCGTCGAACTGGACGACTTCGCGCCGGAGATTCCGCATGCCCGCGAGGCGGCGGACGCGGATCCGCCCGAGCACAAGCCCACCGAGATCGACCCGACCGAGTTCGACGGCGACCCCACCGAGGCCGACCAGAGGTGAGGGCTGCGCCACTCGCCCGGCCCCTGCCGACATCGGCGCCGCAATCAGCGCTTACGCTGCTGCGAGAGATCGTGCCGAGGCATGTCAGGAGCGAACGCTGAACCCGAGTACGACCAACCAGCCGAGCACCGCCGCGCACTCCCGGCCCAACCGGTTCGCCGCGAGCAGCCCAGCGCGGGTGGTCGTGTTGGTGTCCGGCTCCGGCACTCTGTTGCAGGCCCTGCTCGACGTGACCGGTTCGCCGGACTACCCGGTGCGCGTGGTCGCGGTTGGCGCCGATCGCGATGACATCGAAGGACTCGCCCGCGCCGAGCGCGCTGGGGTGCCGACCTTCGTGTGCCGGGTCGCCGACCATCCCAGCCGCGCCGACTGGGATCGGGCGCTGACCGAGGCCTGCGCGGAGCACGAGCCGGACCTGGTGGTCTCCGCTGGTTTCATGAAGCTCGTCGGCGCCGATTTCCTGGCCCACTTCGACGGCCGGTACCTCAACAGCCATCCAGCACTGCTGCCGTCGTTCCCCGGCATGCACGGGGTGCGGGACGCACTGGAGTATGGGGTGCGGGTCACCGGCTGCACCTTGTTCGTGGTGGACGCTGGCGTGGACACCGGGCCGATCCTCGCGCAGCAGGCCGTCGAGGTGCGGCCGGATGACGACGAGGCGAGTCTCCACGAGCGGATCAAGGCCGTCGAGCGGCGGCTGCTGGTCGACACCCTGGAACAGCTGGCGTTGCACGGTTGGACCGTGCAGGGACGGAAGGTGAGTATCCCGTGACCTCGAACTCGCAGGAGCGGCGAGGCGTTCGCCGCGCGCTGATCGGCGTGTCGGACAAGTCGGGTCTGCTGGAGCTGGCCACCGGCCTGCACGCCGCCGGGGTGGAGATCGTGTCCACCGGCGGCACGGCCCGCACGATCGCGGCGGCGGGCGTGCCGGTCACCCCGGTCGAGGAACTAACCGGGTTCCCGGAGGCGCTCGACGGCCGGGTCAAGACGCTGCACCCGAGGGTGCACGCCGGGCTGCTCGCCGACTTGCGCCGCCCGGAGCACGCCGACCAGCTGCGCGAGCTGGACATCGCGCCGTTCGAGCTGCTGGTGGTGAACCTGTACCCGTTCGTGCAGACGGTGGCGTCGGGCGCCGGTGCGGACGAGGTGATCGAGCAGATCGACATCGGCGGTCCGGCGATGGTCCGGGCGTCGGCGAAGAACCACGCGAACGTCGCGGTGGTGGTCGACCCCAGCCGGTACGAGTGGGTGTTGGAGCAGGTCCGCGAGGGCGGCTTCACGCTGGCCGACCGGACCGAGCTGGCCGCGGCCGCGTTCCGGCACACCGCGTCGTACGACGTCGCGGTGGCGTCCTGGATGAGTCGGGTGCCGACCGGCGACGACTCGGTGTTCCCCGGCTGGATCGGCGAGACCTGGGAGCGCCGCAGCGCCCTGCGCTACGGCGAGAACCCGCACCAGCCCGCCGCGTTGTACGTCTCCGGTGGCGAGGCGACCGGGCTGGCTGCCGCAGCGCAGTTGCACGGCAAGGAGATGTCCTACAACAACTACGTCGACGCCGACGCGGCCTGGCGCGCCGCGCACGACCACAGCGAGCCGTGCGCAGCGATCATCAAGCACGCCAACCCGTGCGGCATCGCGGTGGCCGACGACATCGCCACCGCGCACCGCAAGGCGCACGAGTGCGACTCGGTGAGCGCCTACGGCGGCGTGATCGCGACGAACCGCGAGGTGTCGGCGGCGATGGCCGAGCAGGTCGCCGAGATCTTCACCGAGGTGATCGTGGCGCCGGGCTACGCCGACGGTGCGGTGGACGTGCTGAGCCGGAAGAAGAACATCCGGATCCTGACCGCGCAGCCGCCCAAGAGCGGTCGGATCGAGATGCGGGCGATTTCCGGGGGCATGCTGGTGCAGGGTTCCGACGCGATCGACGCCGAGGGCGACGATCCGGCGAACTGGACCTTGGCCACCGGCTCGCCGGTGGACGAAGACACCCTGGCGGACCTGGAGTTCGCCTGGCGCGCCTGCCGCGCGGTGAAGTCCAACGCGATCCTGCTGGCCAACAACGGGGCGACCGTCGGCGTGGGCATGGGGCAGGTGAACCGGGTCGACTCGGCGCGGCTGGCGGTGTCGCGGGCGGGCGACCGGGCGAAGGGTTCGGTGGCCGCGTCGGATGCGTTCTTCCCGTTCGCGGACGGTCCGCAGGTGCTGTTGGACGCCGGGGTGCGCGCGATCGTGCAGCCCGGTGGTTCGGTCCGGGACGCCGAGGTGATCGCCGCGGCGGAGGCCGCCGGTGTGCCGGTCTACTTCACCGGCACGCGCCACTTCGCGCACTGACGATCACGGGTGGGGCTTTGGGTGTTGCCCCAGCCCAAAGCCTCATCCGTCTTGGTATTCGCCGATACTCGGCGAACGCGCTGTCAATCCCGTCGCCGCTGGTGTTGTCGGCCAGTCGAAGTTCGTCGAGGTAGGCAGCCCACTCGTCTGCGTTCCGCCGCAGCCGGTCGTAGGCGGCCAGGACTGCTGCTTGTTCGGCGTCGTCAAACTCGGTTGTCTCGGGCAATGGTCACCTATCGGTAGACGTCGGCTCGGTAGGCGATTCGGACGACTTCGACGACCACTGTGTCGTCTTGAATCGCGTACACCACGCGGTACGAACTCCGGTGAGTCGAATGCAAGCCTTTGAACTCCGCGAACAGGGGTTTGCCGAGCTGGTGCGGGTTTTCAGCCAGTGGTCCGAAGATGAACTCCACGCAGGCGGTCGCGACTTTTTCCGGGAGGCGGGCAAGGTCGCGCTCGGCCCGTGCGGTGATCTTGATCGGGTAGGTCACTGCAGGTAACGCCTCTTGATCTCTTCGGCGTCAACGAAGCGCCCTGCGGCTGCGTCGGCCATGCCTTCTCGGATGGCCTCTGCTTCGCCGGAGGTCGTCAGGAGGTCCAGGGTTTCTTCGAGCGATGACAGGTCTTCAGGTGAGATGAGGACTGCGGCGGGACGGCCATGCCGGGTGATGGCCACTCGATCATGGGTGCTCTCGACCTGCGCGACCACCTCGGACAACCGGTCGCGAGCTTCTCCCAATGGAATCGTCGTCATGGGGAAATTCTAGCCAAAAGTTTGGCGATGGTATGTCATCGAACTGATGTTCACCCAATCTGGTCAGCGCTCTTGACGCGGGCCGCTGTGCAGGGTTTACTTGAGTTGTTCGAACTGAGGTTCGAGTTCGGAAGTGGTCGGTGTCGGGGTCGGCCCACTACCGATGGAGCTGGCGCTGTGTTCGGGTGCAGGCGCAGCGCTGGCTCCTCCGCTGTCTTCCCCACAGCGGCTGAATGGGTGCCCGCACCGGGGTCGGGCACCCATGCGGTCACGATGTGGGGAGGCAGCGATGTCCGCGACGGCGTCCTTGACGGCGCTTGGCGCGTCCACGGTTGACGGGGTGTCCGTGGGTGCGCCGGTCGTCGAGGCGGGCGGCGTTCCCGGGGCGGGCCGGGTGCTGCCCACGCGGACAGAACTCGCCGCCGTGCTGCCATGGCCAGGCCTGCGCCGTGGCAGCACGGTGGCGGTGCACGGATCGGTCTCGCTGCTGTTCGCGCTGTTGTCCGAGGCGACGGCGAACGGGTCGTGGGCGGTCGTGGTGGGACTGTCCGGCCTCAGCCTGGTCGCGGCAGCCGAAGCAGGGGTGGAGCTCGCCAGGCTCGCGCTGGTTCCGCGGCCGGGCGGCGATCCGGTGGGCGTGATCGCCGCGCTGCTCGACGGGGTGGACCTGGTGGCGGTCGGTGGCACCGGACGGGTGGCCGACTCGGATGCCCGGCGGCTCTCCGCGCGGGCGCGCAATCGGGGTTCGGTGCTGCTGCCGTTCGGTCCGTGGTCGGGGGCCGAGGTACAACTGCGCTGCGTCGATGCCAGTTGGCGAGGTCTTGGGCAGGGCCATGGCCACCTGCGGGAACGGGCCGTCACAGTGCGTGCGGGCGGGCGCGGTGCGGCGTCCCGGCCGCGTTCGTGCCGACTGCTGCTCCCCACGCGTGACGGTGCGATCGGGATTCCGGTGGACGAGCCGGGCGAGTCCGCCCGGCCCCAGCTGCGCCCGGTGGCGGGGTGAGCGCGATGAGCACGCTGCCGCCTCGTCGACTTGTCGTCTGGTGCCCGGACTGGCCGGTGGTCGCCGCCGTCCGCGTTGCCGACCTCGGGCCGCTGGTGCCTGCCGCGGTGTTCGCGGCGAACCGGGTGGTGGCCTGCTCGACAACGGCGCGTGACAGCGGGGTGCGCCGTGGCATGCGGCGTCGCGAGGCGCAGGGTCGTTGTCCGGAACTGGTGGTCTGCGAACACGATCCGGCCCGGGACGCGCGGCTGTTCGAACCGGTCGTGACGGCGGTCGAAGAACTGATCCCGGGGGTGGAGATCGTGCGCCCCGGCCTGGTGTCCGTTCCGGCTCGGGGGCCCGCCCGCTACTTCGGTTCCGAGGAGGCCGTGGCCGAGCGCCTGGTGGATCAGATCGATGCGCAGGTTGGCGTCGAGTGCCAGATCGGCATCGCGGACGGGCTGTTCGCGGCGGTCCTGGCCGCTCGGCGCGGCAAGCTCGTCGCGCCGGGGCGCAGCCGGGATTTTCTCGCTCCGCTGCTGATCGAGGAGATCGACCAGTTGGCCGACCAGCTCACCGAGCAGCGTGCCGCTGATCAGGCGGAGCTGGTGGATCTGCTGCGGCGGCTGGGGATTCGCACGCTGGGCGAGTTCGCCGCGCTGTCCGCGTCGGATGTCGCGACCAGGTTCGGGCGGGCCGCGCTGCTGGCGCACCGCGCGGCCGGCGGCCGGGAAGAACGACCGGTCCAGCGGCGGCAGCCGCCACCGGACTTGGTGGTGGTCGAGAATCTCGACCCACCGGTGGATCGGGTGGACCGGGCCGCGTTCGTGGCCAAGATCCTGGCTGATCAACTGCACGCCAGGCTGGGCGACCTCGGGCTGGCGTGCACCAGGCTGGGGATCTCGGCCCGCACCGAGCACGGCGAGGAGTTGCACCGGGTGTGGCGGTGCGCGGCGCCGTTGACGCCGGTGGCCACCGCGGATCGGGTGCGCTGGCAGCTCGACGGGTGGTTGAACGGCCGCAGCGGGTCGCAGCGCCCGACGGCCGGGGTGAGCGTGCTGAGCCTGCGGCCGGAAGAGGTCGTCGGGGCGGGCGGGCTGCAGCTCGACCTGCTCAGTGCCGCGACCGGAGAAGCCGATGCCCGTGCTGGGCGTGCGTTCGCGCGGGTGCAGGGAATGCTCGGGCCGGAGGGAGTCCTGACCGGGGTGCTCGGCGGCGGCCGGGATCCGCGCGATCAGGTGCGGTTCGTGCCGTGGGGCGACGAACGGCGTCCAGCGCTGCTCACCGACCGGCCGTGGCCGGGGCGGATCCCGTCGCCGTCGCCATCGGTGGTGCCGGATTCGCCGTGGCCCGCGGTGGTGCTCGACGCCGAAGGGCGACCGGTGGGCGTGACCGACCGGCATCGGCTCACCGCCGCGCCGAGCCGCGTCGAGGTGTCGGGCGGGCGGTCGCGAGCGGTGTCCAGGTGGGCCGGGCCGTGGCCGGTGGCCGAGCGCTGGTGGGTGGAACTGCTGGCGGCCGGTGCCGGGCAGACGGCTCCGGCCGCGCAGGTGCCGCCGCGGCAGGTGGTGCGGATCCAGGTCGTGCTCGAAGCGGATTCGGGGCCCGGTGCGGCCGACCTCGATGCGGGCGAGGTGGCGCTGTTGCTGGTGCACGAAGCGGCTCGGTGGTGGGTGCAGGGCGCCTATCGATAGTGACGAACACTCGTTCGAGTGGAGTGCCGGTTATTCGGTGGCGACGGTGATTCGAACAGGAGTTCACTGGTTTCATGAGTTGGTTCAACCCTCCCCAGACCTGGTCGGACCTGGAGAAAGCGCTCTCCGGTCGACCCCCTTCGACCGATGTGCGCGGTCGCCGCGATGAACGACATCCCGGCGACGGGAACGACAGTCCAGCGTGGACTCGGCGGCGCGGCAAGTACCAGGCGGATATCGTCCCCGCGACTCCGGCGGTGCCCTACGCGGAACTGCATGCGCACTCCAACTTCAGCTTCCTCGACGGTGCGAGCCACCCCGAGGAGCTGGTGGCGGAGGCGGCGCGGCTCGGCTTGGAGGCGATCGCGCTCACCGACCACGACGGGCTGTACGGGGTGGTGCGCTTCGCCGAGGCAGCGGCCGAGCACGGGATGCGCACCGTGTTCGGCGCCGAGCTGAGCCTGGGGCTTTCGGCGCCGCAGAACGGGATCGCGGACCCCGAAGGTCGCCACCTGCTGGTGCTGGCCCGCGATCCGGCCGGTTACGCGAGGTTGTGCCGGGCGATCAGCGAGGCCCAGTTGGAGGGCGGGGAAAAGGGCCGCCCGGTGTACGACCTGGAGAAGCTCGCCGGGGCAGCGGGCGGGCACTGGCAGGTGCTCACCGGGTGCCGCAAGGGCGCTGTGCCGATGGCGCTCGCGGAGCGCGGTCCGGCGGCAGCCGCCGCGGAGCTGGACCGGCTGATCGCGCTGTTCGGTCAGGACCACGTCACGGTGGAGTTGACCGACCACGGGTTGCCTGCCGATTCGGCGCGCAACGACGTCCTGGCCGAGCTCGCCGACCGTGCCGGACTGTCCACAGTGGTCACCACCGGTGCGCACCTCGCCCGACCGGAACGCGCTCGGTTGGCCGCGACGGTGGCGGCGATCCGGGCGCGCCGCAGCCTGGACGACATGGACGGCTGGCTGCCCGCCTGGGCGGGCAACTACCTCCGCTCCGGCGCGGAGCTGGCCGAGATGTTCGCCCGCTACCCGGGGGCCGTGCAGCGGGCCGCCGAACTCGGCCGGGAGTTCGCCTTCGACCTGCGACTGGTCGCGCCGAAGCTGCCCCCGTTCGACGTGCCGCAGGGGCGCACCGAGGCGAGTTGGTTGCGCGAGAAGACCTACCAGGGCGCGCTTGAGCGGTACGGCCTGCCGCAGCAGAACCCGGCGGCCTACCAGCAGATCGAGCACGAGCTGGCGGTGATCGAGCACCAGGAGTTCCCCGGCTACTTCCTGGTGGTGTTCGACATCGTGGAGTTCTGCCGCAAGCACCGGATCCTGTGCCAGGGCCGGGGTTCGGCGGCGAATTCGGCGGTGTGCTTCGCGCTGCGGATCACCAACGCCGATCCGGTGCGCTACGAGCTGCTCTTCGAGAGGTTCCTGGCGCCGGAGCGGGACGGGCCACCCGACATCGACCTGGACATCGAGTCGGACCGCCGCGAGGAGGTGATCCAGTACGTCTACCGCAAGTACGGCCGCATGCATGCCGCGCAGGTCGCGAACGTGATCAGCTACCGGCCGCGATCAGCGGTGCGCGACGTCGCGCGGGCCCTCGGCTACTCACCCGGTCAGCAGGACGCCTGGAGCAAGGAGATCGAGCACTGGGGGCCGCTGCCCGAGGACTCCGAGATCCCCGAGCCGGTGCGGGAACTGGCCGACGAGTTGATGGGGTTTCCACGGCACCTGGGCATCCACTCCGGCGGGATGGTGATCTGCCACCAGCCGGTCAGCGAGGTCTGCCCGGTGGAGTGGGCGAGGATGCCCGGTCGCACGGTCCTGCAGTGGGACAAGGACGACTGCGCGGTGGCCGGACTGGTCAAGTTCGACCTGTTGGGCCTCGGCATGCTCTCGGCGTTGCACTACGCGATTGACATGGCTCGTGAGCACCATGGGATCGAGGTCGACATCGGCGAGCTCGACCTGACCGACGACGCGGTGTACGAAATGCTGCGGCGGGCCGATGCGGTCGGGGTGTTCCAGGTGGAGAGCCGCGCGCAACTGGCCACGCTGCCGAGGTTGAAGCCGCGGAAGTTCTACGACCTCGTGGTGGAGGTGGCGCTGATCCGGCCGGGCCCGATCCAGGGTGGCTCGGTGCACCCGTACATCCGACGCCGCAACGGGCTGGAGGAGTGGGACTTCGAGCACCCGGCGATGGCCGGTGCGTTGGCGAAGACCCTCGGTGTTCCGCTGTTCCAGGAGCAGCTGATGCAGTTGGCGGTCGATGTCGCGGGGTTCTCCCCGGCCGAGGCCGACCAGCTGCGGCGGGCGATGGGGGCCAAGCGCTCCGCGGAGCGGATGCAGCGGCTTCGCGGACGGCTGTTCGAGGGAATGGCGGCCAAGGACATCACCGGGGAGCTGGCGGAACGGATCTACCTGCGGATGCTGGCCTTCGCGAACTACGGATTCCCGGAAAGCCACGCCCTGAGCTTCGCGCAACTGGTGTTCGCCAGCGCCTGGTTCAAGCACTACTACCCGGCGGTGTTCTGCGCGGCGCTGCTGAAGGCCCAACCGATGGGTTTCTATTCGCCGCAGTCGCTGGTCGCGGACGCCCGGCGGCACGGAGTGCGGGTGCGCGGACCGGATGTCAACGCGAGCCGAGCCCAAGCCGATCTGGAGCTGGATGCCGACAGCAAGGGCGGGCAGGCGGTGCGTTTGGGGCTGGCTTCCGTGCGCAAACTCGGTGACAGCGTTGCCGACCGGTTGGTCTCGGAACGCGCGGAAAACGGTCCGTACGTCGACATGGCCGATGTGGCGCGCCGAGCTCGGCTGAACGCTGCGCAGATGGAGGCGTTGGCAACGGCTGGCGCGTTCGGCTGCTTCGACCTGTCCCGGCGGGAGGCGTTGTGGAACGCCGCCGCCGCTGCCGGTGACCGGCCGGATCGGTTACCGGGCACCACCGCGTCGGCCCCCGCCCCGGTATTGCCCGGGATGGACGGCGTGGAGATGGCCGCTGCGGACGTGTGGGCCACCGGGGTATCACCGGACAGTTTCCCGTTGCAGTTCGTGCGATCCAGGTTGGACGAACTGGGTGCTCTTCCGGCGTCGCGTCTGTCCGAAGTGGAGCACGGTGCTCGGGTGCTGGTGGGCGGTGCGGTGACGCATCGGCAGCGACCGGCCACCGCGGGCGGGATCACGTTCCTGAATCTGGAGGACGAGACCGGCATGGTCAACATCATGTGTTCACCGGGCTTGTGGGCGCGCTACCGAAAAGTCGGGCGGAACAGCGCAGCGTTGCTGGTCCGCGGAATCGTGGAACGAGCAGAGGGGGTGATCAACCTCAGAGCGGACCGGCTGCAGAAGCTGGATGTGCGCATCCCCTCAACCTCCCGTGACTTCCACTAGCTGGGCGCAGCCTCGCGTCTCGTGCGCGATGCGATCACCGAACTTGGCGTCGCCCCCGCCTGACCGGCAGTGCAAGAACACTCCTCCCTCCCAGGGTGTTGTCGAACTGCCCACGCAGGCATTGGGGACGCCAAGCGCCCGGACACGACGTGCGTGCCGGCATGCCGTGTCCGGGCCTGCCCGGTGGCGATCGCATGCTGCGGAGCACGTATCGGAGCGCTCGGCGGCTTCCGACTGAACGGCTGTCCTTGTTCTTGTTTGGAGCGGCGCAGCTGGCCAACGCTCGCAACCGGCCCAATGCTCGTAACCGGCAGCGCTACGGGTTATCGGGCGCACCGAACCCGGCCAGCCAGCACGCTGCGCGTTGGACCGGGCGAGAGTTAGCGTGATGTCGGTGGACAGGGTCGGTCCGGAATCACGCGCGACCGCTTCCCGTCGTGCGTTCCTGCTGGGGATCGGTGGGCTTGCCGTCTCCGGCCCGGTGCTTGCTGGCTGCTCAGCGCCCCGCGAGGCGCAGACCGGCTGGTTGTTCGGCGAGTACCGGCCGGGGTGCACCGACATCGGCTACGACGAGGTGGGCCTGACGCCGGTCGTCTTCCCGCACTGCGTCGCCGAGTTGTCCTGGTGGAAGTGGGATCCGCAGTCGTGGGAACGGGTGTGGGTGTACCGGTGTCACGTGGCTCCGGCGAGGCTGCGGGAGCGTGTCGTGTTGGCCTTCGACGGGGTGCTGTCGACTGCGGAGGTGTTCGTCAACGGTCGATCGATCGGGCGGCAGATCGGTGGCTATCTGCCGTTCGACTTCGAGATCACCGATGCACTGGTTCGGGACGACAACGTGCTGGCCGTGGTCGTGGACTCCCGGTGGGGCATCAACGTCCCACCGGATCGGCCCCGGCCGTGGCGGCCGCGGTCGATCGATTTCTACCAACCCGGTGGGATTCCCCGGCAGGTGCGGATCCGCCGTCGTCCGTCGCTGTTCATCGCCGACGTGCACGCGGCGCCGATGGACGTGCTGCGGTCGTCCAGCGCTGCGCGAGTGGAGATCTCCGGACAGCTCGATGCGCGGGAGGCGATGGGGCCGGTCTCGGTTACCGCTGAGCTCGTGGACGGTGCCCGGGTGGTGGCGGAGGCGGCAACACAGCTCACCGTGGACGGTGCGGGCCGTTCGCCGTTCGCGCTCACCTTGCGAGATCTCGGGGAGATCCGGCTGTGGGATGTCGATGCGCCGAACCTGTACGAAGTCCGGGTTTCGGTCGTCGCCGATGGTCGGCGGGGCGACGAGACGCGCACCAGGATCGGCTTCCGGGACGCTCGATTCGAGTTGGACGGCTGCTACCTGAACGGGCGGCGTGTGCAGCTGTTCGGTCTGAACCGGCACGAGTGGTACCCGTACGCCGGGGCTGCCATGCCGGATCGGGTGCATCGACGGGACGCCGAGATCCTCAAGGACGACCTGAACTGCGTGCTGGTGCGCTGTTCGCACTACCCGCAGTCCGAGGCCTTCCTGGACGCGTGCGACGAGTTGGGGTTGTTGGTGTGGGAGGAGGCACCGGGTTGGGACTACATCGGTGACGCGGACTGGCGCGCCCGGGCGCTGAGCAATGTCGAGCGCATGGTGCGGCGGGACCGCAACCATCCGTCGATCATCGTCTGGGGAACCCGCCTCAACGAGACCGAGGACGACGTGCAGCTGTATTCGCAGACTCGTGCGATCGCCGATCGGCTGGATGGGACGCGTGCCACGACCGGCGCGGTGAACAGTTCCATCGTGGGCAACGGCCCGGTCATCCCGACCGAGTACCGGGACCCGTTCGTCACCACCGCACTGGTGCAGGACGTCTTCGCCTTCAACGACTACCTGGCACCGCGCGGCCGCGAGCTGCCGTCTCTCCGGGAGCCGCGCACCGACCTTCCGTACCTGGTCAGCGAGGCTGTGGGCGTGTTGGTCGGGCCGCGCGCGTTCCGCCGCACGGACAGCGTCCAGGTGCAGGCCCGGCAGGCGCTGCTGCACGCGGCGGTGCACGACAAGGCGATGTCCGATCCGCGTTACTGCGGTCTGCTCGGCTGGTGCGCGTTCGACTACCCGTCCGGGCACGGCAACGCCAGCCACGGGGTCAAGTGGCCGGGGGTGTTCGACCTGTTCCGGGAACCCAAACTGGGGGCCGGTTTCTACCGCGCCCAGGTGGACCCGGCGCGGCGCGTGGTGATCGAGCCCGCGTTCTACTGGGGCGCGGACACGGTGCCGGGCACCGCGGAGATCTGGTCGAATTGCGAGAGCTTGGCGGTGTTCGTCGATGGCCGCCCGGTCGCACCGCCCGCGGTACAGCGGAGGCGCTTTCCGCACCTGCGGTATCCGCCGTTCGTCGTCGAGCTACCGGAAGTCGCCGGGGATCTGCGGATCGAGGGGCGGATCGGTGGGGTGGTCGTGCTTTCCCGGTCGTTCTCGTCGGATCGCACGCTCGACCGGCTGGCGGTGGTCGCTGACGACACCGAATTGACCGCGAACGGGGCCGATGCGACGCGCGTCGTTGCCGCCGTCGTTGATCGCTACGGCAACCGGCGTGGGTTCGCGGGTGGAACGGTGTCGTGGTCGGTGGCTGGTCCGGGGGTGCTGGTCGGCGACAACCCGCTCAACCTCGGCGACAGCGGCGGCGTCGGTGCCGTCTGGTTGCGAACCCGCGAACCGGGCTCGATCATCCTCACGGCCACCCATTCCGACTTCGGAACCCGACCGGTCACGATCACCGCCCGCTGACCACGGGGTGGCGTGACTTCGCGAGAACGGCGCCGTCGCCTTGGTGAACGAACTGCGACTTCGCCTCCGCCGGTGCGCGGCGTAGTCGCAACCCAGCGGTGCAGCAGCGGTTTGGTGTTGGGTGCAGTGTTGGGATTTCCGCGCCTGTGGAGCGGTCAAGCGGTGCCGCAGCGGCGGATGGCCAGCAGGGCGTAGGTGCGGGCCGCCCGCTCCAGGTCGGCGACCGGAACGTGCTCGTCGTGCGCGTGGGCGTAGCGGACATCGCCCGGTCCGTACTGCAACGTCGGGATCCCGGCGGCCGCGTAAAGCCGCAGGTCAGTGCCGTAGGGGGCGCCAACCACCGGGAGCTGCGCGGCTCCGGCCGAAGTGACGGCGTCGCGGGTTTCGTCGAGCAGCGGGTGCCCCTCGGGCAGCCGTCCGCTGGCGAACATCCCGCCGGGCCAGCTGACCCGCACCGGGTGTCGCGAAAGCCACGGATCCGCGGCGCAGGCCTGAGCGATGGCGGTGGTGAATTCGGCCTTGGCGTCGGCGATCGATTCGCCGAGCCGGACCCCGTAGCGACCTTCGGCGATCGCGAGGTCGGGCACCGTGCTGGCCCAGTCGCCGACCCTCGCCATGCCGACCGACAGCGGATACGGCACTTCCAGGTGAGCGACGAGCGGATCGGGGTCGGCGTTGCGGCGGGCCTCCAACTCGCGCAACACCGGCAACAGTTCGGCGAGCTTGTCCAGTGCGCTCACGCCCCGGTAGCGGGTTGAGCCATGGGTTCCCTGACCTGGTATTTCGATTCGGAAGGTGAGCGATCCACCGTTGGCGGCCACGATCGTCGCCGAGCTGGGTTCGGCCAGGACGCAGGCGGCACCGCGATGTCCGCGCCGCAGCGTTGCGAACGCGCCGAGCCCGCCGTCCTCCTCGCCGACCACGGTGTGCACCGCCACCGGTCGGCCGAGCCCGATCCCGGCCGTGCGGAGCGCTTGCAGCGCCCCGAACACGGCCGCCAAGCCGCCCTTCATGTCGCAGGTGCCGCGCCCGGCGGCAACCCCGCTTTCGACGCGCAACGCGTACGGGTCGCGGTTCGGCCAGCGGTCGAGATCGCCGGGCGGCACGACGTCGGTGTGCCCGCAGAACACCAATGCGGGCTCCGAGCCGTCGCCGCGTACCCCGACGCAGCCGTAGGCGGTGTCGCGATCGGCTTCCTGACCGGGGAAGTCGTCGAGCTCGGCGAGCTCTCGTACGTCGATGCGCCAGTGGTCCACCTGGTGGCCGAGTGCGGCCAGCCTGTCGGCGCACCACTGCTGGGCGTCGTGTTCGCCGGTGGTGCCGCCGACGCTGGGGATCGCGACGAGTTCCCGCAGGTCGTCCAGGATCCCGTGCACATCCACCGCGTCGAGTGCGCGACGTTCGAGGTCGGAGAGGGTTTGCGCGCCGTTCACGTTTCGAGTGTGTCGCATGCTTCCAACGGCCCGGCACGCGCCCACTACCATCTCCGCGTGGCCGAAGGCGACAAGACCGAGCGGGAATTCGAGATCGGCAAGGACGGGCTGGGCGGCATCGTCGTGGGCATGGACGGCAGCCCGGCGAGCTTCCACGCAGCTGCGTGGGCGGCTGGCCTGGCACGGCGCGAACGTGCCCGCCTGGTGCTGGTCTACGTGGAGGCGGTGGGCGGCGTCGCCTACTGGTCGCCGATGGGCGTCGCAGTGGCAAGTGAGGCCGCGGAGAGTTTGGTGGAGGAGTTGAAGAAGGAAGTCGTGTCGCACCTGAAGTGGGTGGACATCGACTGGGATTTCGTGCACCACCGCGGCGATCCGGCGGTCGGTTTGGAGCAGGTCGCCGAGCAGTACCGAGCGGATCTGATCGTGGTCGGCCGGTCCCGTCGCCGCGGCGGTCTGCTCGGCACGGTGCCCGCCACTTTGGTGGTGGAGGCGGTCCGGCCCGTGGTCGTCGTGCCGTGACAACTCACGAGTCCGGAGTCAGGACGAGGTAGGCGAAGCCGAGGACACCCCGGTATTCGCGCAACCACCGGGTGCGGTGTTCGTGGACGAGGGCGCGCACTTCGGCGTGCTCGGCCGCGGTCGGGTTCTGCAGCAGCCACTTCTCCAGGGCCGCGCACCAGCGTGATTCGAAGCTGTCCCACTCGTCGGTGTTGGCCGTGGCGAGCCGCAGCATGCGGTATCCGCACTTCTCGGTGAGTTCGACCAGTTCGGCGAGGGACATGTCCACGCCGAGGTCGTTGGGCGGCTGGGCTGCGGCTCTGAAGCCGTCGCCGAACAGCAGCCGACCACCGCGCCGCAGCCGGGGCCGAATCGCTTCGAGCGCCTGCCGGGTGCCGCCCCACGCGTGGCTGCTGCCGATCGCCAGGACGATGTCCGCGGTTTCGGTTCGGTTCGTGATGTCGTCCTGAACGAGTCGTACGCGCGCACCGACGCCTCGTGCGGCTGCGTTGCGGCGGCTTCGTGACAGTTCCTCGGCGGTGCTGTCGATCCCGATGCCGGTGGCGGTCGGTTCCGCTTCGAGCAGCCGCAGCAGCAGTTCCGCCCAGCCGCAGCCGAGATCGACTACTTCGGCGGCGGCCAGTGGCGCCAGGGCGGCGATCAGTTCTTCGGCACGGGCGTCCGACAGCGGCGCGTTGAAGTCCAGATCGGCGTGTGCCAGCACGGTCGGATTCATCCGAGGCAGGTTGGCAGAGTCATTCGCCGGACGCCACGGATTTTCGTGCCCGGCGATGGGAACGGCTATTAATGCTCAGCGGTGCGACAGGATGTTGAGCACGGTTCCGCTGGGGTCGCGGCAGAAGAAGCGGCGGACGCCCCACGGCTCGTCGGTCAACGGGTGCACGATCTCCCGGCCTTGCCGCTTGACCTGTTCATACGCGGCGTCGACGTCGTCGACCTCGACGGAGATGTCGGGGTGCACCGGTGCCGTAGCGTCCTCGCTGATGATGCTGATCTGCCGCTGCGGATCGTCCGGTGCGCTCACGGTGACGATCCAACCGAGGTCCATCACGACCCGGAAGCCGAGTACGTCGACGTAGAAGTCGCGGGCCGTCGCGAGGTCGTCGGCGTGGATGTTCGGTACGACTCGTCGCACATGCATGGGTGCCTCCGATCGGGTGTCGGCCTCGCATGCCACCCTAGGGGCATGGCGAGCGTGGTCGGCGAGGACTTCCAGGATGCGGTGCTGCCGGACCAGGAGTGGGAGGGGCGGACCTTCGAGCACTGCGACTTCACAGATGCTGACCTGACCGGCCTGCGCACCCGCAACTGCGTGTTCGCCGACTGCGTGTTCGTCGGGGCCGATCTCAACGAATCGCAGCACGTCGCCACCGCCTTCCGGTCCTGCAAGTTCGAGCGCACCGTGTTCGGCAAGTCCACTTTGGATGGTTGCAGCCTGCTGGGGTCGAGCTTCGTGGACTGCCGACTTCGAGCGTGGAAGCTGAGCGAGACGGATCTGACGCTGGTCGGCATGGGGCGGGCGGACTTGCGCGCGCTGGACCTGCGCGGAATCCGGTTCCGCGAAGCCAATCTCAGCGATTGCGACCTGCGCCGGTGCGATCTGCGCGAGGCCGACTTCACCGGGGCCCGAATGCTGAACACCCGTTTGGACGAGGCTGATCTGCGGGACGCCCGGCTGGACGCCGACGGGCTGCTCCACGCGAACCTCAAGGGAGCCCGAATCGACACGATGACGGCCCTCGCGTTCGCCGCAGCCCACGGCATCCGCGTCGACTGACCTTGGCCAACTCCCAGGTCCCCGCAGCCCCGGATTTCCGGAACCCCGCACTTCGAGCTACATCGAGCTTTTAGTCGTGGTCCCCGCAGGTGGGGTGTGCCGCCGCGCTGCGAGCGGTGTGGAGGGGCGGTTTTGCCAATACCTGGCCGTTGCTTGAGCGCGCTGGTTCTGCGGTCAGTCGTGGTGTCTGCCCATTGGTCGAGTTGGCGATTTCGCGAAAGCGCCGGTTCTCATGGGGAGGGCGGCGATTTCGCGCGAAATCGTCTTTCATCTCGCCCTGATCCGGTGACGAAAGGGGTGAGGGGCACCCTTGGCCAAGTTGGTTGGTCAAGGGCGCCCCTCACCTTTGGTGCGGGTTGGGTTACTCCATGGGTGGGCGGTCGTTGGCCGGTAGTTCGGCCAGGGTGCCGTCGGCGAGCAGTTCGCTGATCGTCGTGGGCAGCACGAACGCCGTGCCGCCGCCGGGCTGCTCGAACCACGGAACCGCCGTGCCGCGCAGGGCCTGGATCGGCCGCTGCACGCGGTAGGCGGAGTACGCGCGGTTCGACCACTGCGGCGGTAGCGAGCGTTGCTTGTACGGCGTGCGCATCGCGTACGTCACGTTGCCGTTCGGCTCGCCGAAGCGGTCCAGTTCGGTGCCCGGCTGCAGCATCACGACCCGCCGCTCCCGGTACAGCGTCAGCGGCGGTTCGCCGCTGAGCGGCTGGATCTGCGAACCGCCCTGCGGCTGACCGCCAGGCTGGCCACCCGGCGGCGGACCAGCCGGTTGACCACCGGGCTGGCCGCCCTGCGGCGGACGCGGCGGTCCCGGCGGCGGACCCTGCCGGTGCGGACCGGCCATGCCCGGCCCACCGGGCCCCGGCCGCCGCTCCGCGCCACCGACCGGCCCCTGCGCGGGCCCGCCCGGCGGCACCGGCGCTCCGCTTTCGCGGCGCGGCTGGCGCTTCGGCAACGGTGGCGGCGCGCCCGGCCCGCCCACGGCGGGACCGCCGACGGGCGGCTGCGCGGGCTGGCCGACCGGTGGCGACGGCGGCGCTGCCGGTGGCGGCGCGGGCCGGTCGAGTCGTGGTGCGGGCTGGAACCGGGTCGGCTCTTCCACGGGCTTGGCCGCGGGCGGCGCGGTTTCCTGGATCGGCGCTTCCGGCGCGGCGGTCGGCTCCTGGTTGGCGGTGAACAGCGGGTTCCCGCCGCTCGGCTCCGGTTCCGGCGCGGGCCGCTGCGGCAGCTCCGCAGGTTCCGGCGCCGCCGGGGGCGCCGGGAGCGCAGCGGGTGGCGCCGGTGCGGGTGCGACCGGTGCGGGTGCCGACCGGCTCATCAGCAGGCTGCCAAGCAGGTATGCGGCCGCGTGGTCGACGCGGGCGAACCGGACGTCCTCGCCACCTTCGGCGCCACCGGTGACGATCCAGTCCGGCCCTTCCTGGACCAGGCAGTGGGCATCCGCGCTGTGGCTGCCCACCCGGTAGGCATCGCTGTCCACCTGGTAGTCGGTGAGCCGATCGTGCAGCTGGGTCAGCACTTCCGAGGTGTCCGGTGCGTCGACGTCGTCGAGCACGTGCCGGGATCCGCCAGCCTGCTCCAGCTCGTCGTCGACCGCATCGGGCTGCGCGACGACGTCCGGTTCTGGGATCGGTTCCGGGGCGACCGGCTCGGCATATGCCGGTTCGGTGAAGTCCTGCGGCTGCTCGTCGAGGTCCTCGGCGGGCTGTTCGAGCAGTTCGCTGACGGCCGCATCGCGGGTGGCGTCGTCGACCTCGACCAGCTCGAAGCCGCGGCTGCGGATGTGCTCGACGAGTTCGGTTTCCGGTGGCACGCCGTACTGCGTGAGGTAGAAGGAGACCGCGCCCGGCCACAGCCAGGCGCCGTCGGTGTGCCAGGTGCCGGGCACCGACGCGGCGCGATCCGGGTCGAGCTGGTCCTCCTCGTCCTCACGGGCGGACAGCACGACCGGGGCGTTCTCCAGGTACTGGCGGAGCGGGTCGATCTCCTCGGCCGAGATCGGCTGGCGGTCGGCGACCACCGGGCGTCCCTGCTCGTCGTAGTCGTCGAAGACGTTGGCCACCTGGAAACCGTCGGCCGAGTCCGGGATCCCGGACTCGGCGTTCCCCGGCTCCGGGATCGGCGTTTCGGCGACCGCGGGTTCGGCGCTCGGGGGTTCGACAGCCGGGAGTTGGTCTGCCGGGCGCTCGGCCTCGACCGCCTGGGAGGGTGCCGTGCCGTCGAAGCGTTCCCGCATCCAGTCCGGGATGTTCTCCTCGGCACGCGGGTAGCGGCGCAGTTCGTCGACGTACGCGGCGCGGGGCAGCGGGCGCTGCCAGTGGGGTTCGGAATCGAAGTTGATATCGATTCGATAGCTGGATGGCCGCTCCACGACGTAGAGGGCGCTGAGCCAGGTACCCACATCGGGCCGGTACATGCCTTCGCGCAGGCGCTCGAAGATGTCCTGCAGTTCGGTCGGCGGCTCCCAGGGGCGGGAACTGCCGTCCTGCGCGGCGACCTCACCCAGCAGGTCGTGGTACTCACCGGTGGCGCGGTACTCCACCGTGATCTCCTGCCAGTCCTCGGGAGCGCCCTGTAACAGCAGAACCCCGATCCTGCGGGCGATCTGCTCCTGCTCTTCCGGACTGATCGCTGTCGGACGCGACATGGGTGACATCCTCCCCCTCTCGACGAGGCAACCCGACTCCACCCCGCCAAGACGCTACTCGACGCGGGCACGGCCATGTGCGATGTGTGTGAGTTCAGTGCCGTTGATCCAGGACACGTGCTCGCTTTCAAGATCCTCATCACGCCGTGCGGTGATCTCGTCACGGAAGCCTGCCCGCTGGCGGGCTGAATGGCCATCACACCACCAGGTGGATTGGATCAGCGGCGCGTCGGCGGCGGCGGGTGGTCGGCGAAAACCAGTAGCGGTACGGATGTGCCAGAAGACAGAATCTGGGCGTGCTTCGTCCCTATCGACTGCTCGGGGCGGTTCCGCATGCGTCCAGCCTGATGACCTTCAGCCTGCTCGGTCGCCTGCACATGCCCGCGTTCGCGATGGCGTTGGTCTTCCTGATGGTCGACTGGACCGGTTCCTACGCCATCGGCGGCCTCATCGGGGCGACGGTGACCAGCGGGCAGGCCATCGCCGGACCGTCGCGGGGGCGAGCGGCCGACCGCAGTTCCACGCCGAAGCTGCTGGTGCTGACCGGTCTCGGTTCGGGGCTCGGGATGGCGGCGATGGTGGCGGTGACGCGCTGGGTGGATCCGGCGCTGTGGTGGCTGATCCTGCCGGTGGCGATGCTCACCGGGCTGTCGCATCCGCCGATCATGCAGGTGTGCCGGGCGATCTGGCCTCGGCTGACCAGTGGTCCGGCGCGTGAGGCTGCTTTCGCGGTGGAGGCGACGCTGCAGGAGCTGCTGTTCGTGGTGGCGCCGATGCTGGCCGCGTTCGCGGTGGCCTTCTGGGGCCCGGTCGTCGCGATGTTGTGCTGTGCCGGGTGGGCGACTTTCGGGGCAGCGCTGTTCGCCTGGGCGCTGTGGCGTGCGGGGTTGCGGGAGGCGCCGCGTGCGGAGGAGGGCAGCGCCAGCGAGTCCGGGTCGCTTTTCCGGGTGCCGGGTTTCGTGTCGCTGCTCGCGTTCTTCACGCTGCTGGTGGGCGGGGTGATTTCGGTGGACCTGCTGCTCGTCGGTTGGGCGCGGGAGCGGGGCACGCCGGAGTTGGCGGGCCTGCTGGCGATGGTGTGGGCGATCGGTTCGCTGATCGGCGGCCTGGTGTCGGGCGGCTTCACGGGGCGGCCTCGGCTCCTGCTGCGCGCATCGCTGACGGCGCTCGGTCTGGTCGCGCTGGTGCCCGCGCTGCCGCCGATCGCTGATCCGGGCTCGCCGTGGTTGGTCGGCGCGATCTTGCTCATCGGCGGTTCCGCGGTGGCGCCGACGTTGGCCGCCAGCAACGGGCGGCTGGCGGATGTGGCGCCTGCGCATCGGCGCAGCGAGGCGTTCGGCTGGGTGGCCAGCGCGGGGATGCTCGGCGCGGCCATCGCCTCCCCGCTCACGGGCTGGATGCTCGACGTCTCCGGCCCGGCCGCGGGAGCCGCCGCGGCGGCGGTGCTGGCCTTGGTGTCCGTTGGATTTGTCGTAGATCACATTGCTCGGGCATCGCGGGCGCCGCGGGAGAAGAAGCAGACTGCGATTACGTGACTGTTTCCCGGGCGCAGCGACGACGTAACCGACCGAAGGCCAGCGAGCGCGCCCTCGGCCTGATCGGCGCTGCCGCCATCGGCGTGCTGCTCGCCATCCAGGCCCGCATCAACGGCACGCTCGGGGCCCGGATGGACGATGCGCTCGCCGCTGGGGTGATCTCGTTCGCGGGCGGTTTCATCGTGCTGTTCGGGTGCACCTTCGCGATCCCCCGGGCCCGGCGAGGCTGCCGGAATCTCAGCGCTGAGCTGCGCAAACCAGGTGGGCTGCGGCCGTGGCAATGCCTCGGTGGGGTGTGCGGCGGGTATCTGGTGTTCAGCCAGGCAATGGCGGCCACCGCGCTCGGCGTCGCGATGTTCACCGTCGCGGTGGTGGCCGGGCAGGTGACCAGCGGGCTGATCGTCGACCGGCTCGGGTTGGGGCCTGCCGCGCCGCAGCACGTGACCCCGGCCCGGTTGTTCGGGGCCGGGTTGGCCGTGCTGGCGGTGGTGATCGCGGTGTCCACGCAGCTGGGCGGCGCGCAGACGAGTTGGCTGGTGTTGCTGCCCGCGCTGGCCGGGCTGGGGCTCGGCTGGCAGGCGGCGGTCAACGGCCGGATGCGGCAGGCGGCCGATTCGGCGGTTTTCGCGGCGTTTTTCAACTTCGGCGTCGGGATGGCCGCCCTGGCGTTGGCCTTCGCGGTCGAGGCCGTGCTGCGCGGCCTGCCGCAGCTCCCGGCCGAGGCGTGGCTGTACACCGGCGGTTTCCTGGGGATTTTCGTGATCGGCGGATCGGTGGCGCTGGTGCGCTACACCGGGGTGCTGGTGCTGAGCCTGGGCATGATCGCCGGGCAACTGGTCGGTGCCCTGCTGCTCGATCTGCTCGCACCGGTGGTCGGGGCGGGCGTCTCGATGTCCACGGTGCTCGGTGTGCTGCTCACGTTGGTGGCGGTCGGTGTGGCCGCTATGCCGGACCGGGCGGGACGGGATGCGCATCGTCTGCCACGATGAACAGCCGTGAGCGCGACGATTCTCGACGGCAAGGCCACCAAGGACGCGATCTTCGACGAGCTGCGACCGCGGGTCGCCCGGCTCGCCGAGCGGGGACGCACACCCGGATTGGCCACAGTGCTGGTGGGCGACGATCCCGGTTCGCAGTCCTACGTGCGCGCCAAGCACAACGATTGCGCCAAGGTCGGCATCAACTCGATCCGCCGGGACCTGCCCGCTGACGTCAGCCAGGCTGATGTCGAGGCGGTGCTCGACGAGCTCAACGCCGACCCGGCCTGCACCGCTTACATCGTGCAGCTGCCGCTGCCAGCGCACCTCGATGCCGGGCCGCTGCTGGAGCGCATCGCGCCGGAGAAGGACGCCGACGGGCTGCACCCGATCAGCCTCGGTCGGCTGGTGCTGGGCGAGCAGGCGCCGCTGCCGTGCACCCCGCGCGGCATCATCGAACTGCTGCGCCGCCACGACGTGCCGTTGAACGCCGCGCGGGTCGCGGTGGTCGGCCGCGGAATCACGGTGGGGCGGCCGATCGGTCTGCTGCTGACGCGGCGCAGCGAGAACGCCACTGTCACGCTCTGCCACACCGGCACCAAGGATCTCGCCGCCGAGGTCAGCCGCGCCGATATCGTCATCGCGGCGGCCGGGAAGCCGCACCTGATCACGGCGGACATGGTCAAGCCGGGTGCGGCGGTGCTCGACGTCGGTGTGACCCGCACCGATGCCGGGCTGGCTGGCGATGTGCACCCGGACGTCGTGCAGGTCGCCGGGTTCCTGTCGCCGAACCCCGGCGGGGTCGGGCCGATGACCCGTGCGATGTTGCTCAGCAACGTCGTCGAGGCCGCGGAGCGCGGCGTCGGCTGATGGTTTCGCGTGAAACCGCCCGGTTTTCGGCCCACAACCAGGGGAGGAACGGCATGAGCGATCGGTTCTTCGGCAGGTCGCGACTGTCGGTGCACGTGCCGTTCGGCCTGGTGCTGCTGGTCGGGCTGGTGGGGCTGCTGCTGGTGGCCATGCAGCACTGGCGGAAGGGTTCGGTGCTGCTCGGCGGCGCGCTGCTGATCGCGGCGGTGTTGCGCGCGGTGATCCCGCCGGAGCGGGCGGGCCTGCTGGCGATCCGCAGCCGGGCGGTGGACATCGTGCTCTACGGCGGGTTCGGGCTGGTGATCGTCGCGGTCGCGATGACCATCCGGGGCGGTCTGCTCGGCTGAGGCGACCGCAGGCGTGCCCGTGGTGCGGCTGCTCCCGGCTTCGTTTCGACGAATTGCCTTGGCAAGATAACTGATCCGGTCCTTGGGTGGGCGTTCATCTGCGGTTCGCTCGGCCTGCACGGGGTATTCGTGAGAACCGGCGAACGTGTGCCTCGTGCGGGTTCTGATTGTCGGCGGCGGTGTGCTCGGCACCATGCACGCGCTGCGGGCCCTGGAACGGGGTCACGGCGTGGTGCATCTGGAACGAGAAGCGGAGGCTCGCGGCGCTTCGGTCCGCAACTTCGGCCTGATCTGGGTGAGCGGCCGGGAGCCCGGCCCGGACCTCGAACTCGCGCTGCGCGCTCGCCGCGACTGGGAGCGCCTCGCCGCTGATGTGCCCGCGCTCGGTTTTCGGGGCAACGGCTCGCTGACCGTGCTGCGCACACCCGCCGAGGTGCGGGTCGCCGAAGATTTCGTCGCCTGCCCGGACGCCGCCGAGCGCGGCACGAAACTGCTGGACGCCGCTGAGGCGAGGGCGTTGAACCCGGCGCTGCGCGGCGAGATGCGCGCCGCGCTGTGGTGCGAGCGGGACGCCGCCGTCGAGCCGAGGACCGCGCAGCCCGCGCTGCGCGCGCATCTCGCCAGGACCGGCCGCTACACCTGGCTGCCCGGCCGCGAGGTGCGGGACGTCGGCGAAGGCTGGGTGCGCGACGACACCGGCGAACGCCACGGCGCCGACCTCGTGATCCTCTGCCCCGGCGCGGCCCTCGGAGGCCTGGTCGGGGAACTCCGGCCGAACCTGCTGGTGCGGCGGGTTCGGTTGCAGATGATGCAGACCGATTCGCTCGACGAACCCCTGCCGACCTCCGTGGCCGACGCCGACAGCATGCGCTACTACCCGGGCTACCGGGGCGCGTCGCTGGACGAGCTCAACGCGTCCGAACCGCAGCCGGAAGTGGCCGCGGAAAACGGCATGCAGCTGCTGATGGTGCAGCGGATCCACAATGGACTGACCATCGGCGACACGCACGAGTACGCCGAGCCGTTCGCCTTCGACGTGCACGAGGACCCGTACGAGCACCTCAAGCAGCGCACCGAGGAACTGCTCGGCCGCCCGCTGCCGCGCATCATCCGCCGCTGGGCCGGGGTCTACGCGCAGACCGAGGACAAGTCGCGGATCGTGCACCGCGAACAGGTGCTGCCCGGCGTTTGGCTGGTGACCGGTCCCGGCGGACGCGGCATGACCGGCTCCCCGGCGATCGCCACCGACACCTGGCAGGAACTGGGCGCATGATCAGGCTGGTAGTGCTGGACATGGCGGGCACCACGGTGGCCGATGACGGCCTGGTCGAGCAGGCCTTCATCCAGGCGGTCGGGGAGGTGGGCATCGCCGAATCCGCGGTCGCGGGCATGCTCGACCACGTCCGCCGGACCATGGGCGAATCGAAGATCACCGTCTTCCGGCACCTGCTGGGCGGTGACGAAGACCTTGCGCAGCAAGCGAATCGGGCATTCGAGCAGGCGTATGCGGCCCGGGTCGCCGACGGCGACTGCCGGGAGATCGACGGCGCCGAGGCGGCCATCCGGCAACTGCGCGGCGCGGCCGTCAAAGTCGCCCTGACGACCGGTTTCGCCGAGCGCACCCAGACGCAGATCCTCGATGCGCTGGGCTGGGGCGGGCTGGCCGACCTCACCCTGACCCCGGGGCAGGCCGGTCGCGGCCGTCCCCACCCCGACATGGTGCTCACCGCGTTGCTGCGGCTGGGCATCGACGACGTGCGGGAGATCGCCACCGTCGGCGACACCGCCTACGACGTGCGGTCCGGTCGCAGCGCCGGGGCGTCGATCGTCGCCGGGGTGCTCACCGGCGCGCACGGGCGCGCGGCGCTCGCCGAGGCCGGTGCCACCCACATCCTCGAATCCGTCCGGGAACTCCCGGAACTCGTGCTGTCCGCGAAGGAAGATCTGTGAACACAACAGCGATCGCGCCGACCGCAACGGCCTGGCGCGAAGTCGGCGACGCGACGGGGGGACGAGCAGTGCCAGTGATCTCCTTCGACCGGGTCAGCAAATCGTTCGGCAGCGTCCAAGCCCTCGACGAGGTGTCGCTCGACGTGTCTGCCGGTGAGGTCACCGTGCTGCTCGGGCTGTCCGGATCGGGCAAGTCCACGCTGCTGCGGCACGTGGACGGGCTGCAGCGCGCCACTTCCGGCACCGTCCGAGTGCTCGGCAACGACGTCGGTGAACTGCGCGGATCCGCGCTGCGGGCGTTGCGCCGCCGCGTCGGGTTCGTGTTCCAGCAGTTCCACCTCGTCGGCTCGCTGACGGTGTTGGAGAACGTGTGCACCGGGGCGCTCGGCGGTCTGCGCGGCCCGCGGCTCGGTCTGCTCTCCTACCCGAAGCGGGTCCGCCACGCCGCCATGGACCAGTTGGAGCGGGTCGGCCTCACCGCCCAGGCGTTGCAGCGCGCCAGCACCCTCTCCGGTGGCCAGCAGCAGCGCGTCGCGGTT
Source organism: Saccharopolyspora antiqui (assembly GCF_052246905.1). Classification (NCBI taxonomy): domain Bacteria; kingdom Bacillati; phylum Actinomycetota; class Actinomycetes; order Pseudonocardiales; family Pseudonocardiaceae; genus Saccharopolyspora; species Saccharopolyspora antiqui. The sequence goes on from NZ_JBQQBO010000002.1 coordinate 372,110, forward strand.
GCGCGGGCGCTGCTGCAGAAACCCGAGATCCTGCTCGCCGACGAACCGGTCGCGTCGCTGGACCCGGACTCGGCCGCGCAGGTGATGAACCTGATCGCGGAGATCGCTCGGGAGGACGGGCTCACCGTGCTGTGCAGCCTGCACCAGGTCGACCTCGCGTTGAGCTGGGGACATCGGATCGTCGGGCTGCGTTCGGGGCAGGTCGTGCTGGACACGCCGGTCGACGGGCTGAGCCGGGACGCGGCGATGGCGATCTACTCCAAGGTCGGATCCGAACTCGCGACGACGGGGTGAATTCCGTGACCACCACAGTAGAAGCGCCCCGCTCACGGCGGGTGGGGTCGGCGCCGCGGCGCCGCACGCTCGCTCGTCCCCACCCCGAAGGGACGGTTGCCGCGCTGGTCGTGCTCGCCCTGCTCGGCGCCGCCTGCTGGGCCTTCAGCCAGCTGCGGGTGAACGCGGCGACCATTGTGGACGGTCTGGGCAACGCGGTGGACTTCGCGTCCCGCACGCTGCCGCTGGACTTCCCGCCGATCGGTGAACTGCTGGCGCTCAGCGGGCAGACCCTGGCGATCGTGGTGTGCGCGACGCTGATCGCAACGCTGCTCAGCGTGCCGGTGGCGGTGCTCGCGGCCCGCACCACCGCATTGGGTGGCACCAGCCGGTTCGCGGCGCGCGTGCTGATCGTCGTGGCGCGTGCCGTACCGGATGTCGTGTTGGCGATCGTGTTCTTCCGGATGTTCGGATTCGGCGGGCTGACCGGTGTGCTGGCCATGGGCCTGCATTCCACCGGCATGATCGGCAAGCTGTACGCCGACGCCATCGAGCAGGTCGACGAGGGGCCGCGCACCGCGATCCGCGCGGCTGGCGGTTCCCGGTTGCAGCAACTGGTCAGCGGCGTGCTGCCGCAGGTGGTGCCGTCGTTCGTGGCGACCTCGCTGCACCGGTTGGACATCAACCTGCGGGTGTCGGTGGTGCTCGGTTTCGTCGGCGTCGGTGGTCTGGGCCAGGCGATCGCCGATTCGCTGCGCACGCTCGACTACCAGCGCGGGATGGCGTTGGCGTTGGTGGTGTTCGCGCTGTGCGTGCTGGTCGAGATCGTGTCCGGGTCGATCCGGCAGGCGTTGCTGGGGGTGCGTGCGCAACGCCCCGGTGGGCGCGCGGCGCGCCGCGGCGCGGTCCCGGCGCGGGTGCCGCTCGCGAGTGGTGGTTCCGGTTCGCGCCGCAACGATGGCTCACGACCCCGGATCAGTCCATCGTGGACCGTCGGCCGGGTGCGGCGGCTCGGTTACTGGCTGCTGACCGCGCTGATCGTGGCCGCCTCGATCTGGGGCGCGGACATCTCGTTCGCGCAGTTCGAGCGGGCCGTCAGCGGCTTCGGGCCGACGCTGGCGCTGTTCTGGCCGCCGGAAACCGGTGGCATCTTCGGCGAACTGCTCAGCGAGCTGCTCGTGACCATCCAGATCGCGCTGGCCGCGACGCTGATCGGCGCGGTGCTCGCGCTGCCGATCGGTGCGCTGGCCGCCGCCAACGTCGCGCCCAGCCCGGCGGTGGCGAAGTTCTTCCGCGGCGTGGTGCTCGCCGTTCGCGGCGTGCCGGAACTGGTGCTGGCCATCGTGTTCGTGGTGATCACCGGGCTCGGCGCGGTCGCGGGGGCGTTGGCACTGGGCGTCGGATCGGTGGGGTTGCTCGGAAAACTCGTCGCCGACTCGCTGGAGGAGGTGGACCGCGGCCGGGAACAGGCGCTGCGCGCCACCGGGGCGAACCGGCTGCAGGTGTTCTTCGCGGCCACGGTGCCGCAGGCCGCTCCGGCCTTCGTCTCGCACGTGCTGTACCAGCTGGACACCAACCTGCGGTCGGCCACGCTGCTGGGTCTGGTCGGCGCGGGCGGCATCGGCTACTACCTGCTCAACGCCTCCCGAGTCCTGGAGTTCGGCGTGGTCACGACGGTTCTGCTGCTCACCTTCGGCACGGTGCTGCTCGTCGAACTGCTGGCCCTGTGGCTGCGCGGAGTGCTGCGCCCATCAGGTTCGTGAGGGCCTCGACCCGCGCACGTCATTCCCACCAGAACGACCAGGTGCGGCGGCCCCGGATCTCCTGGGCGTAGGCCGCGATGCTGCCGGTCTCCTGCAGGATCCGGTCCGGGCAGAACGTCCAGTGCTCCGCCGCGACCGCCGCGGCGTGGTCGGCGGTCTGCGGCGGTGCCGCCACGCTCAGGTCCAGGCGGTCCGGGCCGAGCCGCAGCAGCCGCGCGCCGAACCGCTCCTCCCAGCTGCGCGCCATCGCCGAGAGCCCGGCGGTCCGCGACACGTGGTTGGCGGCGCCGGACCAGCCCAGCGCGGTCAGCACGTCCGCACCGCGACGCACCGGGATCAGCGCCAGCCGCGTCTCGGTGTCGATGAACCGCGGCAGTTGCTGGTTGGCCAGGATGTCGGGATCCGCCAGCAGATTCCCGGCCCGCGCCGGTCCCGGGCAGGTGTAGTCGAACGGGGCCAGCACTTCCAGGCTGTACGCGGGACCGAGGTCGTCGTCGACCTGCACCAGGCCGTCCCAGATCCGGGTCATCACGTCGGTGACCCGCCACCGGTCGATGTGTTCCAGCGGCTCCGGCGGCACGACGCCGACCGTGCAGCGTTCCCCGTAGACCTCGTCGCTGTCGCACAGCAGCAACGGCCACAGCCCGCTGCGCCGGTGTTCGGCGCGCAGCGCGGCGACCAGCTGCGGCGCCGGGGCCTCGTCGCTGATCCAGCACAGCGGGGCGGGATTGTCGGAGAGTGTTGTCTGTTCGGTCAGGATCTCGCCGGGCGGTAGTGGGGCGGAAACCCCTGCACCGGTGCCGAAAACCGCGGACAGGTCGGCAGTTGCCCCCGCTTGCCGGTCGTCTCGCAACACTTCACCGCCTCCTAGCCAAGCCCCTCGTCGCGGACCACCTTAGGGATCGGGGTGTGGCACCAGGTGGTCGGGCTGGCCGTCACGTCTCGGTGTCCTCCGCCGAAAGTCCTGGGACCAGTACGATTCTGCCGGTCTGGGAGCCGGAGACGTGCAGGTCGAGCGCGCGAGCCGCGGATTCCAATGGCAGTCGCCGGGCGATCAGCGGCCGCAACTGTCCACTGGCGACCATTCGGAGCAGCATCGCCAAGTCTGTTCGGAACTCGGCGTTGGACCTGACGTAGTACATGCGGGCGCGGCGCCCGCCGGTGCTGCCGAACAGCCGGAGCAGTTCCCACCGGGCGAGTCGGCCGACCATCCGGAGGTACGGACGCCACCACGGTCCGGTGTCGCGCAGCGTCGCGGCGCTGCCGTAGGCGACCAGCGTGCCGCCAGGTGCGAGCAACCGCCAGGACGCGTCCAGGCTCTCCGGGCCGAGCGGGTCGAAGACGGCGTCCACGCCGCCCGGCGCGAGCTCGGCCACCCGGCTGGGGACGTCTTCGGTGCGGTGGTCGATCAGTTCGACCCCGAGGTCCCGCAGCGCGTCGTGCCGATGGGCGGAAGCCGTTCCGATCACCCGGACACCGGCGGCGGCCGCGAGCGGCGCGAGCAGGGTGCCCACCCCGCCGCCGATGCCGTGCACCAGAATCGTCTGTCCACTTCGAACTTTCGCGGCGCGGTGCAGCAACTGCCATGCGGTGACGCCATTGAGCACCACCGCGACCGCCGTCGCGGCATCCACCTCATCGGGTACCGGCACCAGGTCGCGATCGCGGATTTCGACGTACTCGGCCCACGCGCCGGTGACCGGCATCGCCGCGACGCGCTGCCCGACCCGCCACGAGGTCACCTCGGAGCCGACTTCGACGATCTCGCCGACCAGGTCGTAGCCGGGCACGAACGGGGCCTTCGGTTGTCCCGGGTAGCGGCCGTGCAGCATTTGGACCTCGGCGAAGGCCACCCCGGCGGCTTCGGTGCGGATCAGCACCCCGTGCGGTTTCGGGGTGGACAGCGCGTTGCGGCGGGATGTGACGACCTCGGTCCCACCCAGGCCGGTGAAGACGATTTCGGTGCCGGTGGTCGGCGTTCCCATGACAGCTCCGTTATAACTTGTCGTGTTAGTTACAGCTTCTAACATAACTATGAACCTGTTACGGTTGAGTCGTCAAGGGGAGGGAACCGGGCATGCCAGCAGCGCCGCGCAGTCCTCGCGAGCGGTTCCGGGAGCAGACCCGGAGCGAGGCCAAGCAGGTCGCGCTCGAACAGCTCGCCGAGTCGGGGTCGGCAGGCGTGTCGCTGAACGCGATCGCGAAGCGGATGGGGATCACCGGCCCCGCGCTGTACCGCTACTTCGCGAACCGGGACGCGCTGCTGACCGAACTGGTCGTGGACGCCTACCGCGACCTCGGCGACGAGTTGGAAGACGCGGCGCGCACGCATCGGCACCAGGCCCCCGCGACCAGGTTCCGGGAACTGGCGGCACGATTCCGGTCCTGGGGACTGCGGCAGCCGCATCGGTACCTGCTGCTGTTCGGCACCCCGGTGCCCGGATTCCGAGCTCCGGAACTCACCTTCGGCCTCGCCGACCGGGCGATCCGGCCGATCCTCGAAGCGCTCGCCGAGCTGGCCCCGGACGAGTTGCCCGCACAGCGCTGCGCGCTGGAGCAGCAATTGGCACAGTGGCGCGAACTGCGCGGCGCCCCGCTGCTGCCACCGGCCGTCCTGCAGCGCGGCCTACAGGCGTGGTCGCGGCTGCACGGGATGGTCAGCCTGGAGGTCCAGGGGCAGTTCGTCGGGATGGGCATCGACCCGGCGCCGCTTTTCGACGCCGAGGTGGAGTCGGTCATCGACCAGCCTTGGAAATGACGACGGCCGGTCGCGCGCCAGCACCGCGGATCGCCTCGGATCGGGGGCGCTGCGACCGGCCGGTATTGCCCGAGGGTCAGTCGCCCTCGCGGGGACGGGGCGTCTCGATCACGCAATCGCTGCCCGGGAACACCAGTCCCTCGTGCCCGTCCTTGAACCGGACCTTGTACGGCGGAGCGCCGTCCGGGCCGCGGACTTCCAGGATCTCGGCGAGCTGGTCGGCCTCGTCCACGTGCCTGCTGTGCACGTGCAGTTGATCTCCCACGGCTGCTTTCATCACCCATCACCTCCGCGGTCCCAGACTAGGTGACCGAGGCCACACTGCGCATCGGGTGACGCGCGGAGGCGCGGGCGCGAGCGATTTCTCGCGAAATCGGCATCTCGCACGAGGGGCGTGCGCCGATTTCGCGCGAAATCGCCTAGCTGCCGATCTGCGAGCAGGTAGTGGTCACCTGCTGGTACTTCTCCAGTTGGGCGGAGGCCCACTCCGTGCTGGACTCCAGGGTGATTTCACCGGAGGCGACCTGCTGCACCGACTGCTGCACGTCGAGCAGGTTCTGCCGCAGGGTCTCGTCGGCGGTCTGCTCGGCCAGTTGACGTAGTTCCTCAGCCTTCGCCTGCGCATCGGCCTGCGCCTGCTGCGGGTCGGCGAAGTTGGGCATGAAGTTCGCGACGTTGATCGCCTGCGCGCACGCCGATACCGCCTCAAGGTCCTGCTGCGCCTGCTGCATCTGCTCGTTGGCGTCCTGCAGGCCCTGCTGGGCTTCCTGGATCTCGCCGCACGCGGCTAGGCCGACCAGCAGCGGCAAGGACAGCGCCGCCACCACGAACCGCTTTCGAGCTCGCATCTTCCCTCCGGGGCTAAAAGCGGCACCGTAGTGATGCCGCCCTTGTACCCTATCGGCCCCCGATCGTGCGATGGGCGAAATGTCTCATCCGGCGGCACGACGTCCATCAGATGGCCGATTTCGCCTGCACAGCCCAGGTCGCGTCAGGACGGGGTGATCCAGGACATGACCTCGGGTGGCAGGTCGAGCTGGGCGAGCCAGGGGGCTGCGCCGATCCGGTAGAGCACCACCGAGCTCAGCGCCACGGCGGCGATCGTCAGGCCCGGGCCGATCAGGACCATCTCGACCTTGCCGCCGGTCTTCATCCGCAGCAGCTTCGGCGGGGCCACCGGGAACCAGGTCTTGCCGCCCAGCGGCACCGGCCAGAGCATCGGGCAGCCCTGCTCGGTGATCGCATCGCCGATGAAGTGCGCGATGCAGCCGATCATCACCGCCATGCCGAACGCCGCCGCGTCGGTGGGCTGGTCACCGGCCCAGGCCCAGCAGGCGATGGTGAGCAACAGCGAGGCCACGGTGATCAGCAGCGCGTCCCTGCTGGAGGACCAGGTGTGCAGCAGGCCGCGAACCGCGAGACCGGCGAAGAAGAACATCAGCACGCCGAGCGCGGCGCCCTCGCTGGTCTGCACGATGGCCGTGGTGATCAGCCCGGCCAGCACCGCGAACACGACGGTGTGGGTGAAGCCGCGGTGCGTGCCGTCCCGGTTGCTGTCCCGCTTGGTGCGGGTCAACCGGTACAGGAAGCCGCTGAAGCCGCTGATCCCGGCCGATGCGCCGCGCGAAACGGCACCGAAGGTGCTGGCCACCGTCGACTTGGGGTGGTCGATGTCGGGCAACAGCGCCGCCCCTGCGGACAACGTGGCCCCGACCACCCAGGTCTTCGGGGATAATTGCCCTATCGCGTGCGTGTCGGCCAAGGCGGTCACAGCCGCCCAAGCGGCCAACCCGCTCATCGCGTGCGTCGGTCCGGTTGCCACGGCCCCCTCCAAGATCACTCGTTCGGGTGTCGAGCCTAGAAGAAGATCACGACACCGGGCCGCCATCGGAGAAGTGGCGCATCGCGCCGTTCCAAGGGTGGTGGCAGGAGAAGGGGGGAGGGCACAATCGAGGTCGATAGCAGTACGCTTGTACCGCTTGCATTCTCGTGAGAGGAGCACCCCGCCACATGGGCAAGATCAAGGTCCAGGGCACCATCGCCGAGCTCGACGGCGACGAGATGACCCGGATCATCTGGTCCTTCATCAAGGACAAGCTGATCCATCCGTATCTGGACATCAACCTCGATTACTACGACCTCGGCATCGAGCATCGGGACGCCACCGACGACCAGGTCACCGTCGACGCGGCGAACGCCATCGCCAAGCACGGCGTGGGCGTGAAATGCGCCACCATCACTCCGGACGAGGCCCGGGTGGAGGAGTTCGGCCTGAAGAAGATGTGGCGCAGCCCCAACGGGACCATCCGCAACATCCTCGGCGGCGTCATCTTCCGCGAGCCGATCGTCATCTCGAACATCCCGCGCTACGTGCCGACCTGGACCAAGCCGATCGTCATCGGCCGTCACGCGCACGGTGACCAGTACAAGGCCACCGACTTCAAGGTCCCCGGGCCGGGCACCGTCACCGTCACCTACACCCCGGACGACGGCGGCGAGCCGATCGAGTTCGAGGTCGCCAAGTTCGGTGCCGACGGCGGCGTCTCGATGGCGATGTACAACTACCGCCGCTCCATCGAGGAGTTCGCGCGCGCGTCCCTCCGCTACGGCCTGGAGCGCGGCTACCCGGTCTACATGTCGACCAAGAACACGATCCTCAAGGCCTACGACGGCATGTTCAAGGACGTGTTCCAGGAGATCTTCGAAAACGAGTACCAAGCCGAGTTCGACGCCAAGGGCATCACCTACGAGCACCGGCTGATCGACGATATGGTCGCCAGCGCCCTGAAGTGGGAGGGCGGCTACGTCTGGGCCTGCAAGAACTACGACGGTGACGTGCAGTCCGACACCGTGGCGCAGGGCTTCGGCTCGCTGGGCCTGATGACGTCGGTGCTGATGACCGCCGACGGCAAGGTGGAGGCGGAGGCCGCGCACGGCACGGTCACCCGGCACTTCCGCCAGCACCAGCAGGGCAAGCCCACCTCGACCAACCCGATCGCCTCGATCTTCGCCTGGACCCGTGGTCTGCAGCACCGCGGCAAGCTGGACTCGACGCCCGAGGTCATCGGCTTCGCCGACAAGCTGGAGAAGGTCGTCATCGAGACCGTCGAGAGCGGGCGAATGACCAAGGACCTGGCGCTGCTGGTCGGTGGCGACCAGGGTTTTCAGACCACCGAGGAATTCCTCGCGACCCTGGACGAGAACCTGCAGAAGAAGATGGCCAACAGCTGATCTTCGACGCACACCGCGAACGCCGCTCCCGTTTTCCGAGGGAGCGGCGTTTCGTTTCCCCGCGCTTTCAGGGACGAGATTCAACCGGGCTACCGCGCGCACATGGCGGCCGGGCGGGCGACACCCGAGGCGTTGAACCGGGCGCGCCGACGAGTGCCTGGGCTTTCGCGGTCGCGGCGTGCCACGTTATAGCTGGGATGTCGCGTCTGACCGGGAGGTATGTCGTGATCCCGCTGCCCCGCACAGTGCTGCTCGCCGGTGCCGGTCTGATCGGAGTCGTCTACCTGATCAGCACCAGCCAGGCCGGTAGCAGCCCCGGCGACCCCAAGCCGTGCACGTTCCAGGTGACCGCCGACGTCCTCAACGTCCGCGCCGGGCCCACCGCCGCCGAGAGCTGGGTGGATTCCTTGCAGCGGGGCGAGGAGATCACCGCGACGCCGAACGTGGTCGGCGGTTTCCGCGCGCTCGGCGACGCGCGTTGGGCGGCAGCCGAGTTCTTGGCACCCGTGCCGGGCAGCACCTGCGATCCGTGACGGAACCGGCGCCCGCCGAACATCGTTGGACTCCTGGAAGGTGTTCACGAGAACCGGGGGCCGAGATGCCGTACCAGTACAAGGTCGTGGAGCTCAGGGAGAAGTGGCTCGGCGGCAAGATGTCCGGCGAGAAGCTGGAGCGCGTCCTCAACGACCACGCCGCCCATGGCTGGCAGCTGAAGGCGATCACCGGAGCGGACGTCAAGGGCCGCCTCGGCCCCGGCGGTGTGGAAGGGCTGTTGGTGACCTTCGAACGGCCGGTCTGAAACCGGGGTGGGTGCCGGTCGTGATCGGGGCTCAGCTAGGCTGATTTCCGCACGCGGTCGAGCCGCTCCGCGCGATTAGCTCAGTGGGAGAGCGCTACCTTGACACGGTAGAGGTCACTGGTTCAATCCCAGTATCGCGCACCAGTTTTCCCAGCTCATCGTTGCCGTCGGCGTGGTTTCGGTGTTGTCGGGCACCTTGTGGGGCAAGTGGTCCACCTGGCGGTGTCGATCGCAATCCGATGTCCACTATGGACGCCATGATTCGTCGACTTGCGATCTAGGTGTTTTCTGGAAAAGATCTTCGCTGCTCCGCTGGCCTCGTTGAAAATCGAATGTCCATAAAGGAATGATCGTGTTTTTAGTCGATCTTTTCCTGGAAATGCCATCCCACTCTTTGCGGTGATCCGGTGCGAGATTCTCCAGAAAAGCTGGTAGAGATCTTATTTGGGCGATCTGAGACTTGATCGCCAATTTCGGAAAGTTCTTCGTAGAGAGGGGTAGTCATGACCCGCGCTCGCTGGATGTTGGGTACCGTCGGAGCACTGGCGACTCTTGCCCTAGTCCCGGCTCTTCCTGCCTCGGCGCAATCCGAAGCCGGAATTTTCACGGAGATCACCAACACGGCTGACGGCTCCCGGTGGGCCCTGCACGGCGACAACGTGATCAAAACGATCAGCGGACCGTCCAGTGCGCTGAACGACAGCGACCAGTGGATCGTCTCCCGCCAGTCCGATGGCGCGGTGACCATCCGGAACCAGGCGACGCGCGAGTGCGCGGAGTCCCAGCCCTGGTTTGACGGGGCGGTCTACGCCGCGCCGTGCGAGCAGCGCAGCGACCGCCAGATGTGGTTCCTCAACTGGCGCGAGGACGGCTACGTCATCACCCCCAAGGCCGCCCCCGACATGGCGGTTTCCATTGAAGAGATGGGTGCTTACGACAGTTGGCTGACGCTCAAGCCGCGTCAGGCGCCGTCCGACACTGCGCAGGACGACCTGGCGAGCGTTTTCCGGCTCGGCGCGTGAGCTGACCCGGACGTCGCCTGAAGCGGCACGGGCCCGCTGATCTGACGTTCCCGCGTCGGATCAGCGGGCTTTTCGCGAGTGCGCGATTAATGGACAAATCGATGTGAAATTCCTGCGGAATTGTTCGGATTCGGCACACTGTCGGGTCAATCGGGCCTACTCGGAGTTGAAGTGCCGCTCGTTTTGGTCGCCGATTCGGGCCGCCGTCGAGCGGTCGTGGTAGTTCGCCGGGTGGATCGGAGCACCGCTGGGTCGCGGGTGGTAGCGATTACCGATTCGGGGGAATCCGATCGGTGATCATTTCCCTTTCGTTTCGAGAGATCGTTCTCGGTGCGGTAAGTAGAACACGGTTTCTTGTTTCTTCGGCCAGAACGGAGGATGACGCGAAATGACCGATATTCGGTTGCTAGGCCGTGCCGTGGTGGGTATGGCATTCGCTGCGGCGGTGCTGGTTCCAGGGGGCGCTTCGGCCGCATCCGACAACGCGGAGCCGAGCACCATCACGCTGACGGTGACGGAACTCCGGAACTCTCGAACCGTGACCCTGAACTGCGACCCCGCAGGCGGAAACCATCCACGTGCGACCACCGCATGCGACGAGCTGCGCGGGGTCGACGGCGACGCGCAGCGGTTGGAGCTGAACAAGTCCAAGATCTGCACCAAGGAGAGCCGCCAGGTGCGGGCGTCCGGCGCGGGCGCGTGGCGCGGTCAGCAGGTGAACTTCGAAGTCTCGGCGGCCAACCCCTGCGAGCTCAAGGCCCGAACCGGCTCCGTGTTCGACTTCTGAGCATTCGACCAGCCCGAACGGCGCCGTAGCAGCGAACCCGATTTCCCGACAACTGCCGCGAGCGCGTCCCGCACGATGCGTCGGGGAGCGCAGCACTCGTTCCCCGACGCATGGTGCGGAACCTCAGCCGCCGGCCATCGCGCCGACGATCAGGTACGGCTCCTTGCCGGTGGCCACCTCATCCGGCAGCGGCGCATCCGGGGATTCGTGGGAGAGGTCCTGTTCGCAGGCGAAGAACCTGATGAACGCCCGGCGGCGTTTGGTGTCCTGGTCGCGGACCGTGCCGCGCAACATCGGGAACCGGGCTTCGAGCGCGTCGAGGACCGCGCGCTGGGTCGGCGGACCGTCGAGGTCCAGCACGACCTCGCGGTCCGCGATCTTGGCCAGCGTCCGCAGGTGGTTGGGGAGCGCGACCCGGATCATGGCAGCGTCTGCACCTCCACGGACAGCACCGCGGGCAGATCCCGGACGATCGGCCGCCAACTGTCCCCGGCATCGGGCGAGACGTACACCTGACCGCCGGTGGTGCCGAAGTAGATGCCGCAGTCCTCCAGCGAATCCACCGCCATCGCGTCCCGCAGCACGTTGACGTAGCAGTTGCTCTGCGGCAGGCCGTTGGTCAGCGGCTCCCACTCGTTGCCGCCGGTCCGACTGCGGTACACGCGCAGCTTGCCGTCCAGCGGGAAGTGCTGCTCGTCGCTTTTGATCGGCACGACGTAGACCGTGTCCGGCTCGTGGGCGTGCACGTCGATCGGGAAGCCGAAGTCGGTCGGTAGGTTGCCGCTGATCTCATACCAGGAATCGCCCGCGTCGTCGCTGCGCATCACGTCCCAGTGCTTCTGCATGAACAGCACGTCCGGGCGTTCGCGGTGCAGGGCGATGCGGTGCACGCAGTGGCCGACCTCGGCGTCCTCGTCGGGCAGGCCTTGGGAGCGCAGGCCGCGGTTGATCGGCTGCCAGCTCTTGCCACCGTCGTCGGTGCGGAAGGCGCCCGCTGCCGAGATCGCGATGTAGATCCGGTTCGGGTCGTTCGGCGCCTGGATGATCGTGTGCAGGCACAATCCGCCAGCGCCCGGCTGCCAACCGGCTGCGGAGCCGTGTTCGCGCAGCGCGGGCAGTTCGTGCCAGGTCTGGCCGCCGTCGGTGGTGTGGAACAGCGCGGCGTCCTCGACCCCGGCGTACACCGCGTCCGGATCGGTCAGGGACGGTTCGAGGTGCCAGACCCGCTCGAATTCCCAGGGGTGCGGAGTGCCGTCGTACCACTGGTGCGTGCCGGGCGTGCCGTCGTAGGAGAACTTGTTGCCCACCGGCTCCCAGGTCTGGCCGCCGTCATCGGAACGTTGGATCAGCTGCCCGAACCAGCCGAGCGACTGCGAGGCGTACAGCCGGTTCGGGTCGGCGGGTGAGGCCTTGAGGTGGTAGAGCTGCCAGCCGGGGAAGTGCGGACCGCTGACGTCCCACTTCTCGCGTTTGCCGTCGGCGGTCAGGATGAACGCGCCCTTGCGGGTGCCGACGAGGACTCGGACACGGCTCATGACTGCTCCCTGGGGGTCCGCCGCGGAAATTACTGCCCGTTACCGGTCAATGTAGGGCTGGTTGTCTGGACTGTCTTCTCCGATCTTGCGCAATCGGGGACGCCAGCGGCGGCAGCGCGACCAGCACCGGTGCGGTCCACTCGGCGGCCACGTCGAGGTGCACGTCGCGGTGGTGCCAGGGCGCTCGCGCGGACACCCGCACCGGCCGCGGCGACCCGCCGACCACGTTCCAGGCGGGCACCAGCTGCGCCGGTGCTTCCGCCCGCGCGGCGAATGCCGTGGACAGCAGCCAGTAGTTGCCCGGCGGGATGCCGGTCAACGCGAAGTCGCCGGTTTCGTCCAGCAGCGATCCGCTGATCGGGATCCCGCGCGGGGCGCGGCGCGGGAACAGTCCGACGTAGACCGCCGCGGTGTCGCGCAGCGCGGCCAGCGCCGCCGCACTCAGGTGGACCGTTCCGGTGACGATGCCGCCTCGTGCGACCGAGCCCGGGATGTGCACGGGTTTCGGCGGCGCGTCCGCGAGCGAGTCGGGGAGTCGGCGGAACGCGGTCGGGCACACCCCGACGTCGGCGGTGAACCGCCTGGTGAACGTGCCGACCGAGGTGAAGCCGACCGCGAAGCAGATGTCGATGATCCGGTCGTCGTCGGCGAGCAGCAGCTGCTTGGCGCGTTGGAAGCGGTGCGCGGCGAGGAACTGCCCCGGTGGCATGCCGAGCTGCCGTTCGAACGATCGGGCCAAGTGGAAGGGGCTGTAACCGACGTGGTCGGCGACATCGGTCAGTTTGATCCGCTCCGCGGAGTGGGCCGTGATGAACCGGGCGGCCTCGGTTGCGACATCTGGCATAGCCGCAGCCCCCAATCGGATTCAGTCCACCACTCCACTCGGCCGTTGGGCAACGACGGTAGCGCCGGTAACCGACAATCCCGGTCGTGAGTGCGAAAGCGTGCCCCAGCCCGCTTTCGCACTCACTCCCCAAGCTGCCGACGTCGTCGGCGTACCAGGAGGTTTCACATCGTGACCGGTCGAAAGTCCGTCGCCGCACCCCGAATCACCTCGTCGTTCGTCCTGCTCGCGTTGCTCGCGACAGGCTGCGCAACCGCGCAGGGCGTCGAAGGGGCGAAACCTGCTGAGCCAGCCCCGAACCTGTCCGATCTGAAGCGGTCGATCGTCGCGTACCACGACTCGGGCCGGTGGGACGCCGACATCACCCGCGCCAACCAGCAGGGCCAGGACTACCTGGCCCGACGCCTCCACCAGGGGGTATCGAAACCGGCCATCGTGCTCGACATCGACGAGACCAGCCTGTCCACCTACGGCTACGAGGTCGCGCACGACTTCGGCTACGACGCGACGGCTTTCGACGACTACGTGCTGGCGCGGGAGGCCACCGGGATCGCCTCGACGGTCGATCTGGTGCGCTTCGCCGATGCGCACGGCGTCGCGGTCTTCTTCGTCACCGGCCGCCGGGAAAGCCAGCAGATGCGCGACGCCAGCGCGCAGGACCTCCGCGAAGAGGGCTACCCCGAACCCGACGGGCTGTACCTGCGACCGGCCGACGACCACGACCCGTCGGTGGTGCCGTACAAGAGCGGTGCCCGCGCGAGCATCGAGCAGCAGGGCTACCAGATCGTCCTGAACATCGGCGACCAGGACTCCGACCTGGACGGCGGGCACGCTGAGCGTGCCGTGCGGCTCCCCAACCCGATGTACGAGGTCGGCTGACCGCGCATCCGCCCGGCAAGGGACTCGCCGGGCGGTAAGGTCCTCGCGTGCGACACGAGACCGCGGTGGTGATCGCGGCGGCACCGGCCGAGGTGTGGGCGGTGCTCGCCGACGTCCCGAACTGGCCTGAGTGGACACCCACCGTGCGGTCGGTCGCCGCGCTGGACGGCGACCTGCGGACCGGCCACCGGTACCGGGTCGAGCAGCCCGGCATGGCGGCCGCGGTCTGGGAGGTGGTCGAGCTGGAGCCGGGCACGTCGTTCGGCTGGGCCACCCGATTCGCTGGCGCGCGCATGGTCGCCGGGCACTGGATCAGGGCCGTCGACGCAGGCGCCGAGGTGACGTTGCGGATCGACTTCACCGGTGGGTTCGCCGGACTGCTGGCGCCGCTGGTCGGAGGCCGCATCCGCCGCTTCGTCGACACCGAAGCCGCGGCCCTGAAGCAGACCTGCGAGGCGCCGCGGCAGTGACCCGCGCGTGGTCACCGCGGCCGTTCACCGGCGGTCCCGCAGGTAGGTCCGCGAGAGATCGCGGTGGGGCATCCGGTCCGGGATGTTCGGCGAGGCCGGGATTTCCGCGCATGAGGACGTGCTACCCGACCGCGCTGGGGGCGTGTGGCGGCTGGGTCTCGCGAAGACGCGGGGAGGCAGCCCCGATCGAGTTCCCGCGCTGGGGCGCCGTGCGCGCGGGAACTCGATCTCTTCGGGGGTACCCGGTGCCGGGGCGCGGTCCGGCGCCGGGGTCGGGGCGGGGCCTCGGGCAGCGGATCGCGATGGTCCGCTGTGCGTGGGGGTCAGGCGGAGGCGGCCAGCCAGGCCGAGCGGCCCGCGTGGGTCGGCAGCCAGCAGCCCTTGGTCTGGGCGCCGACCTCCGGAGCCGGATCGGCGAGCGAGAGCAGATCCTTGATCACTTCGCATGCCGGGCCGGTTGTCCGCCACAACACCTTGCTCGGGAACAGGACATCCGGTTCGTCGCCGGGAATCCGCGCCGCATCGGCATCGTGCTCGCCGAAGAGCTGCAGGATGTCGAAAACCCCGCGATGCACCCGGATCCCGACCACGGCGACCAGGCCACCGTTGGCGTCGCGCGGATGCGCGAACTGGAAGTCGCGGGCCACCAGAGCTTGCAGGCCGTTGGTTATCTCGTTCATGGCGCCACCGATATTCCTCGTAAGGGCTTCAACCATGGCTCCGCGCGGGGCCGTCGGCCCGGCTCGTCAGACGATCAGGTCGTCGAACTCGCCGTCCTTGGCTCCATGCAGAAAAGCGGCTATTTCGTCCCTGCTGTAGACCAGTGCTGGACCCTCGGGGTAGCGCGAGTTTCTGACGGCGATCCCGCCGTCGACCAATGGTGCCAATTCAACGCAGTTGCCAACCGCTCCGCTGTGGCGGCTCTTGCGCCACACCACGTTGGGAAGCTGCTGCGCGGGCATACCGTTCTGGATGTTCGTCATCCGAACCCCACCCTTCCCCGACTAACGCTGCACGATCACTTGCACGTGCAGTTGATCGTGCATAAAGCTATCAGGTGCAGATGCACGATTGAATGCACGTGCATCTCATTGAGATCTTGATCACACGATTGGGGGAACGCTGTTAACTGGGAACGGCGTGGCGGCACCGCGTGGCGGCACCGCCGTCAGGCGCGCAGACACGCCAGCACCTGCGGTTTTTCCAGGTGTTGGAGGGGTTTTCGCCAATCCGGGCGGGATGGCGCTCAGCTGTCGCGGAGCGCGGCCTTCAGCGTCTTGCGGGTCTGCTCCGGCGTCTGCGCGTCGACCGCGAGCCGGTGGCTGACCTTGCTGTAAACCTCGACCTCATCAGGCTTGTCCAGGTACAGCGCACCGCAGAGGTGCTCCAGGTAGACGATGTCCGGCAACTCCGGCTCGGCGAAGCGCAGGATCGTGAACGCGCCCTCCGCGCCCGACCGGCCGAGCTCGAACGGCAGGATCTGCAGCGAAACCGTGGACATGGTGGTCGCTTCGATCAGGAACTCGATCTGCTCGCGGATCACCGCCCTGCCACCGATCGGCCGGTGCAGCACCGACTCGTCGATCACCGCCCACAACCGCGGCGCTTTCGCCTGGCTGAACAGCTTCTGGCGCTGCATGCGCAGCCGGACCCGCCGGTCCAGTTCGTCGTCCGGGAACTCCGGGCGCCCCTGCGTGGCGACCGCGCGGGCGTACTTCTCGGTCTGCAGCAGGCCGGGCACGAACTGGATCTCGTAGGTCTGGATGCGGGAAGCGGATTCCTCCAGCCCGACGTAGTCCTGGAACCACGAGGGCATCAGGTCGTTGAAGCGGTGCCACCAACCCGGCTCGTTGGACCGGCGCACCAGGTCCAAGAAGGCCTCGCGCTCGGTCTCGTCGGCCACGCTGTAGAGCGTCAGCAGGTCCTCGACATCGCGTTCCTTGAAGCCGACCCGGCCGAGTTCCAGTCTGCTGATCTTCGACCCGGATCCGCGGATGGCGTATCCGGCGTCCTCACGAGAGATCCCACTGGCCTCGCGCAATCTGCGCAGTTGGCTGCCCAGCACGAGACGGCGGGCGGTGGGGCCGCTTCCCGTGGCACTGTCCGGAGCCACGCGGGACCTCCTGTGGATGGACGCTACGACCCACTGTCGCGATCCAGTGGTTGAACGTTACGGGAGGGCATCCTAGTGGAATCCGGCCACAGGTCGAGTGCCTTACCCGGATTGGCGGTACCTGCCCGCCCGTACACTCCTAGCACGTGATCACCTACCCTGGGTGTGTCGGGGGCGACAAGGGTTGGGGAGTGGCATGACACGAACCGGCGAAGGACGCGCGGGCGTGCCGGGAGGCATCGACTCCACGCGCCCGAGCAGTGCTCGGGTCTACGACGCGATCCTTGGTGGCAAGGACAACTACGCGGCAGACCGCGTCCTGCGCGACGATCTCGCCGCGGTCACGCCGAAACCTGGCGCGTTGGCTGCCGAGAGCCGGACCTTCCTGCTGCGGGTCACCAGATACCTGGCCAGTACGGCGGAGATCGACCAGTTCCTGGACTGCGGATCAGGCTTGCCCACGCTGGAGAACACCCACGAGGTGGCGCAGCGGGTCAACCCGGATGCCACCGTCGTCTACGTCGACAACGATCCGACGGCCATCGTGCACGGACGCGCCCTGCTCGCGGAGAACGACAGCACGCACTTCGTCGCCGCGGACATCACCGAGCCGGAGAAGCTGCTCGCCGACCCGAGCGTCGCCAGAGGACTGGAGTGGTCCCGGCCGATCGCGCTGTACGTGCTCAACACCTTGCACCACATCGCCGGTGAGCACCGCATCGCGGACCTGATGGCCCGCTACGTCAACACCTTGCCGTCCGGTTCGTACCTGGCGCTGAGCCACTTCTGCCGCCCCGGTGCCGAGGATCCCGAAGCCGCTGAACTGGCCGACAAGATGGAAGCGGCGTACCTCGGTTCGATGGGCACCGGCTGGTTCCGGTCCCGCGACGAGATCGCCAGCTACTTCGGCGGGCTCGACCTGCTCGAACCGGGCCTGGTGCCGGTCGCGGACTGGTGGCCCGACGGGCCGCGCAGTGCACCGCTGGAACCGTTCTACCGCGTGCTGGTCGGTGGTGTCGCCCGCAAGCCCTAGCGGCCGGAAACCCTTCAGTATTCCTGGGTTTCGACCTTGATGGGATGGTCGTGCCAGGTCGCGATGACCGTCGAACCGTGTTGGTCAGCGGTGAATTCCACCCGCAGCCAGCCTTCCTGGCGATCCCAGGTCTGCACCGTGTAGCCGGAGCGCGGGGTGGCCGAGATCAGCGCCGCGCCGTCGGTCCGCACTGAGAGCACGACCTTGCCGCCCTTCAGTTCGTAGGTGCGCACGTCTCCTGCGTCGTCTGCCGACGGAGGTGGCTTCGGGGTGGACTGGGGCTGTTCGGGAGTCGCCGGGTCCACTGTGGTCGGTCGCGGCGGGACCACCGGCGGTGGCGGTGCCGCATCGGTGGTCGCCGGTGCCGACTCCGCCGGTGCGGTGGCGACCGGGCGGACCACCGGAACCGCATCGGACTCGTCGAACATCGCGCCGCGGATCACATCGCGCACGCCGAGCCAGGAAAGCGTGATACCGGCGGTGGTCGCGGCCAACCACACGCCGACGTAGGTGACAGCTCGTTTGATGCGCACGGGAGCGTCATCCTTCACCGCCGCGCCGCCGCCGCGCAACCGGCCCCCGGGGATCAGCCGCGCCGCACACCTGGCGGCGGTTCACCCACCGACCGGAAGGCGAAGAACTCTCACGCTGCCCGTATCGTCCCCGCCATGGCTGTGGTTCTGGTTGTCGAGGACGATCCGGTTGTGCGGGCGGCGATGATCCGCGACCTGACCGCACGCGATTGGGTGGTGCGCAGCGTCGGGACCGCGCTGGCGTCGCTGCGGGAAGTAGCCGAGCACCCACCGGATGTCATCATCCTCGATCTCGGGTTGCCCGACCTCGACGGCGGCGAGACGTTGAAGATGATCCGCGGCGTCTCCAACGTGCCGACCATCGTGGCCACCGCTCGCGACGACGAGAGCGAGATCGTTCGCCTGCTGCGCGCGGGCGCGGACGACTACGTCGTCAAGCCGTTCTCCAGCGAACACCTCAACGCCCGCATCGAAGCGGTGCTGCGGCGGGCCCGCGGCGCGCAGCCCGCCCAACTGGTCGAGGTCGGCGGACTGCGCATCGACACCGACAGCAGGGTGGCGGTGCTGGACGGTGCCGAGCTGGAGCTGACCCGGCGCGAGTTCGACCTGCTCGCCTACCTCGCCGCCCGACCGGGCCGGGTGGTGCCGCGCCGCGAGCTGCTCGCCCAGGTCTGGCGGCAGTCCTACGGCGACGACCAGACCATCGACGTCCACCTGTCCTGGCTGCGGCGCAAACTCGGTGAAAGCGCCGCCGATCCCCGCTACCTGCACACCGTGCGCGGTGTCGGCGTCAAGCTCGTGGAACCGGAATGAGACGCACGATCGTCCTGGTGGCGCTGGCGGTGACCTCGATGGTCGCGCTGGCCTTCCTGATCCCGCTCGGGCTGATGATCAAGGAGATGGCCCGCGACCAGGCGATGTCCGATGCCGAGCGGCAGGCCGTGGCGCTGGCGCCGGTGCTCGCCACCACGACCGATCACGCGCTGGTCGGGAAAGCGATCGCCAGCACCCACGCGGGGCAGGCCGGATGGCTCGCGGTGTACCTGCCCGACGGCGGGGTGGTCGGCGAAACCCGGGTCGGGGCCGGTGAGGTGCACCTGGCGATGGCCGAGGTGCGCACCTCCACCGTCGAAGTACCAGGCGGTTCGGCGTTCGTGCAGCCGATCGCGCTGGACGGCGGTCGCACTGCGCTCGCGGAGGTGTTCGTGCCCGCCGCGGAACAGACCCGCGGTGTGCTGCGGTCCTGGCTGGTGCTCGGTGCCGTCGGACTGATCCTGGTCATCGGATCGCTGCTGGTAGCCGATCGGCTCGCCGCCCGCGTGGTGCGCGCGACGATCCGGCTCGCGGACGCCTCCTCGGCACTCGGCGCGGGCGACCTCAGCGTCCGCGTGCACCCCAGCGGGCCGCCCGAGCTGGTGGAAGCCGGTCAGGCGTTCAACACCATGGCCGACCGGGTCCGCCAACTGCTGGCCGCCGAACGGGAGATGGCGGCGGATCTCTCGCATCGGCTGCGCACCCCGCTCACCGCGTTGCGGCTCAACGCCGAAGCGCTGGGCTACGACCAGGCCGCCGAGCAGACCAGGTTGGCCATCGACCGGCTGGAGCGGGAGGTGGACCTGGTGATCACCAGCGCCCGGCGGTCCGGCCCAGGCGAGGAGGCTGAGTGCGACGCCGCGGCGCTGCTGCGGCAGCGGCTGGAGTTCTGGTCGGCGCTGGCCGAGGACCAGCAGCGGGCGTGGTCCCTGCGCGGAGCGGAAGGCGAGGTCTATGTCCCGGTGCCGAGCGCGGAACTCGCCGCCTCGGTGGATGCCGTGGTGGGCAACGTCTTCCGGCACACCCCGGAGCAGACCGAGTTCGTGGTGTCGTTGCAGCGCAACGACGGTGTGGTGGGTGTGATCGTGGAGGACGCCGGGCCAGGTGTGGCGGAGCGCTCCGGTGCGGTGCAGCGCGGGCGCAGCAGCGCCGGATCGACCGGTCTGGGCCTGGACATCGCCCGCCGGGTCGCCGAATCCACCGGCGGTCGGCTCGCGGTGGACCGCTCCAGCCTCGGCGGCGCACGGGTGTGCATGTGGCTGTGGCAACGCCCGGCGGGGCCGAGGTCCATCCGCCGCCGCGACCGTCGGCGCCGGACCCGCGAGGCCTTCTGGCTGGCCTGACCGCCACGCGGGGGCTCCGGCCGTCGGGTTGGGTGGTTACCCTTTCTGGCGTGCTGACTGTGTCGACCGTGAACGTCAACGGCCTGCGCGCCGCCGCCAAGAAGGGCTTCGTGGAGTGGCTCGCCGCCACCGAAGCCGACGTGATCTGCCTGCAGGAGACCCGCGCGGAACCCGACCAACTCGCACCCGAGGTCCGTGAGCCCGCAGGCTGGCACGCAGTGCTCGCCCCGAGCGCGGCGAAGGGGCGCGCCGGGGTGGCGATCTACAGCCGCGTCGAACCGTCGGCGGTGCGCACCGGCTTCGGCTCCGCGGAGTTCGACGAGAGCGGCCGGTACGCGGAGATCGACCTGCCCGGAGTCGTGATCGCGAGCCTGTACCTGCCCAGCGGCGATGTCGGCACTTCGCGCCAGGACGAGAAGGAACGCTTCATGAAGGAGTTCCTGACATATCTCGGTGAACTCCGCGAGCGCGCCGCGGCGGAGGGCCGGGAGGTGCTGGTGTGCGGCGACTGGAACATCGCGCACCAGGAGATCGACCTGAAGAACTGGAAGGCGAACCGGAAGGAAGCGGGCTTCCTGCCAGAAGAGCGGGCCTGGCTCAGCGAGGTCTTCGCAAGCGGCTACGCGGACGTGGTCCGCCGCCTGCACCCGGAAGGCCCCGGCCCGTACTCCTGGTGGTCCTACCGAGGCAAAGCCTTCGACAACGACTCGGGCTGGCGCATCGACCTAATTGTCAGTTCGCCCGGCCTGGCGGAGCTTTGCGCGGAAGCCTTCGTGGAGAAGGCCCCGAGCTACGACCAGCGCTGGTCGGATCACGCACCGGTGACGGCTGTGTTCGACTACTGACCCCATCCGGTCAGCGCCCGCTGGCACTGCTCGGCGTCGGCCATCCAGCCGATCGACAGAGCTGATGGGCTGGGCTGATGGGCTGGCGAATCGACCTTGTTGTCAGTTCGCTCGGCCTGCCGGAGCGAGCCACCGACGCATGGGCGGAGAAGGCGCCGACTTACGACCTCCGCTGGTCCGGTCGTCGCCAAGTCACTGTGACGTACCGACTCCGATCAGGCAGAATCCAGATAGGAGGTGGCGACCATGCACGCGATCGTCGCGGAGAAGCGGCATGAGATCGAGGAGCTGTGCCGATCGCTGTCGGTGCGCCGTCTTGATCTTTTCGGCTCCGCTGTGGGGGACACGTTCGACGTCGAGACCAGCGATGTTGATGTGCTCGTCGAGTTCGACACGGGTCCGGGCTTCGACTACTTCGGCAGCTACTTCGGTCTGAAGGAAGGGCTTGAACGAATCCTGGATCGTCCAGTCGACATCGTGAGTGTGTCCAGCATCCGCAATCCGTATTTCAAGCGACAGGTCCTGGACACCAGGGAACTCCTCTATGCCGCCTGACCCCCGGACGTACCTTTGGGATGCCGTCGCCGCTGCTGATCTGCTTCGCGGGTTCCACAGCGGAAAGACTTTTGCTGATTACCAGGCTGACGCGATGCTGAGGTCTGCTGTTGAACGCCAGTTCGAGATCATCGGTGAGGCGTTGAACCAACTTTCCAAGGCTGACGCGAAACTCGCCGCGCAAATCCCGGAGCTCGGGAGAATCGTCGCTTTCCGTAACATTCTGATTCACGGATACGCGACGGTTGACGACGCTCTGGTCTGGCAAGTTCTCACTGAGAAACTCCCTGAACTGGATCGAGTTCTTCGATTTCTGCTTGACGAGTAGTTGTGGGCAGCCCTTGGGGGTTTGGCGAGATGGATCAGTGGCACCGTGATCGGTGCGCTCTGCGCTGACGTTGGCCTCGGTCGGGTCAGCGCTTGGTGTAGGTCAGATGCATGATGCCGCTGGTGAAGACCTGGGTGTTGGTGAGGTCGTACTGCTGGGGTGCGAATTCGCCGTCGAAGAGCGGGATTCCCGCCCCGGCGACCACCGGGTAGCTCTTGATGATCAGTTCGTCGATCTCGGGGCGAAGCGCTGCCGCCAGTTTGGCGCCACCGACCAGCCAGATCTTCTTGCCCGCTTCGGCTTTGAGTTCGCGGATCTTCTCGATCGGATCGGTCGCGACGAGTTGCACGCCGGGGTCCGGGCTTTCGGTCATAGTTCCGGAGAAGACGTAGTGCCGCAGATGGGAGTACGCGTTGGAAATACCTGCCCGCAGCCCGAGTTCGTAGGAATTGCGCCCTTCGACGACGGTGTCGAAGTGTTTGTGCTCGGCATCAGTGATCCCGAGCGCTTCGTGGACGTGCGTCGGGATGATCTCCGGGAACTCGGCCAACAGCGACGGCAGGTAGTCTGCGTCGGGCACCATGAGTCCGCTGGTGCTCGGGTCTGATCCGTCGGGCGCGGCGATGTAGCCGTCGATCGTCGCGGCAACGCAGTAGGTGAGCTTGCGCAAGAAATCTCCTCGTAGCCGTGTTGGTCTACCGCTTGGTGTAGGTCAGATGCATTACGCCGCTGGTGAAGACCTGCATGCGCGCCTCCCGATGACCACTCTGCCTGTAGTGCTTCAAATGTAGTACTATGTCCGTAGTGGTTGCAAGCTCCTTTTTGAGGAGGGCTGATGGTGCAGAACCCCGCCAGGCGAACGGCACTGGTCGACGCGGCCATCGAAGTGCTGGCGCGCGACGGCGCGCGCGGCCTGACCTTCCGCGCCGTCGACGCCGAGGCCGGAGTGCCGAAGGGGACCGCGTCGAACTACTTCGCCAACCGGGACGAACTGCTCAACCAGGTCGGTGCGCACATCCACCAGCGGTTGACCCTCGACCCCGCCCGGCTGGAATCGGCCCAGCTGCCACCGTCACCAGAACTGCTCACCGAACTGATGCGGGCGCTGTTCCAGCACATCTCGGACGACCGGACCGGCTGGCTGGCGCTGCTGGAACTCCGCCTGGAGGCGACCCGGCGCCCGGAACTCCAAGCGGCACTCACCGAAACCCTGCGCGCGAACCTGAACATGAACATCGAAGGCCGCCGCGAGTCGGGAATCCCCGGCGACGACATGACGACCGTGCTGCTCTACTACGCGATGACCGGCCTCATCGTGGAACACCTGACGGTGCCCGAAGTCCTGGCCCCCTTCGACATCGACGACCTGATCGCCAACTTCGTGAACCGCTCCCTGGCCACCTGACGATCAAGCGGTCAGCAGCCGCGACAGTTCGGCGCGCTCGGCGTTGTCCCGCAACATGTTCCGCGCCCGGACGATGTGATCGGTCGCGGCGATCTCGATCTCGAAGGCGTCCACCGACTGGCGCGCGTCGAGGTGCCGGGTCGACCAGTCGGCCACCTGCGACCAGGAATACAGGGCCCACCCCTCGTTGGACAGCGGGGCCGGGAATCCGCCCGGACCTCGACGGGCGGTCGCCAGCAACCGGACGCTCTCGTAGCTTCGCCCCAGCCGGTCCGCGATGGTGCGCAGCGGCACCAGGTCGTCGGTCTGCACCCCTTCGACGCGGAATCCTGCTCGTTCGCAGTCCTGGATCGCGGTGACGAGCGCATGCGCAAGAGTCGAGGACTCCCGGGTGAAGTCGAGCAATGCGATGCCGTTGCGAATTTCTACGACGGCGTCGTCGCAACCGGCTTCGAACAGCGCATCGTGTCCCTCTTCGTCCGGGGTCTGATCAAGGATCAGTGTGAACTCGTGGCTGCTCATGAGCACTCCTGGTGTCGGTCACGGAACTTGTTGATCTTCGCGGCGTCGTTTTCCGGCACTCTTGGTGCGCACCAGACGGATATCCGTCCTTTGCACTGCACGCAGATGATGACGCCCCAGCGATGCCCCTTGTGTCGTTCCCGGACTATGAAGCCGTCCGCCTCGGCGCGTTTGATCGCGTCGGCGATCGGTTTCTTGGGGTGTCGTCCACTGCTGATCATGTAACCAGTGTGCCGAGCCCCGTTGTGAGTATACAACACACGATCGTGGAACAAAGGTCAGCGGGCGATCAGTTCGTTCAGCGGCGTGTCGGGGTCGGCGAGGATCGTCGGGTCGACCGTGGTTCCCGAGGTGATCAGGGTTTTGATCTGGTCGGTCACGTCCCAGATGTTGACGTTCATGCCCGCCAGCACTCGACCTTCGGCCAGCCAGAACGCGATGAACTCGCGGGCCGCCACATCGCCGCGGAACACCACCTGGTCGTAGCCGCCCGGCTCGACGTGGCCGAGGTATTCCATGCCCAGGTCGTACTGGTCGGTGAAGAAGTACGGCAGTTCCGCGTACTTGCTGTCGCGCCCCAGCATCGCCGCCGCCGCGGTGTTCGGCTGGTTGAGCGCGTTCGCCCAGTGCTCCACCCGGATCTGCTTGCCCAGCAACGGGTGGAACGCGTTGGCGACATCACCGGCTGCGACGATGTTGGGGTCGCAGGTGCGCAGCGACGCGTCGACGAGGATGCCGTTTTCCACCCGCAGCCCGGCCTGTTGGGCGAGTGCGACCTCCGGGTCCACACCGACCGCGATCAGCACCGCATCGGCCGGGATCTCGGTACCGTCGCGCAACCGGACCCCGGTCGCCCTGCCGTCGGCGGTGACGATCTCGCTGACCAGGGCGCCGAAGCGGAAGTCGACGCCGTGCTCCCGGTGCAGCGCGGCGAAAACCTCGGCCACCTCCGGACCCAGCACCCGCAGCAGCGGCAGTTCGGTGGTCTCGACGACGGTCACCGCCACGCCCGCCTCGCGCGCCGCCGCGGTGACCTCCAGACCGATCCAGCCCGCGCCGACCACCACGAGCCGCTCGATGTCGGTCAAGGTCTGCTTGATCCGGTCGCAGTCCTCGACCCGGCGCAGGTACAGAACGCCGTCCGCGTTGATGCCCGGGACCGGCAGCGAACGGGGGTTGGCACCGGTGGTGAGCATCAGCTTGTCGAAGTCGAGTCGGCTGTTGTCGGAGAGCTCGACCTGCCGCAAAGCCCGGTCGATCCGCCGCACCGACACCCCCAGTTGCAGATCGACCCGGTTTTCCACGTACCAGGCCTCGTCGTGCACGTACGCGCTGTCGAATCCGGCGTTGCCCATGAGATAGCCCTTGGACAGCGGTGGTCGCTCGTACGGGCGATGCGGCTCGTCCCCGAGGAGCGCGATGCGCCCGTCGAACCCCAGATCGCGCAGCGCCTGCGCGCCCTTGGCGCCGGCCATCCCGGCGCCGACGATCAGGAAGGTCTCCGAATCACCCACGACCCCGCCTCACTCCCGGCGACAACCCCATCGCCCAGAGCGTCCTGCGGCCTCCCGGCCCAGGCAAATCGGACGAGGTGAAGGGCACCTTTCGCCAAGTAACTTGGTGAAAGGTGCCCTTCACCTACCACTCGTACGGGTGGCGATCAGCTCACTGCGTCGAGGGCGTCGATCAGGCCCGCTCCGTAGAAGCCCGCACCGCGGTTGCCGCCAGCGCAGACCGCGTCGGGCTTGCCGTCGCCATCCGGGTCGTAGTGCTCGGGGCAGGCCAGCGCATCGGCCTCGTTGGTCAGCGCGCCGATCACCTGCTGGGCACTCCAGTCCGGGTGCGTGCTGCGCAGCAGCGCGACCACGCCCGCCGCGTGCGGCCCGGCCATCGAGGTGCCCTGCATCCAGCCCCAGCCGCCACCGGGCACCGAGGACAGCACCCGGCCGTTGCCCGACGGCGTCGGCGGGATCTGCCGGGCATCGCCACCCGGTGCGGTGACCGTGACGGTTCCCAGCCCGTAGTTGGAGTAGTACGACTTCACCGCCTGCACGCCAACCGCGGAAACCGAGACCACACCGGGCAGTTCACCAGGCAGGATGTGGCAGTCGTGTCCGGTCTGGCGGTCCTGGAGCGGGCCACCGTTGTTCGGGCTGTTGGTGTCGCGGATCGGCTTGGACAGGTCCCAGTTGCTGTTGCCCGCCGACACCACGGTCGCGACGTCCTTGCCCGCGGCGTACGCGACGGCGCGGCGCACCGCCTCGGCACCGGCCTTCTGGTCCGGGTCGCTGTCGCACCACAGGTACCAGGGGTCGACGAAGTACGAGTTGTTGGTGACGTCGAAGCCGTGCTCAGCCGCCCAGATGAAGCCGCAGACCGCGTACTCCGGGTAGATGAAGCCGTTGTCGTCGATGACCCGCACCGACGCCAGCGCGACGTTCGGGGCGACCCCGGCCACGCCGATGCCGTTGCGCGCGGCGGCGATGGTGCCCGCGACGTGCGTGCCGTGGTCCTGCGTCGGGTCCTGCGGCTGCCAGGCTTCCTGCCTGGTGTCCGGAACTCCCTCGTTCACGCAGCTCACCGACTTGGAAACGTCCAGGTTCGGCTGCAGGTCGGGGTGCGTCGGGTCGATGCCGTAGTCCAGCACGCCGACCGTGATGTCCTTGCTGCCCTGCGAGATCGCGCTCGCCTGGTCGGCCTTGATCTGCGGCAGGTCCCACTGCTCGGGCTCCAGCGGTTCCTGACCCGCCGCGGCAGCCAGCGCGGTGGTCTCGACCTTGCCTTCCAACGCCTCCAGCCGCTGCGATTGAGCGGGCGGTAACTGCTCGGCGAGATTGCGGCTGGCCCCGGCCTGCTCCACGGCGGGTTGCGTGCGCACCGCGGCGGCGAATCCGGGGTCGGTCGAGGTCGCGATGACCACCCCGATCTGCGGCCAGCTCTGCACCACGGTGCCGCCGACGCCGCGCACCGACTCCTCGGTCTGCTGCAGACCGTCCCCCGTCGGGCCCAGCACGACGAAGTGCGCTGGTACGGCGGTGGCGGCAGGCGCGGGTTCGGCGGCGCTGACAACGCTGGCGGGTACCAGCAGCGCCAACGCGAGCGCCGAACCGGCGATGCGCACCGCGCGGCCGCGTGTTCTAGTGCCTGACACGTGTCCCTCCCATGGAGACAAAGTGCAAATCACCCAGTGTTAGTCGTCGGATTTTGCGCCTGAACCGGTGATCGCGGGTAGGGCGAAACGGAGTAATTCAAATGGTGGGAGTGAGGTGCGCAGCACGTTGATGGTGGCTGGGCAGCACGCCTTTTGCGACTTAGAGTCGTTAGGTGTCGGTTGCAGATCTGAACCTCGCCCCGCCGGAGCCCACCCCGAGCGCATCGGCGATGCGCCGCGCGCTGCGCCGCGCCACCGACGGTGTCTCGCTGGACGCCGCCGAAGCTGCGGTGCTGCTGCACGCTCGCGGCGATGACCTGGAGAAACTGCTTACCGCGGCGGGTCGTGCCCGGGATGCGCACCTGGTTGCCGAGGGCCACGAAGGGATGGTCACCTACAGCCGGAACGTGTTCATTCCGCTCACCCGGTTGTGCCGGGATCGCTGCCACTACTGCACTTTCGCGACCGTGCCGCACCGCGTGCCGTCCGCGTACCTGGAACGCGACGAGGTGTTGGAGATCGCCCGGCAGGGCGCGGCGGCGGGCTGCAAGGAAGCTCTGTTCACGTTGGGCGACCGACCGGAAGAACGGTGGCCCGCCGCCACGGAGTGGCTGGAGGCCCGCGGTTATTCCTCCACAGTGGACTACGTGCGGTCCTGCGCGATCGCGGTCCTGGAGGAGACCGGGCTGCTGCCGCACCTCAACCCCGGCGTGCTCAGCTGGTCGGAGCTGACCAGGCTCAAGCCGGTCGCGGCGAGCATGGGCATGATGCTGGAGACCACCGCCGAGCGGCTGTGGAGCGAGAAGGGCGGTCCGCACTTCGGCAGCCCGGACAAGCAGCCCGCCGTCCGGTTGCGGGTGCTGGCCGATGCCGGTCGCGTCGCGGTGCCGTTCACCAGCGGAATCCTCATCGGAATAGGCGAAACCCGCACCGAGCGCGCCGAATCGCTGCTCGCGCTGCGCAGCGTCGCCCGCCAGTACGGGCACATCCAGGAAATCATCGTGCAGAACTTCCGGGCCAAACCGGACACCGCGATGCGCGGCATGCCCGACGCGGACCTGCACGACCTGGCCGCCACGATCGCGGTGGCACGGCTGCTGATGCCTTCCGGGGTGAGCGTGCAGGCTCCGCCGAACCTGGTGGGCGACGAGCACCTGCTGATGCTGCGCGCCGGAATCGACGACTGGGGCGGCGTTTCGCCGGTGACCCCGGACCACGTGAACCCGGAAAAGCCCTGGCCGCAGCTCGACGAACTCACCGCGAAGACCCGCGAAGGCGGGTTCGGCCTGCACGAACGCCTGACCGCCTACCCGCGCTACGTGCGCGCGGGGTTGGCCGGGGACAGCACGCAGTGGCTGGACCTGCGGGTGGCCGCGCACGTCGCCGCGCTGTCGGATCCGGACGGATTGGCCCGCCCGGACGCCGAAATCGTCGGCCGCGAATGGCAGGAGCCGGACGGCGGCTTCGAATCCATCGGCCGCACCGATCTGCACCGCAGCATCGACACCACCGGACGCACCGAAGATCGTCGCGGCGATTTCGACACCGTCTACGGAGACTGGGACGAACTGCGCAACCAACTGCCCGCCGACGCCGCGCCGCAGCGGCTGGACGCCGACGTGCGCGACGGTCTCCGGATCGCCGAAACAGACCCCGCCGCGCTGCTCGACGAAACCAACACCTCGGCCGCGATGGCCTTGATGACCTGCGACGGAGCCGCCTTGGACGCGCTCGCCGGGATCGCCGACGGGCTGCGCCGGGAGGTGGTGGGCGACGACATCACCTACGTGGTCAACCGCAACATCAACTTCTCCAACGTCTGCTACGTCGGCTGCCGGTTCTGCGCCTTCGCGCAGCGCGAACGGGACGCGGACGCCTACCGGCTCTCGCCCGAGGAGGTCGCCGATCGCGCCGAGGAGGCTTGGCGGGCCGGGGCCACCGAGGTGTGCATGCAGGGCGGCATCGACCCGAGACTGCCGGTGTCCGGCTACGCCGAGCTGGTGCGCGCGGTCAAGCGGCGGGTGCCCGAGATGCACGTCCACGCGTTCAGCCCGATGGAGATCGTCAGCGCCGCGGCGAAGGCCGGGGTGTCCATCGCGGACTGGCTGGCGGAGCTCAAGGAAGCCGGTCTGGGCAGCATTCCCGGCACCGCGGCGGAGATCCTCGACGACGAGGTGCGCTGGGTGCTGACCAAGGGCAAGCTGCCCGCTGCCGAGTGGATCGAGGTGATCAGCACCGCGCACCGGCTGGGCATCCCGTCCTCGTCGACGATGATGTACGGCCACGTCGACACCCCGGAGCACTGGCTCGGCCACCTGCGGACCCTGGCGGGCGTCCAGGACACCGCGGCCGAACACGGCAACGCCGGGTTCACCGAGTTCGTCCCGCTGCCGTTCGTGCACCGCAACGCACCGATCTACCTCGCCGGACTCGCACGTCCGGGACCGACTCACCGGGACAACCGCGCGGTGCACGCGATGGCGCGGATCCTGCTGCACGGCCGCATCGACAACGTCCAGTGCTCCTGGGTGAAGCTCGGCGACGAGGGCACCTCCGAGGTGTTGAACGGTGGTGCCAACGACGTCGGCGGAACGCTGATGGAGGAGACCATCAGCCGGATGGCCGGATCGGAGCACGGCTCGGCCCGCACGGTCGAGGAACTGCACGACCTGGCCGGTCGAGCGGGCCGTTCGGCCCGGCAGCGCAGTACCACTTACGGGCGAGTGGGTCGGGTGCAGCTCGGAATCAGCCCGACGTAGCCTGATCGAGTGTGGCGTAAATCATACGGACTTTTCGCGCCGGGATCGGCCCTCCCGTCGATCCCGGGCGCTGGCCTGCGCGATCAGTTGATCAGCAGACCCGCTGAAAGCCGTTGCGGGCAGGAAAATATGATCATTTAGTCGTGGCCGGTTTACGCAAAGCGACCACGTCCGTAACGGGTGGTCGGTACGGTCCGCCACCGGACTCAAACGAGTAAGTGACCCGAAAGGGTCAACTTCCGTAGGGAGGCAATGCTCGTGCGTAGCCGAATATCTCGCGTGATCACGCGAGTCTCCGCGTTGGGCGCCGCGGTCACCGCTGTGCTCTTGGCGACCGCGAGCGGCGCCAGCGCCGCCGGGTCGACCCTCCTCGCGGAGGCCAGCCCGCTGGACAAGATCAGCACGCCGGTCGGTCTAACGGCCGTCGGGCTCGGGCTGGCGGGCATGGTCGCGGGAGTGTTCCGGAAGAAGAAGGTGCAGCCGGAGAACCAGCGCAAGAGCTGAGTCGGCAGACGCGAACCGGTGAGGTCACTCCGGCCGTTCGTCGCGGCACTTGCGAGAATCAACACGTGAGCAGCGACAACCCCGCATCCCAGAACGGCGACCAGCCCGCGGCCCGGCCGCGCGTGCTGTCCGGCATCCAGCCAACCGCCGACTCGTTCCACCTCGGCAACTACCTGGGCGCCCTGCAGGAGTGGGTCGCCATGCAGGCCGACCACGACGCCTTCTACTGCGTCGTCGACCTGCACGCCATCACCGTTGCGCAGGACCCGGAGCTGCTGCGCCAGCGCACCAGGCTCTCGGCCGCCCAGCTGCTGGCCATCGGCATCGACCCCGACCGCTCGACGTTGTTCGTGCAGAGCCACGTCCCCGAGCACGCCCAGCTCAGCTGGGTGCTGGAGTGCCTGACCGGGTTCGGCGAGGCCGGTCGGATGACCCAGTTCAAGGACAAGTCCGCCCGCCAGGAGGCCGACCACGTCAGCGTCGGGCTGTTCACCTACCCGGTGCTGCAGGCCGCGGACATCCTGCTCTACCAGGCCGATGCGGTCCCGGTGGGCGAGGACCAGCGCCAGCACCTGGAGCTCACCCGCAACCTGGCGCAACGGTTCAACTCCCGCTACGGCAACACCTTCACGGTGCCCGCGGCGCACATCCCCAAGGCGACCGCCAAGATCTACGACCTCCAGGACCCGACCTCGAAGATGAGCAAGTCGGTGCCAGCCGGGGTGGTCGAGCTGTTGGAGGAACCCAAGCGTTCGGCGAAGAAGATCCGTTCCGCGGTCACCGACCTGGAGCGCGAGATCCGCTACGACGTCGAGAACAAGCCGGGCATCAGCAACCTGCTGGTGATCTACTCCGCGCTGACCGGCAAGACCATCGCTGAGCTGGAAGCGGCCTTCCAGGGCCGGGGGTACGGCGATCTGAAGAAGGAACTCGGCGAGGTCGTGGTCGAGTTCGTCACCCCGTTCCAGGAGAAGGTCCGCGCCTACCTCGACGACCCGGCCGAGCTGGACAAGGTCCTGCACCGTGGTGCCGAGCGGGCCCGGGCCGTTTCGGCGGAAACGCTGCGCACGGTCTTCGATCGAGTGGGCTTCCTGCCGTCGATGGGCTGAGCTGATCAACTACGGGTAGCCTGCCACCGTTCGGGGGAAGCCGTTGCGGCGGGAGGTGCACCGTGGCCGGTCAGCAGCAGGACGCGAAGCCGAGCCGGTTGACCCTGTTGCGCCGCCAGCACGAATGGCTGGACCGGCTCATCCGCGCGTTCCAGCGCTACCAGAGCCGGTACGGCGACTACTACGCCGCCGCGATCACCTACTTCAGCGTGCTCGCGATGGTCCCGCTGCTGATGATCGCCTTCGCGGCGGCCGGTTTGGTGCTGCGCGGCGACCCTGCGCTACTGGGTCAGTTGCGGACCTCGATCACCTCGGCGGTGCCGAGCCCGGCGATGAGCGACATGCTCAACCGCGTCGTCGACCAGGCGATCAGCCAGGCCGGAACGGTCGGGGTGATCGGTCTGCTCGCGGCCCTGTACTCCGGGCTCGGTTGGATGACGAACCTGCGAGAAGCGCTGACCGCGCAGTGGACCCAGGAGGCCGCCGAGCAGTCGATGCTCCGGCGGATGGCCTCCGACCTGGTGTCGCTGATCGGGCTCGGGGTGGCGATAGCGGTCTCGTTCGGCATCAGCGCCCTCGGCGGCGGGGTCGGGCAGCGGCTGTTCGAACTGGTCGGGATCGAGCACACCCCGGCGGCGGGAATCCTGCTGCGGGTGCTGTCGATCGTGCTGTCGCTGGCGGCGAGCTGGTTGGTGTTCCTGTGGGTGCTGGCGCGCCTGCCGCGCAAGCCCGTGACGCTGCGCAGCGCGGTGTGGGGGGCGCTGTTCGCGGCGATCGGGTTCGAGGTCCTCAAGCAGATCGCGGTGATCTACCTGAACTCCGTGACCAGCTCACCGGCGGGTGCGGCCTTCGGCCCGATCCTCGGTCTGCTGGTGTTCGCCAATCTGACCTCGCGGTTCATCCTGTTCGTCACCGCGTGGACCGCGTCGGCGCGGGAGAACCTGGAGCTGGTGCCACCGCAGCCGCCCGGCCCGGCGATCATCCGCCCGGTCATCGAGGTGCGAAACCGGGTCGGGGTGCGCGCCTCGGCGGGCCTGGTCGGCCTCGGCGCGGTAGCCGGCTGGGCCTGGCGCCGCAAGCGCTGAACGCCGACCGAGCGGATCGGCGTACCGCCGGGTGAGCGGGAGTCCGGCCCGGTTGTGCCGGGTGAAAGCGCCGCTCATCCGGCCGCCGGTCGGTGCACAACGCGGCCGTCACGACCGGTCGAGCAGGCCGATCGCGCGGTAGAGGGATTCCAGGTACCGGCGGGCCTCGGCGACGTCCAGCGGTTCCGGCCGCAGCAGGCGGAAGAGCATCCCGCCGACCATCATGTCGATCAACACGTCCCGGTCCGCATCGGCGGCGATCGTCCCGTCGGCCTGGGCGCGTTCCAGCAGCGCGCGGACCAGGCGCCGCCGGGGCGCGACGTAGCTCGCCCAATAGGACTCCAGCAGCTCCGGATGGCTGACGCTGGAACCGAAGACGCGGGCCACCATCGCGCGCAGCCGCGGATTGGCGACTGCTTCGGCGAGTCCGGGCAGCGCCCGCTGGACGAGCTCGGTCACCGGCAGGTCGAGGTAGTCCGCTGCCGACGGTTCGGGGATCTCATCGCGGGCGAACTCGATCGCGGCGGCGATCACCGCTTCCTTCGAGTCCCACCGCCGGTACACGGTGAGCTTCCCGACCCCGGCGCGTTTGGCGATCTGCTCGATGCTGGTGCCTTCGACCCCGCCTTCGACGAACAGGTCCAGCGCGGCCTGCAGGATCGCCTTGTCGGCCGCGGGATCGCGTGGTCGCCCGCGTCGAGATGTCATGCCGTCCGGCCGCCGCTGAGCAGCTTTTCGAGCCATTGCGCCAGTGCGGGCTGGCTGGTCCCCCGCCAGGCGAGATGCGCATCCGGCCGGATCAGCCAGCTCTCCCGCCACGGCCGGTCCGGAATCAGGTGGACGACGTGTTCGCCAAGCGGCGCAAGGGTTTCCAAGCTCGTCGTGGCCGGTGCGAGCAGTGCCCACTTGCCGCCGAGTTCGGTGTGCAAGCGGGTCGGTCGACCGTGCTCGTCCCGGCAGTCCAGATCGGGCACCCGGTCGCCGGGGCGGGGTCGCGAGCCCTTCCCGGAGCCCAGCGGACCCTTGCGGTAGGTGACCCACAGCTGCGATGCGAGCCAGGTGACCCGCCGCTGCACGACCTGGAGGTTCACCAGCGGGGTGATGAGTCGATCGCGCAGGATCCGGGCCACCGCGCCGTCGGCGAGCATCAACTTGGTGCTTGCCGTGGTGTTGCGCAGGACGTCCTCGGCCAGCGCTCGGCGCTCCGCCTGGTAGGTGTTCAGCAGTGCCGCGTGGGCGTGGCCTTGCGCCACCAAGGCGAGTTTCCAGGCCAGGTTCTCGGCGTCGCCGATGCCGGTGTTCATGCCCTGGCCGCCGAACGGGCTGTGGATGTGCGCGGCATCGCCGACCAGCAGGATGCGTCCGTCCCGGTAGCGGTCGGCGAGTCGGCGGTGGATGCGGAAGGTCGATGTCCAGGCCACGTCGCGGATCTTCGCGTCGGTCTGGCCGGTGCGTTCGGGCAGCAGCTGCTGGAGCTGGTCGATGACATCCGGTTGTTCCCCATCGGTCGGTCGGACGTCGGCCATCAGCCGCCAGGTGTCGTTCTCGGCGCTGCGCATCGGCATCGCGAAGAACAACCCGTCCCGGTGGAACCAACCGGACGAACCGGTGCGGTCCAGCTCCCAGTCCGCGCGCACATCGGCGAGCAACCACTGGTCGACGAGCGGGACGCCGGGGAAACCGATCCCGCTGAGCTTGCGGACCGTGGAGTGCGCGCCGTCGCAGCCCACCAGGTAGTCCGCGCTCAACTCGCCGTCCTGGAGCGTCGCGGTGACGCCGTCGGGCCGCTGCGCCAGGCCGGTGAGTTCCCGGCCCCACTCGACCGTGCCGCCGAGTTCGGTGAGCCGCTTTCGCAGCACCGCCTCGATCTCGGCCTGCGACACCAGCAGCGCCACGAGCTGCTTGCCCTCGATCTTGCCGAAGCTCACCGTTGCCAACCGCTTGTTGGCGACGTAGTAGCTGATCCGGATGGCGTGCTGCGCGCGGTCCCGCAGATCGCCGAGGGCGCCCAGTCGGTTCAGCACCTCGACACCGCGACCGTGCAGGATGTTCGCCCGCGAGGTGGTCGCCGGTCCGGCTGCCTGGTCGATCACGCGCACCGGTACGCCGAGCCCCCGGAGTCCGCAGGCCAGCGCCAGCCCGGCAGGTCCGGCACCCACCACCAGGACACTCGTCGAGTCCATGGCTACTCCATTTGTTAACGATACTGGTCCGTTAACAAATTGAACCACGCCGAGCACCGCGTTGGGTATTGGATTCGATCAGGGGTGGTCTTTTTTGTCCTGCTCGCGACGCGCGGCAGCGGCCAGCTTCGCGCGGTGTTGCCGACGCGCCAGGACGCTGATCACGGCGGCCGCGGCCACTGCGAGCAGGGCCAGCGGGCCGCCGACCGTGCCGAACATCGACGAGCTCTCCGGTTGTCCGGCTTCGGGCGAGTTCGCCTGCGGCTGCGGCGAGCTGTCGACGGTGGGCGGCCGCGGCGACGTGGTGACCAGCTCGCCGACCGGTGCGGCGCTGAGTCCGGAGCCGCTGAGCCCGAACCCGCTGAGTCCGAATCCGTAGTCCAGCAGCCGCATGGCCTGCGCGGACAACCGGATCGGCTGGTTCTCACCGCGCATCAGCACCGCGACCAGCCGGTGCCCGTCGCGTTCCGCGGCACCGATGAACGTGTGCCGCGCGTCGTCGGTGAACCCGGTCTTGCCGCCCAGCCCGCCCGGATAGCCGAGCAGGACCTGGTTGTCGCTCCAGACCTCCAGCGGCGGGCCGCCGGGCGCACCGGGCAGCACGGTGTTGCGGGTCCCGATGATCGCGGCGAACGCCGGTTCGTGCATCGCCGCGCGGAAGATCGCCGCCAGGTCGTACGCCGAGGTGCTCATGCCCGGACCGTCCAAGCCGGACGGTGTCGCGGTGCGGGTGTCCAGCGCGCCGAGCTCGGTGGCCAGCGCGTTCATCTTGTCGATCGCGACGCCCATCCCACCCATCTTCATGGCGAGCGCGTGCGCGGCGTCGTTGCCGGACTGCATGATCAGGCCGGTCAGCACCTGCTGCACGCTGTAGGTGACGCCCGGGCTCAGGCCGACCCGGCTGCCTTCCTGGTTGGCGTCGTCCTGGGTGGCCACGATCGTGTCATCCAGGCGCAGCTCGCGGAGCGCGGTGAGCGCGGTGAGCACCTTGATCGTGGACGCCGGACGGTGCCGGGCGTGCGGATCCTTCGCCGCGAGCACCGCGCCGCTGTCGAGGTCGGCCAGCACCCAGCTGGCGGCGGTCACCTCGCCGGGCGGCTGCGGCAGTCCCGGCGCGCTGATCACCCCGCACTCAGCCATCCGGTCACCGCCAACAGGGGTCTCCGGGACCGGCACCGGCCCGGGAACCGGTGCGCCCGGCGCGGGCACCTCGGAGGTGTCCACCGCGGGCGGCGGAGCGGCGTTCGGGCAGACCGGGGGTGGCTGGGCCGCGGCGGTGCCGCCGGTCGTCAGCGCGAACCCGGCGACGAATGCGCAAACAGCCGCGCGAAAAGTGATTTTCGTGCGGAGCAGGGCGGCGGAACCGCGGGCACTCGGAAGCACACGCAGCAGGCTAGCCAATCTCGCAGCGCAGCGGGGGTGGGACGGCTACCCGGACAGGTGGGTGACCCAGGTCGCAGCGGATACTGCAGTCGTGACAGTTTCCCGTCGAGTTGCGTTGTTCTTGCTGGCCTTCGGCGTGTGGTCGTACCTGCTGTGGCCCACCTTCGTGCGCAACATCTGGCACAGCGACCGGTCCTGGGCAGCCGGTTCGCCCACGCCCTACCTGCTCGTCCACCTGGTGATCGCGGTCGTCTCGCTGGTCCTGGGCACGATCATCGGCGTGATCGGCTGGCGGGCCTACCGAGCCACCCGCCGCTGATCCGGTGCGTCACCCGCCGGGGCGAGCCGACGCGGAGTTGACGTTCACCGGGGTGGCTGCGCTTTTCGCGCGAAATTGCGCACCACGGTGCGACAACGGCGCCCACCCCCGAGGGATGGGCGCCGTTGGTGTCGGGTTTGCTCAGCGGCGGCGGAACATCAGGGCTCGTTTGACCTCTTGGATCGCCTTGGTGACCTGGATGCCGCGCGGGCAGGCGTCCGTGCAGTTGAAGGTCGTGCGGCAGCGCCACACCCCGTCGACGTCGTTGAGGATGTCCAGCCGCTCCTCGGCGCCCTCGTCCCGGCTGTCGAAGATGAACCGGTGCGCGTTGACGATCGCCGCCGGGCCGAAGTAGTTGCCGTCCGCCCAGTACACCGGGCACGACGTGGTGCACGCCGCGCACAGGATGCACTTGGTGGTGTCGTCGAACCGCGCCCGCTCGGCGACCGACTGGATGCGTTCCCGGGTCGGCTCGTTGCCGGTGGTCATCAGGTACGGCTTGACCGCCCGGTACGCCTCGAAGAACGGCTCCATGTTGACCACCAGGTCCTTCTCGACCGGCAGGCCCTTGATGGGTTCGATGGTCAGCGTGGCTTCGCCGCCCTTGGTCAGCAGGTCCTTCATCAGCACCTTGCAGGCCAGCCGGTTGACCCCGTTGATCCGCATCGCGTCGGAACCGCAGACGCCGTGCGCGCAGGACCGGCGGAAGGTCAGCGAACCGTCGACGTACCACTTGATGTAGTGCAGCAGGTTCAGCACGCGGTCTGACGGCAGCGCCGGGATGCGGTAGGACTCCCAGTGCAGTTCCTCGTCGGCCTCCGGGTTGTAGCGGAGGATCTTGACCGTCACCATCGTGGCGCCGTCGGGGATGGGCGGCGCGTCCTCGGGAAGAGCAGTCGTGTCGTTGTTCGTGGTAGCGGCGGTCATCAGTACTTACGCTCCATCGGCTGGTACCGGGTGACGACGACGGGCTTGTAGTCCAGGCGGATGTCGGCTTGGAATCCGGTCAACCCGAGCGGTGCGTCCGGGTCTTCGTGCTCGGGCAACACCTTGTACTGCATGCTGTGCCGCATGAAGTTGACGTCGTCCCGAGCGGTGTAGTCCTCGCGGGCGTGCCCACCGCGCGACTCCTTGCGGGCCAGCGCGGCGTTGACCAGCGACTCGGCCAGGTCGAGCAGGAAGCCCAGCTCGATGGCCTCCAGCAGGTCGGAGTTGTACCGCTTGCCCTTGTCGTGCACGGAGATCCGGCCGTAGCGCTCCTTGAGCGCCTGCACGTCCGACAGCGCCGTCTTGAGGGTCTCCTCGGTGCGGTACACCGAAGCGTTGGCGTCCATCGTCTGCTGCAGCTCGGTGCGGATCGTGGCGACCCGCTCGCCGCCGTGCGCGGTGCGCAGGTGGTCGACCATGCCCTGCACGAGCTTGGTCGGCTCGTCGGGGATTTCGACGTGGTGGTGGCTGTGCGCGTACTCCGCCGCCGCGATACCGGCCCGGCGCCCGAACACGTTGATGTCCAGCAGCGAGTTGGTGCCCAGCCGGTTCGAGCCGTGCACCGAGACGCACGCGCATTCACCGGCCGCGTACAGGCCCGGGATGGTGTGGTCGTTGTCCCGCAGCACCTCACCGACGATGTTGGTCGGGATGCCACCCATCGCGTAGTGCGCGGTCGGGTAGACCGGCACCGGCTCCTTGGTGGGTTCCACGCCCAGGTAGGTGCGGGAGAACTCCATGATGTCCGGGAGCTTCGCCTCCAGCAGATCTTCACCGAGGTGGGTGACGTCGAGCAGCACGTAGTCCTTGTTCGGACCCGCACCGCGACCTTCGAGCACCTCCAGGGCCATCGACCGGGCGACGATGTCGCGCGGTGCCAGGTCCTTGATCGTCGGTGCGTAGCGCTCCATGAACCGCTCGCCGTCGGCGTTGCGCAGGATGCCGCCTTCGCCGCGGACACCCTCGGTGATCAGGATGCCCAGCCCGGCCAGTCCGGTCGGGTGGAACTGGTAGAACTCCATGTCCTCCAGCGGCAGGCCCTTGCGGTAGATGATGCCCATCCCGTCGCCGGTGAGGGTGTGCGCGTTCGACGTGGTCTTGAAGACCTTGCCGAAGCCCCCGGTGGCGAAGATGACCGACTTGGCCTGGAAGATGTGGATCTCGCCGGTGGCCAGCTCGTAGGCGATCGCGCCGGAGCAGACCTGGCCGTCCGGGGTGTCGCTGAGCATGATGTCCAGCACGTAGAACTCGTTGTAGAACTCCACGCCGTGCTTGACGCAGTTCTGGTACAGGGTCTGCAGGATCATGTGGCCGGTGCGGTCCGCGGCGTAGCAGGCGCGGCGCACCGGGGCCTTGCCGTGGTCGCGGGTGTGGCCGCCGAACCGGCGCTGGTCGATCTTGCCTTCCGGGGTCCGGTTGAACGGCAGCCCCATCCGCTCCAGGTCCAGGACCGCGTCGATGGCTTCCTTCGCCATGATCTCGGCGGCGTCCTGGTCGACCAGGTAGTCACCGCCCTTGATGGTGTCGAAGGTGTGCCATTCCCAGTTGTCCTCTTCGACGTTGGCCAACGCCGCGCACATGCCGCCCTGGGCGGCCCCGGTGTGCGAACGGGTGGGGTAGAGCTTGGTCAGCACGGCGGTCCGGGCGCGCTGCCCGGATTCGATCGCGGCGCGCATCCCGGCGCCACCTGCGCCGACGATGACCACGTCGTACTTGTGGAATTGCATGGTCGCCTCCTCGGGCTGTGGCGGGACCCGCGGTTCGGGCGTCGATCTCGCCACGCTGTGGTCGTCTGCGGCGCTAGCCGATGTTCGGGTCGAAGGTGAAGATCACGAAGCTGCCCAGACCCACGGTCAGCACGACGGAGACGTACAGCAGCATCTTCAGCCAGAAGCGTGTGCCGTCTTTGCGGGAGTAGTCGTTGATGACGGTACGGAGCCCGTTACCGCCGTGCAGACCGGCCAGCCAGAGCATGGTGAGGTCCCAGAACTGCCAGAACGGGGACGCCCAGCGACCGGCGACGAAGGCGAAGTTGATCCGGTGCACGCCGCCGTCCAGGAACAGCATGATCAGCAGGTGGCCCAGCACCAGGAACAGCAGGACGACACCGGACAGCCGCATGAACAACCAGCTGTAGAGCTCGAAGTTGTTGCGGCGCGCGGCGGGACGGGACGGGGTGCGCGGTTTCTGCACGGAAAGCGGTGCGTCGGTGACGCTCATCTCAACCCCCGAAAACTTCCGTGACCGCGCGGCTGATCAGACTGATCGCCGCCGGGATGATCAACACCAGCCAGAGCACCACGACCGTCCACAGCATGGGCTTCTGGTACTTGGTGCCGTTGGCCCAGAAGTCGACCAGCATGACCCGGATGCCGTTGAACGCGTGGAACAGCACAGCCGCCAGCAGCCCAAGCTCGAACAGGATCATCAGCGGCTGCTTGTAGGTGTCGATGACCGTGTCGTATGCGTTGGGGGAAACCCGGACCAAGGCGGTGTCCAGGACGTGTACGAACAAGAAGAAGAAGGTGAGCACGCCCGTGATTCGGTGGGCGACCCACGACCACATGCCCAGATCGCCGCGGTAGAGGCGTCCCTTCGCGCGCGGTGCGGTGGCGCGCTTCGGTGCCTCGGCCGCGGAGGCGGTGGTGCTGGCCATGTTGGAAGGCCTCCAACCTCGCTGGTGGACTGACGGCCCCGTTCGGGAACAGGGGCGACCGGCCCCGAGTTGCAGTTGGTCCCAATCGGCATTGGGTGCACGCCCGTCACCGGCCACGAACTGGGGCCTTGACGTCTCGGATGCTAGACCCGACTAATCGCCCGGGCCTACTCGCCTGCGCTGTCTGTGATCGACCAGACAAGCCCCCTGCACCGGTTGATCGATGTAGAAATCATTTCGTGACACGCGAGCAATGCACAAGCAGCAACGTCAAGACTTAATTTCGAGAGCCACGTCACCGAATGGCGTGCGCCGTGCACTGGAAGAACAATTCACCGAAGGCGACATCTTCGTGTGGAGTTCTTCCGGCGTCGCGACTTCCGGTCGGCCGGGAGCGCGGCCGGGGGTGCGGCGGGAGGAGACAGGAAAGGGGAACGGCATGGGGCGAACGCCGATATGGGGAAGGCGCTCGGGTGCCGGACGATCGCGCCGCAACGGCGCGACAGTGGTCGCTGTCCTGCTCACCGGCGCACTGGCGCTGGCCGGGTGCGCCAAGGACAGCGGGGGCGGTGCGACCAACAACGCCCAGGGGCAGGGCTGCCAGCTCAGCGCTCCGCCAGCCGGGGCCGCTGCCCCGACCACCCCGGCCACCCAGCAGCAACAGCCGCCGAACGCGAGCACGATGCGGGTCGGGCTGGCCTTCGACATCGGTGGGCGCGGAGATGCCTCGTTCAACGACGCCTCGGTGGCCGGTGTGGACCGGGCCAAGGCGGAGATGGGCTTGGCCGAGACCAAGGAGCTCGACGCCGGGTCCGGTGAGCCGGAGGACGCCAAGCAGACCCGGCTGCGGCAGCTGGCGCGGGAGGGCTTCAACCCGGTGATCGCGGTCGGCTACGCCTACGCAGACGCGCTCAAGATCGTCGCGCCGGAGTTCCCCGGCACCCGCTTCGCGATCATCGACGAGGACCTGCAGGGCATTCCCAACGTCACACCGCTGGTGTTCGCCGAGGAGCAGGGCTCGTTCCTGGTCGGTGTGATCGCCGCGCACCGGTCGAAGAACTGCCACCTCGGCTTCGTCGGCGGCGTGGAGACCCCGTTGATCCAGAAGTTCGAGGCCGGGTTCGTGGCGGGCGCCGAGGCGGCCGCGCCGGACATCAAGATCGAGCGCAGGTACCTGACACCGGCCGGTGACTTCAGCGGTTTCCAGGACCCGAACAAGGGCGCGGAGGTCGCGACCGGCCAGCTGGAGGCGGGTGCCGATGTCATCTACCACGCAGCGGGTGCGTCCGGTAAGGGCGTGTTCGCCTCGGTGCAGTCGGCGAACGCGCAGGCGATCGGGGTCGACTCCGACCAGTACAACCAGCCGACCGTGGCCGAGTACAAGGACGTGATCATCAGCTCGATGCTCAAGCGGGTTGACCTCGCGGTGTTCGACTACATCGCCGCGGTCGCGCGCAACGACCTGAGCACGGTGCCGAAGAAGTTCGACCTGTCCATCGACGGGGTCGGCTACTCCACCTCGGGCGGCAAGATCAACGACCTGGTCCCGACGGTGGACGCCTACAAGGCGGCCATCGCCCGCAACGAGATCCAGGTCTCCGACAAGCCGTGACAATCCGAGTGAAGGGCACCTTTGACCGGCTAACTCGGTCAAAGGTGCCCTTCACTCATCACTCGATCAAGTGGCGGTTTCGCGCCAAGATCGTCACATTTGGACGGAAACCGTCCATTGTTGAGCGCCCATCTGGTTCGCTTCCAGCGCAAACCTCCCACGGAGCCCCATGAACACCTCCACTGCGCCGGATTCCGGCGGTCCACCCGGCGCTGCCGGGACCCGGGCCGTCGAGCTGACCGGCATCACCAAGACCTTCCCCGGCGTGGTCGCCAATTCCGACGTGAACCTCTCGGTGCGCTCCGGTGAGGTGCACGCGCTGTGCGGCGAGAACGGTGCCGGCAAGTCCACCCTGATGAAGATCCTGTACGGGATGCAGGCTCCGGACTCCGGGACCATCCGGGTGCGCGGCGACCAGGTGCGCTTGCGCACCCCGGCGGATGCGATCCGGGTCGGCATCGGCATGGTGCACCAGCACTTCATGCTCGCCGACAACCTCACCGTGCTGGAGAACATCGTGCTCGGCGCGGAAGGCGCGCACGGCATCGGCGCGCGGGCCCGGCGGCAGGTGCTCGCGCTCGCCGAGCAGGCCGGTTTCGAACTGCGCCCGGACGTGCTGGTCGAACGGCTGGGTGTGGCCGACCGGCAGCGGGTGGAGATCCTCAAGGTGCTCTACCGGGGCGCGCAGATCATCATCCTCGACGAGCCCACCGCGGTGCTGGTCCCGCAGGAGGTGGACGAGCTGTTCGTGACCCTGCGCACCATGCGCGAGCGGGGCTTCACGTTCCTGTTCATCTCGCACAAGCTCGACGAGGTGCGGGCGATCGCCGACACCATCACCGTCCTGCGGCGCGGCACCACGGTCGGCACCGTGGCCGCCACCAAGGTCACCAGTCGTCGATTGGCCGAGATGATGGTCGGCAGCGAGCTGCCGGTGCCCGAACACGGTGTGTCCACTGTGACCGATCGCGAGGTGCTGTCGGTCTCCGGACTGTCCGCATCGGAGCAGGATCGGACGGTGCTTGCGGACATCGACCTGACCGTGCACGAGGGCGAGGTGGTCGGCATCGCCGGAGTGGAAGGCAACGGGCAGACCGAACTCGTCGAAGCGATCATGGGCATGCGCCCGGTGGACGCCGGTCGGATCGTGCTCGGCGAGCGCGACCTGACCGGCCTGCCCACCCTGGCCCGCCGAGAAGCGGGCATCGGCTACGTGCCCGAGGACCGGCACCGGCAGGGTTTGCTGTTGGACGAATCGTTGTGGCTCAACCGGATTCTCGGTCACCAGACCCGCCGCCCGGTGGCCCGCGGGCGATGGCTGGACCGGCAGGGCGCGAAGGCCGACACCCAGCGGATCGTCGAGCAGTTCGACGTCCGCACGCCCAGCATCGAGGTGGACGCGGCCGCGCTTTCCGGCGGCAACCAGCAGAAGCTGGTGGTCGGTCGGGAGCTGTCCGGGGATCCGGCGCTGCTGATCGCGGCGCACCCGACGCGGGGCGTGGACGTCGGGGCGCAGGCGGGCATCTGGGACCACCTGCGCGCCGCCCGCGCGGCGGGCCTGGCGGTCCTGCTGATCTCGGCCGATCTCGACGAGCTGATCGGCTTGTCGGACACCATCCGGGTGATGTTCGGCGGCCGGTTGGTCGCGGCGGCCGATCCGCGCTCGGTGACCCCGCAGGAGCTCGGCGCGGCGATGACCGGTGCCCAGGAGGCGGGATGAGCGACAACCTCTTTCCCGCTCATGCAGCCGACCGGGTGCGGGTGTCCCGCGAGATACGGGTGCGGGTGTCCCGCGAGATACAGGAGGCGGGATGAACACCTGGCGGGCCCGGTTGTTGCCGCCTGCGCTGGCGATCGTCTTCTCGGCGGTGCTGTGCAGCGTGGTGCTGGTGATCTCCGGTGCGAATCCGATCGCGACGCTGGCGGAGATGGTCGCGCAGGTCGGTCGCGGCACCACCGCGGTGGACATCATCAACACCGCGGGCGCGTACTACCTGGTGGCGATCGCGGCGGCGATCGGGTTCCAGATGAACCTGCTCAACATCGGCAT
Organism: Saccharopolyspora antiqui; assembly: GCF_052246905.1. Lineage (NCBI taxonomy): Bacteria > Bacillati > Actinomycetota > Actinomycetes > Pseudonocardiales > Pseudonocardiaceae > Saccharopolyspora > Saccharopolyspora antiqui. Next base: position 415,759 of record NZ_JBQQBO010000002.1, read on the forward strand.
CGAGGGCCAGTACCGGCTGGCCGCGTGCGTGGCGGCGATCGTCGGCGGCGCGATCAGCCTGCCCTTCGGGCTGCAGGTCGTGGTGATCGTCGCGGTGGGTGCCGCCGTCGGCGCCGCGTGGTGCGGCATCGCCGCGGTGCTCAAGGTGTACCGAGGGGTGTCCGAGGTGATCTCCACGATCATGCTCAACACCCTGGCCATCGGCGTGGTCGCCTACCTGGTCGCGACCTTCGGCGAGCTGCGCGGCAACACCCAGGGCACCCGGATCATCCCGGAGAGCGGCCAGGTGTCGGGAATTTCGCTGGGCAGCGCGGGCACCGTCTTCGGGTTGGTGCTGCTCGCCGTCGCGGTCGGCATCGGCTACGCGATGCTGATCGACCGGACCCGGTACGGCTTCGAACTGCGCGCCTCCGGCCTGTCGCCGACCGCGGCGACGGCTGGTGGGGTCAACTCCAAGCGCATGATCATGTCCGCGATGCTGCTCTCCGGCGCCATCGCCGGGCTGGCGGGCTTGCCGGAGATCCTCGGCCGGGACCACACCGTCACGCTCAACTTCCCGACCGGCTACGGCTTCGCGGGATTGGCCATCGCACTGCTGGGCCGCAACCACCCGATCGGCGTGGCATTCGGCGCGCTGCTGTGGTCCTTCCTGGACAAGAGTTCGTTGACGCTGGACAACATCGGGGTGCCCAAGGAGATCGTGACGATCCTGCAGGGCACCATCGTGCTGTCGGTGGTCGTCGCGTACGAGTTGGTGCGCCGCCGCGAACTCGCCGCTGAGCAGCGGCGGGTCGGGCGTGCGCTGGGCACCGCGGCCACCCCGGCCGCCGCCGGAACCGGAGGTGAGCGGGCATGACACCCCCTGCGTCAACCTCAGTCCTCCCGAACCGCACCTCAGGGGAACGTGACGCAAACCAGCCACAAGAAACCATGAAACGGGAGATTGGGCTGGGCGCGACCACAACTGTGAAATGCGGAGAGGCGGACCAGTCATGACCGCGGTCGCGACCGAACCGGCGCCGACGGAGCGCAAGACCAGCCGCCCCGGCCATCGGATGCCCGGCTGGGCCCGTGTCCTGCTGTGGGTCCTGGTCGGCTTCGTGGCGGTGTCGATCACCTCCTACGAGACCGGCGTGCTCCAGCTGACGTCCTCGGGCACGGTGCAGGCCGCGGTGCGGCTGGGCATCCCGATCCTGCTGTGCGCGCTCGGCGGGTTGTGGGCCGAGCGCGCCGGGATCATCAACATCGGCCTGGAAGGCATGATGATCCTGGGCACCTGGGGCGGGGCCTGGGCGGGTTACCAGTGGGGACCGCTGGCCGGGCTGGTCGCGGCCGCGGTGTTCGGCGGCCTCGGCGGCCTGGTGCACGCGGTGGCCACCGTCAGCTTCGGGGTCAACCACATCGTGTCCGGGGTGGCCATCAACCTGCTCGGGGCGGGTACCGCGAAGTACCTCTCGACGCTGCTGTTCGAGCCGATCTCCCAGAACCCCCGGGAGTCACCACCGGTGCCGAAGTTCGACACCTACTCGATGCAGCCGATGGGCGGCTGGCTGCAGCAGTTGGAAGACCTGCAGCGGTTCGGGATCTCGGATCTCGCGGGCATCATCGGCGGCCTGATCACCGAGGTGTCGCCGCTGACCATGCTGGCCTACCTGCTGGTGCCGGTGAGCTACCTGGTGCTGTGGCGCTCGCCGTTCGGGCTGCGCCTGCGCTCCTGCGGGGAGAACCCGGTCGCGGCGGAATCGCTGGGCGTCAACGTCTACCGCTACAAGTACCTCGCGGTGATCATCTCCGGGGCGCTCGCCGGACTCGGCGGTGCGGCGCTGATCCTCAATCCGGGGCAGGCGGGTTACCTGGAGAACCAGACGAACAACCGGGGCTACATCGGCCTGGCGGCGATGATCTTCGGCAACTGGCGGCCGGGCGGGCTGCTCGGCGGTGCGGCGCTGTTCGGGTACTCCGACGGCTTGCAGCTGCGCAGCGGCGAGACCAGCGTGCACGCGCTGTTCTACGCGGCGACGTTGGTGCTGGTGGCAGTGGTGGTCCTGCAGCTGTGGCGGCGCAACTGGTTCGCCTCCGGCATCGCCCTGGTGTTCGCGGCGGTGATGTACTCGGTGTACTGGTTCACCGACGAACTGCCGGACGAGCTCACCGCCTACACACCGCACCTCGTGACGCTGGTGGTCCTCGCCGCGGCATCGCAACGACTACGACCACCCGCGGCCGACGGACTGCAGTACCGCAGGGGCGAGGATTGAATTTGTTCTCCGGCACCAAAACAACTTCGGAGTCAACTGACCAGTGGCATCCACGGTGGACTGGACGGCCCTGCGGGCCGCGGCGGTGCGGGCCGCGGCGCTGGCGTACTGCCCGTACTCGAACCTGCGGGTGGGAGCTGCGGCGCTGTGCGATGACGGCCGGACGGTCGTCGGCTGCAACGTGGAGAACGGTTCCTTCGGACTGACGCTGTGCGCGGAGTGCACGATGGCGGGCCAACTGCGGCTGACCGGTGGCGGCCGGTTCGTCGCGGTGGCCTGCCGCAGCGCGGCGGGCGAACTGCTGATGCCCTGCGGGCGCTGCCGCCAACTGCTCCAAGAACTCGGCGGTCCGGACTGCCTCGTCGACACCCCGCGCGGCGTCCTCCCGATGCGTGAAGTCCTCCCCGACGCCTTCGAATTCTGATCGTCTGACCTGGCGTTTTGCCAAGATCACACTTTCGGGGTGTATCTGGTGGAGGGGCTCGGTCCTCTTTATTGGCGGGAAGTTCCGGCGAGGTGTGGAGGCGGCGATGATTCATTCCGCGATTGATGTGATCCGGGTGAAGCGCGATGGTGGGGAGCTCGGCGACGAGCAGATCGACTGGGTGATCGGGGCCTACACCCGGGGTGAGGTCGCCGAGGAGCAGATGGCGGCGTTGGCGATGGCGATTCTGCTGCGCGGCATGACCCCGGCGGAGACGGCGCGCTGGACGGCGGCGATGGTCGCTTCGGGGGAGACGTTGGTCCTCGACGGAATCCGAAAACCCACTGTGGACAAGCATTCCACCGGCGGCGTCGGCGACAAGATCACCTTGCCGTTGACGCCACTGGTGGCAGCCTGCGGTGCGGCGGTACCGCAGCTGTCCGGACGCGGGCTCGGCCATACCGGCGGCACATTGGACAAGCTGGAGTCGATACCCGGCTGGCGGGCACGATTGTCCACTGTGGAAATTCGCGACCAGCTGGATGAGGTCGGTGCGGTGGTGTGCGCGGCGACCGAAGGGCTGGCTCCGGCCGACCGCAAGCTCTACGCCCTGCGCGACGTGACCGGCACGGTCGAGTCGATCCCGCTGATCGCCAGTTCGATCATGAGCAAGAAGATCGCCGAAGGTGTGCAGTCCCTGGTGCTGGACGTCAAGTGCGGCTCAGGTGCCTTCATGAAGGACCTGGACCAGGCGCGGCGGCTGGCCACCGCGCTGGTGGACATCGGGACCGCCAACGGACTGCGCACGAGTGCCGTGATCAGCGACATGTCGGTGCCGCTTGGCCGAGCGGTCGGCAACGCGCTGGAAGTGGCGGAGGCCGTGGCGGTGCTGCGTGGTGGCGGGCCACCGGACGTGGTGGAACTGACGCTGGCGCTGGCCCGCGAAATGCTCGGCCACGCGGGTCTGTCCGATGTGGATCCGGCAGTCGTGTTGGCAGACGGCCGGGCGTACCAGACGTGGTGCCGGATGATCGCGGCCCAGGGCGGTGATCCCGAAGCCGAGCTGCCCCGCGCCGAGCACGTCGAGGTCGTCACCGCACCGGAAACCGGGACGTTGGCGAAGCTCGACGCGTACGCGGTCGGTGTGGCGGCCTGGCGGTTGGGCGCCGGACGGGCCCGCAAGGAGGACGACGTGCAACACGCCGCGGGCGTGCTCTGCCTGGCGAAACCCGGTGATCAGGTGACCGCCGGTGCGCCGCTGCTCGAACTGCACACCGATCGGCCGGAAACGATTGGAGGTGCGCGAGAAGCGTTGGCGGGCGCATACGCGATCAGCGGTGCCGACCGAGGGTCGACACCGCTGATACTGGATCGGGTGGTCGCAGACCACGCGCCAGCCGGGCTGTCCTGACCGGCCCGGCCGACGCGGTTTGGATCAGGCGCTCTCGGCTGCGAAGTCGTCGCCGTCGTCGGCGGTCAGCGCCTTGTCCGTGTCGCGCTTCGCGCTCTTCGACCGGCCACGGCGCTGCTGCCGGGGCAGGGTGGTGGGCGGCGGCGGCGCGGAAGGTGCGCTGCCGCCGAGGATCAGCTCCGCGAAGGTGGCCATCGCCTCGTCGAGCTGACCGGCGTGCCGCCGCTCGCTTTCCTCGTTGGCCTCGCGGACCAGGGCGCCCAGCGCGTCGCTGTCGGGACGCGAGGACAGCGAGCCGGACAGTTGCGACAGGTTCTTCGACAGCGTGCTGCCGAGTTCGCCGAGGCCCGTCTTGACGCCGTCTTCGACGGTGTTCAGGCGAGTGCTGACGCCGTGCTCGACGGTGTCGATCCGGGTGTTGACGTTGTCCTCGACCTTGGTGAGGTGACCGGACACCTGGTCCAGCCGGTTGGTGAGCTGCTCCAGCCGCTCGGCAAGCTTGTCCAGCCGGTCGGTCGGGTCCACGGCGGGCCGTGCGGCGAGCTGGTCGAGCTTGCCGTCCAGCTGGTCGCGGCTGCCGGACACCGCTTCGGTGAGAGCGTGCTGCACGCTGCCGGTGGAGTCGGTGACCGCGCGCTGCAACGCTTCGCGGGTGCCGTCGAGGTGCTCGTGCACGCCTTCGTCGATCTCGGCGAAGCGGCCGCGCAGGCTGGTCTCCAGCGAGTCGATGCGCTCGCGCACCGGGCCGTGCACCGTCGCGGGCAGTGCCTCCAGTCGGCCGTCCTGCTTGTCGAGGTGCAGGCCGAGTTCGTCGAGGCGCTTGTGGATGTGGCCGAGTTTGTCCTCCAGGCCGTCCATCCGGCCGGAGACGCCGTCCATCCGGCCCGCGACCCCGTCCAGCCGCCCGTCGAGCTGCGCGAACGGCTTGGCGAGCTTGTCCACCAGGCTGTCGACCGCGCCCTTCAGGTCGACCAGCGCGCCGTCGTGCGCTTCGAGCTTCGCCAGTGCCTCGTCGAGTCGCTCGGCGAGGACGCTGACTTCGGTGCGGTCCGGCAGCTCGGACAATCGTTTCCGCACCGAGCCCAGGGACTCCAGCGGGGACAGCCGGGCGTGGATTTCGTCCAGCGCATCGAAGATCTGCTGCTGTTCGCTCTCGCGGATCTCAGCCGCACGCGTGAGCATGTTGCGCATGCGGTCGAACGACATGTTCTCGGTCACGGCTAGGGGCGTCCTTCGTCGAGGGGAGGTGAGGACTCAAGGAGCGTAGCCACTCGGTTCTCACGTTCCCAACCACCCCCCGATACATTGCGTGATTACGAATCCGCTCTTGACCCCGTTCGGTTGCGCGATATTCGACTGAATGGTCCAGTCGAATCACCGCCAAATGCCCTAAGAGTTGCAGTTGCATCCATCTGGGTGAGTTTTGTCGAACGGCCGTCCTGTTGAACGTCGCCGGAATGCACCGCGTATGCAGGGTTTTTTCCGGCTTGCCGTTGGTAGCTGTGCGTGAGGTGGTCATCCGCGCCCTGTAACGTAGGCGCATGTCGACTCCGGTGAATCTGGGCACCATCCGGCTGGCACCGAAGGTGCTGTTGCACGACCATCTCGATGGCGGGTTGCGACCGCAGACGGTCATCGACCTCGCACGAGCTGCCGGATATCGGGACCTGCCCCACGAAGACGCCGATGAGCTGGGCAGGTGGTTCCTCGCAGCGGCGGACTCGGGGTCGTTGGAGCGCTACCTGGAGACCTTCTCGCACACCGTGGCGGTGATGCAGACCGAGGAGGCGCTCGCGAGGGTCGCCGCCGAGTGCGTCGAGGACCTGGCCGCCGACGGTGTGGTTTACGCGGAGGTTCGATACGCCCCGGAACTCTTCCAGGAACAGGGGCTGACCCTCGACCAGGTCGTGCAAGCGGTGCAGGACGGATTTCGAGATGGGCAGCGCCGCGCCGCGGCGAGTGGAAAACGTATCCGAATCGGTACCTTGTTGTGCGCGATGCGGCAGAACGCGAGGTCGGCGGAAATCGCGAACCTCGCCGTTCGGTACCGCGATGCCGAGGTCGTGGGTTTCGACATCGCGGGTCCAGAAGCTGGATTTCCCCCCACCCGCAACTTGGACGCCTTTGAATACCTCCGCCAGCAGAATGCGCATTTCACCATTCACGCTGGTGAGGCGTTCGGATTGCCGTCCATTTGGGAGGCCATCCAGTACTGCGGCGCGGAACGCCTGGGGCACGGGGTGCGCATCGTCGACGACATCAAGGTCGACGAGGACGGCTCGGTGCACCTGGGCCGGTTGGCGTCCTACGTGCGGGACAGGCGGATTCCGCTGGAGATGTGCCCGTCGTCGAACCTGCAGACCGGCGCCGCCAAGTCGATCGTCGAGCATCCGATCGGCCTGCTGGCGAAGCTGCGGTTCCGGGTCACGGTGAACACCGACAACCGGCTGATGAGCCACTGCTCGATGTCTGGTGAGTTCGCCGCGCTGCACGAGGCGTTCGGCTACGGCTGGACGGACCTGCAGTGGTTCACGGTGAACGCGATGAAGTCGGCGTTCATCGGCTTCGACGAGCGGCTGGAGATCATCAACGACGTGATCAAGCCCGGCTACACGGCACTCCTGGAGTGAATCTGCGGCAACCCGCCGCGGAACGGCTGCGATTGCCGTGGTGGCGATGAACAATGCCAAACCTGAACGCAATTCACGACCCGCGCGAGCGCCATGACGATGCGGAATTCTGGAGGGACCGGTGGCACGGGGCGGCGAACCAACGTTGATCACATCCGTGCAGCGCGCGTTTCGACTGATGGAGGCGGTGGGTGAACATCCGGGCGGCACCACGGCGAAGAACCTCGCCAGGCGCACCGGAATCGCGTTGCCGACCGCGTACCACCTGCTGCGCACCCTGGTGCACGAAGGCTATCTGCGGAAGCTCGACGACGGCGCGTTCATCATCGGGGCGCAGGTCGCCGGACTGCACTTCGCCGCGCAGGGCCAAGGTCTGCGCAGCCGGATCCGCGCCGTCATGGCGACTCTGCGCGAGGACCTGAACGCGGCCAGCTACCTCGCCCGCTACCGCGAAGGAGAGGTCGAGGTAGCCGAGATCGTCGACAGCCCGCGCACCCCGAGGGTGGACACCTGGGCCGATTTCCGGCAGGCGGCGCACGCCACCGCGATCGGCAAGTGCCTGCTGTCCGGGCTGAGCAGGTCGGAGCGAGCCGACCACCTCACCCGCTACCCGCCTGCTGATCTCACCCCGCGCACGATCACCCGGATCCACGACCTGGTCAACGGGTCGCTGCCCCCGGTGGTCACCGACTCCGAGGAGTACTCGCTGGGCACCGCGTGCCTGGCCGCTCCGGTCATCGCCACCGACGGCCCGGTCACCTTGGCGATCTCGTTCCCGGCGCGCAAGCTGGCCGCCACCAAGGCGTACGCCATGCCGTTGCGCTCGGCCGCCGGGGAGATCTCCCGAACTCTCGCGCTGGCGGGCGTTTTTCCCACTACTGGGTGATTTTCGGCGGATTCGCAGCTCTCCGTCGAGGACTAATCACTATCTGAAATATTTCGTCTTGTCGGGCCTCCGGGCGCCCGCGAGCATCGTTTCAGTGGGGGCGTACTCGGTGAGGGGCGGCCACCGCTTGACTCGCGGCAACGCCTCTCACCGGTGCAACGGCACCGAGGGGAACGATGTTCGCGGTCGACGATCGAACACTGCTCGATGCCGTTCGCACCGGCTCAACCGACGCATTCGCCGAGCTGTACCTGCGGCATCGCGCTGCCGCGCACACCATGGCCAAGCAGGTCGCCAGCACTCCGACCGATGCGGAGGACCTAGTCGCCGAGGCGTTCGCCAAGATCCTGGACGTGCTTCGCCGCGGCGGCGGCCCGGCCGCCGCGTTCCGCGCCTACCTGCTCACCACGGTTCGCAACCTGGCGATGGCGGCCAACAGCCGGGACCGCCGGTTGCAACTGGTCGACGAACTCGAAGCCGTCTACCGGCCCGAGTGCTACGTGCCGTTCACCGATCCCGCACTGGTCGAGTTGGAGCGCGAGTTGGTTGCGAAGGCCTTCGCCAGGTTGCCGCGACGTTGGCGGCACGTGCTCTGGTACCTGGAGATCGAGAGCCGGTCGACGGCGGAAATCGGCCAGCACTTCGGCATCAGCCGCAACAGCGCCGCAGCGCTCGCCTACCGCGCGCGAAAAGGACTGCGCGAGGCCTATTTTCAGGTGTCGCGGGGTGAGCCATCCCGCCGTCGGCTGGCCGCTCCAGGGCAACTGCTCAGCAAGGCCGCCTGAGCGGGCTCGCGCCGAAAGGCACTGTGGCTCCGAAACTTTCGTCCCGGCGAGCACAGGGCTCCTGGTGTGTTTCGGCGCGGTGTTCGTGCCGATTTCGCGCGAGATCGGCACTTCTTGAGAGGGATGGGTGCCGATTTCGCGCGAGATCGCCTTCGGTTGAGCGCCGCGCGGCCGGTTCGAAGACAAGCCCTTCTACGTGACAGGTCCGCAAACGTCGTCTCATCGGAAAATCCCGATGCCGTGCGGGTGGAATGCGCGAGCTCCGGACCGCACCAGGCGCGGGATCACCCGGTGCGAAGAGGCCGGGAACGGCGTCAGTGCGTTCGGAGTCGTTCTTCGAGCGCTTCCACCAGCTTGCGCCAGGCCGCGACCTCGGCGTCGAACGGCTCGCTCGGCGGCAGCCGGTTCGGGCTCGGGCGCAGCACGAAGGAAACCAGCCAGCCGAGCCGTTCCGAAGGCTGCAACGCCTGCTCGACGCTTTCGTCGCCAGCCCAGGAGGCCGCGTCCATGAGCAGTTCCTCGGCGAGGTCCAGCTGCGTGGCGTCCACTTCGGACGGACCGGCGCCGAGGTCGGCGTCCAGGCCGGTCAGCACGTAGGTGTTCTCCGGGTCGACCTCGATCTGCAGCTCACCGGCGGTGGCCTTCTCCCGGACCTGCGGCCAGGTCGCGACTCGGGCCAGGTCGGTGTCCTCGACCGCGTTGTCGTCGGCCAGGAAGCGGGCCAGCGCGCGGGGCGTGGGGAAGACGTCGATCTTGCCGTCGGTGCCGAGGAAGACCGGGTCGTCGTCGAGGTAGCAGCGCAGCGAGTAGTGCTCGCCGATGCTGGTGATGATCCGGATCGGGTCGATGCCGACCTCGCCCCAGAAGCCGATCTCCTCGTCCTCTTCGGACGCCTCGGCGCGCTGGTAGGTGGTCACGGTGTCGTCGTCGACGACGGTCACGATGCCGCCCGCATCGAGGACGGCATCGGCCGCGTCGGCGAGGGCGCTGCCGCGCTCGTCGCCTTCCAGCGCCTCGGCGAGTTCGGTCTCGGCGGTGGCGACCGCGTCCGCCGGAACGTCCGGGGTGGTGACCACGCCGTCGATGGCGTCCAGCAGTTCGTCCCAGCGCTCGACGACGACCTCGCACAGGTCGGTCCAGCGGCGCTGCCCGTCCTTGCCGGAGAACGCCAGGGTGCCCTGGTCGAGCATGGCGAACCCGGTGGCGGCGTCCAGCACCTCGTGCACCGCGTCCAGCTCGCAGACGTCGGCCAGCGACCGGGCGATCTCGACGATGTCGGCCAGTTCGTTGATGGTCCAGGTGTCCAGTGGTTCGGCCACCAACTCGGGGACACCCACGAGGTCGTACTGGTGGTCCTCGTCGGGGCTGAGCTCGACCGCGGACAGGGCGGGCACCACGTGCCAGGCCGGGTGGTCGTCGAGGTCGTGCTCCTCCGAGGTGCGCACGAACGCGGCCAGGCGCGCGGCATCGGGGAACGCGTAGAGGTCGTCCTCGTGCCCGAGGAAGGCCTCCCATTCCTCGCCGTCCTCGCGCCAGCGCGGTGCCCACAGGGTGACGACGTCGCCCTGTGGCAGCCCGAGCTCGATGGGGACGATGTCCTGCGCCATCTCTCTACCTCCGGTCACCGAACCAGACCTCGCGGAAGCCTACGGGTTGCCCGTTCGCAGCGTGTTCCCCGGTCCGGCTGTCACCGTATCGAGTCAGTCGAATGCAACGGTCTACGGAACAGTTCGTAACAATCCTCCGCCGGACCTGCGGCAACGGTCCAATCGACGTTGCGCTGTTCGGCGCAGCGATGGTCGGCACCCGGCGGGTGGTGTCCCGGTTGGCGGTACCGAATTGGCGAGTTCCGGACGATCATGATCGGAATGGATGTCACGGAGCTGTGGACGAAGATCGTGCGCTGGCTGACGGTGCACGCGCCGGTCACCGCAGCCGCCCTGCGTCCCCCGGAGCCCTCGCCCGAGCTCGCCGAGTTGGAAGCGGAGTTCGCCGTCGAGTTACCGGCTGAGCTGCGCGAACTGTGGACGTGCTGCGGTGGCACGGACACCAACGTGCTCGCGGATGTCCTGCCGCCGTTCTACACGCCCTACAGCGCTGCGGAGGCGCTGCGGGCCTGGCGGGATCACCGCAAGAACTGGACGGCGCAGTGGGATCGACCGGCCTGCGATTACTACGCGGGTTCGCCGGGCTCCAGCTTCCACCCGGCGTGGATCCCGATCGCCGGTGACGGCTTCGCCGATGAACTGGTGGTGGATCTGCGGCCGGGCCCGTTGCACGGCTGCGTGCTGGAGTGGGAACAGGAGGCGGCGCAGGTCCTGCGGCCGGAGTGGAAGGGTGTCACGTCGATGCTCGCGGACGTCTACCGCTCGTTGAGCGAGGGCGTTCCCGCGGGCCACAGCTATCCGACGATCACCGAAGACGGCCGCCTGGACTGGCAGATCCGCTGACCCGACTCGCCTGCACGACCGGAACCATGCCGCCTTCGTGTCACCTACTAGTTTGCGACACCTACTAGTTGGTGTTACGTTGTCGGCGTGGCGAACAAGACGATCGCGGCCAGGCAGACGCAGTGGTTGCGCGGCGTGCTGGACCTCGCGGTGTTGGCCCTGCTCGCTGAGGGCGGCGAGGGCTACGGCTACACGTTGTTGCAGCGACTCGCCGAGGCTGGCTTGCCGGACATGAAAGCGGGAACGCTGTATCCGCTGCTCAACCGGCTTGCGGCGGACGGGTTGCTGCACGCCGAGTGGCGGGCCGGTGAAGGCGGACCGGGGCGCAAGTTCTTCGCGCTGACCGACGAGGGGCACGCCGTGCTGGCAGAACAAGGTCCGAAGTGGATCGAGTTCGCGAAGAACTCGATCTCGGTGGTGGAACGAGGGGTGCGGGAATGATGGTGCTGGACAAGAAGTATCACGACGAACTGCTGCTCGCGCTGCGGATGCACGAGATCTCCGGCGAGCGGGTCGGCGAGGTGCTCGCCGAGGTCGAGGCGCACGTCGCCGAGACCGGCGAAGATCCCGTCGAGGCGTTCGGTCAGCCGCGCGAGTACGCCAGGAAGGTCGCGGCGCAGCTCGACCGCAACACCGGAAAGCGGTCCACATTGGACATCGTGGTGAGCGGTCTGGTGATGATAGCGCTGACCATCCTCGGGTCGGACTGGCTGCTCGACGGCCTGTTCGAGGAGACCCCGGTGCTTCCGTACACGCTCAAGGACGCGGTCGCGCTGTCGGCTGTGCTCGTGTTCGGCGTTCTCGGGGCGCTCCTGCTCGGCCGTGGCGTCACAGCCGGGGCCAGGAATGAGATCTACGTGTTCGCGGGTATCGGGTCCTTCGTGCTGATGATCGTGGCGCAGCCGGTGATCGGCTGGACCGTCGACGACGTGTCGCCGTTGTACGAACTGCCGCGCTGGCTGGCGATAGGTCTGGGGGCGGTGCTGATGGCTGGTGCCATCGGCATGCTGGTCCACGCGTACCGCCGCGGACGAGTGGTTTACCCGAAGACCAAGTGACCTCGGTACGTGAGTGCGAAAGCCGGTACCACCCGGTTTTCGCACACACGACTGCCGATCAGGTGCCGACCGGGTGCCAGACGGTTTTGATCTCGGTGAAGGCGCGGAGGCGCTGGAGGTCGGGTTCGCGGGTCCAGTCCGGCTCGCCGCGCACCGGCAGTACCCGCTTGACGGTGTCAGCCGCCGTCTGCGCCAGTTCGGCGCGCAGCGCTTCCGGCGCGCCGGTCGGGTCCAGCGCGTTGACGTCGGCGTGGGCGGCCAGCCACGGCGCGAGCTCGGCGGCTCGACCGGTCAGGATGTTGACCACGCCGCCGGGTACGTCCGAAGTGGCCAGCACCTCGGCGAAGGTCACGGCGGGCAACGGCCGATCCGCACTGGCGAGGACCACGCAGGTGTTCCCGGCCGCGATCACCGGGGCCACCACGCTGATCAGCCCGAGCAGCGCGGAGTCCTGCGGCGCGAGCACGCCGACCACCCCGGTCGGCTCCGGAACGCTGAACGAGAAGTAGGGGCCCGCGACGGGGTTCGCTGCGCCGAGCACCATCGAGATCTTGTCCGTCCAGCCCGCGAACCAAACCACCCGGTCGACTGCGGCGTCCACAGTAGATCGTGCTTGCTTGCGGGACACGCCTTCCGCGGCGACGATCTCGGCGGCGAACTGCTCGCGCCGTCCCTCCAGGACCTCGGCGATGCGGAACAACACCTGGCCGCGGTTGTAGGCCGTCGCGCCGGACCACCCGCCGAAGGCCTTGCGAGCCGCGGCGACCGCGTCGCGGACGTCCTTGCGGGAGGCGTGCGCGGCGTTGGCGAGGAACGCGCCGTGCGGGTCGTGCACCGGGTACACCCGGCCCGACTCGGAACGCGGGAACGCGCCACCGATGTAGAGCTTGTAGGTCTTGGCCACGGCCAGCCGCTCCGGGGTGTCAGACATCGAGGTACGCCTCCAAACCAGCCCGCCCGCCTTCGCGGCCGAAACCGGATTCCTGGTAGCCGCCGAACGGTGCGGTCGGATCGAACCGGTTGAAGGTGTTCGCCCACACCACCCCGGCCCGCAGCCGCTGCGCCGCCCACAGGATCCGCGACCCCTTCTCGGTCCAGATCCCGGCGGACAGGCCGTACGGGGTGTTGTTGGCCTTGGCGATGGCCTCCGCCGGGGTGCGGAAGGTGAGCACCGACAGCACCGGCCCGAAGATCTCCTCGCGCGCGATCCGCATCGACTGCTGGACGCCGGAGAACACCGTGGGGGAGAAGAAGAATCCGCGCTCCGGCAGCGGGCACGGGCTGGTCCAGCGCCGGGCGCCCTCGGCGTCACCGCTGGCGGCCAGCTCGGTGATCTTGGCGAGCTGTTCGGCCGAGTTGATCGCGCCGACGTCGGTGTTCTTGTCCAGCGGGTCGCCGACGCGCAGCGTCCGCACCCGGATCCGCAGCTTCTCCAGCAGTTCCTCGGCGATCGACTCCTGCACCAGCAGCCGCGAACCGGCGCAGCAGACGTGGCCCTGGTTGAAGAAGATCCCGTTCACGATGCCTTCGACGGCCTGGTCGAGCGGGGCGTCGTCGAAGACGATGTTCGCGGCCTTGCCGCCGAGTTCCAGCGTCAGCTTCTTGCCCGATCCGGCGACGCTGCGCTGGATCTGCTTGCCGACCTCGGTGGATCCGGTGAACGCGACCTTGTCGACACCGGGGTGCGCGACCAGCGCCGCACCGATGTCACCGGCTCCCGGCAGGATGTTGACCACGCCCGGCGGCAGCCCGGCCTGCTGGCAGATCTCGGCGAACACCAGGGCGGTCAGCGGTGTGGTCTCGGCGGGTTTGAGCACCACGGTGTTGCCGCAGGCCAGCGCCGGGGCGATCTTCCAGGCCAGCATGAGCAGCGGGAAGTTCCACGGGATGACCTGCCCGGCGACCCCGATCGGCCGCGGGTCGGGCCCGTAGCCCGCGTAGCCGAGCTTGTCGGCCCATCCGGCGTGGTGGAAGAAGTGCGCCGCCGCGGTCGGCAGGTCGGCGTCCCGCGATTCCTTGATCGGTTTGCCGTTGTCCAGCGACTCCAACACCGCCAGCTCGCGGGCGCGTTCCTGGATCAACCGGGCGATGCGGAACAGGTACTTCGCGCGTTCCCGGCCGGGCATCGTCGACCAGGTCTGCGCGAAGGCCCGTCGCGCCGCCCGCACCGCGTTGTCCACATCGGACTCCGACGCGCTGGAGACCTCGGCGAGCAGTTCCTCGGTGGCCGGGTTGATGCTCTTGAGCGGTTCGCCGCCGCCGTCGACGAACTCGCCGTCGACGAACATCCGGTAGCTGGGTTTGAGGTTGGCGGCCTCCCGCGATTCGGGGGCGGGCGCGTACTCCCACGGGCTTTCGATCATCAGTCCACCGCCACGTAGTCGGGGCCGCTGTAGTGGCCGTCGAGCTGGGTGCGCCGCTGCATCAACAGGTCACCCAGCAGGCTGGACGCGCCGAAGCGGAACAGTTCCGGGGTCAGCCACTCCGGACCGGCGACCTCGTGCACGGCCACCAGGTAGCGGATCGCGTCCTTGGTGTTGCGGATGCCACCAGCGGGTTTGACGCCGCGCAGTTCGCCGGTGGCGTCCCGCCAGTCGCGGACTGCCTGGAGCATCAGGTGCGTCACGGGCAGGGTCGCCGCAGGCGAGACCTTGCCGGTGGAGGTCTTGATGAAATCGCCGCCCGCCAACAGCCCCAGCCAGGACGCACGGCGCACGTTGTCGTAGGTGGCGAGTTCGCCGGTTTCCAAGATGACCTTGAGGTGCGCGTCGCCGCAGGCCGCCTTGACCGCCTGGATCTCCTCGAAGACCTGCCCGTAGCGGCCGGACAGGAAGGCGCCGCGGTCGATCACCATGTCGATCTCGTGGGCGCCCGCTGCCACCGCGAACTCCACGTCGGCGAGTTTCACCGCCAGCGCCGAGCGCCCGGACGGGAACGCGGTGGCCACCGAGGCGACCCGGATGCCCGTGCCGTCGAGGGCCCGCACCGCGGTGGCGGCCATGTCGGAGTACACGCAGACCGCCGCGACCTGCGGGGTGTCCGGCCAGTCCGGATCGGGGTGTTGGGCCTTGGTGCACAGCGTGCGGACCTTGCCCTCGGTGTCGGCGCCTTCCAGGGTGGTCAGGTCGATCATCGAGATCGCGGTGTCGATCGCCCAGCGCTTCGCGGTCTTCTTGATGCTGCGCGTCGCCAGGCCAGCGGCCCGCTGTTCCAGCCCTACCTGGTCGACTCCGGGCAGCCCGTGCAGGAACCGGCGCAACGACCGGTCATCCCGGACCGCATCGGCGAGCTCCGACGATATCGGCGACTGTGCCATAACCCAGGAGTCTAAGCGCCGAGCCCCGAGTACCGCCGAGACTGGAATGATCGCGCCAGATCCCGCAGCCGTCCGACGTCTCGTCGCGATGCGGACCTTGCCGCCTGCGGTGGGCGGTTCTGCGGATTACTGCTCGCCCGCGCTGGGCGCAAGAGGCTCTGCGGTGCACCTTGTTTTGGCATCGACCAGCGCGGACCCGACGCTGTAATCTTCAGGATTCACGCCGGGGAAGTACGTGGAGAAATGTATTCTCCACTCGGGGCTGTCGATGTAGGTCTTGAGCCACTTCGAGATGGCTGCGCATTCTTCGGGGTGGCCCTTGGGGATCGCGATCCCGTAGTAGCCGTCTGATCCGAATTCGGAATTGAGGAGCTTGAATTCGGGATCGGCCTGGACGAATCCTTCCAGGATGATCTTGTCCGTTATTACCGCGGACACCTCGCGGTTGCTCAGCATGTCGTTGCAGTCTTTGAAGCTCGGCACCGTCCGGGGCTCCTGGCCCAGTTCGCTCTTGATCAGGTCAACCGAGGTCGTTCCGGCGGCCGTGCAAACGTCGGCGCCGTGAAATGAATGCACGTCGTCGGAGCCTTGGTAGTCCGAGCGAACCATGATTCCTGTGTTCGAGCGCAGGTAAGGTCCGATCATGTCGACAAACTCCCTTCGGGGATCTGTCATCGAATAGCTGGCGATGACCATCTGAGCCTGGTTCTCCAGCAAGAAGGATTCGCGGGTCTGGGATGTGATGTTTATAAGTCTCGCTTGCCGCTGCTGGAACTGCGCGGCGACACTCCGCGCGAGTTGGACTTCAAAACCCTCGGGGTTCGTGGGGTCCTTCGAGTAGCTGGCAAGACCAGGTTGATCCACTTTGACGCCGATATTGACGTAGCGTGCGTCTTCGTCGAACAAGCCGGATGAACTAGAGCATCCCGCAGTCAGCAGGAGTACAAAAATGCACCAAGAAAGTCGGGTGATCATGAGTCCTCTCAGTTGTGCAGTTCGGCGCTGTCGACGTAGACCTGCATCCGGCATCCCTTGTTTGCTCGCATCGTTATTACCCCGCGAATGTCGAGAGCACCGTGCACGGCTATGGTCGTTTTCTCGTGTGAGTCCAATTTGATCGGGCTGGGCTGGCTGTCGAGCGTGAGTTCGATGCCCGTTTCGGGATCCGTGCGGCAATCCTGCATGCCATTGCTCGAAGGCGCATTCGTTATTCCGAAGCTGATGGTTAGCTCGCGGCGGGGTTGGGGAGCTATTAGGGAAACCGGGGTGCTCTGGTCTTTCAGCAGTTCGGACGTGACTCGCTCGTCGGTTCCCGAGGTCGGTTCGCCGATTTTCACGCTGTGCGTCACGTTCAAAGAGCGATTGTGTTCGTAGCTGACGTACCCCAGTGTGCCGAGCGCGACCAGAACGAGTGCCGAAGCCAATGCGACCCAGACCGAAGTTCGGCTGTTGGTGGGGTTTGCGATCAGTGCGATTACGCCGACCACGAGGCTCAGGATGGTGGCGATTTCCGGGCCATCCTGGACGAAGAAGAGCCATGCGGCGAAACCGAAGGCGCACAGGAATATCAGGAATGTCCAGATGAACCCTTTTGGTATTGATTCTCTTATTTTTGCCAAGCGAGACATGTTGCCGGGCCCCCATGTGCCTTCAGTCGAAGTTCATCGACGAGCGGCGGTCGCCGACCGGACCGGCTCCGGTTCAGCACCCCGGAATGTTCCACCGCATCCGCAGCTCGTCGAGCGTTGCTGCATGGTTTGCGAACGAATGTGATCACGGTCTGGTTCCGGTTGTCAGCGCGATGCGATGAGCGGTAAGAAGCTGTCGACCAACGGTCGACTCGCATCTGTTCAGCCTAACGAGACGGTGCGTTTGCCGAGAAACGAAGGTCTGTGCGGACCAGTTGCATGAGTCTCCGAGGGTCGGGCGGGCTCGGAAAGTCCTCGGACACTCCGGCTTTTGCTCCGAATGCGGCCAAATGACTGATCATCAGCGGTTAGGCTCGTGATCGCTCAATGGGGTCGCATGAGGAGAATCTGTGATCAAACGCGCGTTGCTCGTCGCGGCGACGGCCGCACTTCTGCTTCCGTCGATCGCCGGTGCGACGGCGCTGGCGGAGCCCGCCCTCGACTGGACGCCGTGCGGTGATCTGCAGGGCGAATGCACCACCGTGCAGGTGCCGATCGACTGGAACAACCCCGACGGCGGGACGACGAACATCGCCATCGGTCGGCTGCCCGCCACCGACCCGCAGAACCGCATCGGTGTGCTGTTCGTGGCCCCCGGCGGTCCGGGTGGCTCCGGCATCGACAGCTACATCCTCGGCGCGAACAAGTTGCAGGACGGCGAACTGCGCAAGCGGTTCGACATCGTCAGCTGGGATCAGCGCGGAGTGAAGCGCAGCAACGAGGTCCGGTGCAGCGCTGAGCTGTTGGCCCAGGCCCCGAGCGATTATCCGGCCAACGAGCAGGAGTACCAGGAACTGCTCGCCTACAACGCGGAGCTGGGCGAGGACTGCCGCAAGAACACCGGGCCGGTGTTCGACTTCGTCGACACGACCAGCGTCGTTCGCGACCTGGACGCGATCCGCGCCGCGCTCGGCGAGGAACAGCTCAGCTTCTACGGCGCGTCGTACGGAACGCAGGTCGGCCAGCAGTACGCCGAGCTGTTCCCGAACCGGGTTCGCGCGATGACCATCGACTCGAACATGGACCACAGCATCACCTCCGGCAGCCGCTACATCGAGACGGCCAGCGAGGACCTGGAGGGCTCGTTCAACGCCTTCGCCGACTGGTGCGAGCGGACCGCGAACTGCTCGCTGCACGGCCAGGACGTCCGCGCGGTGTGGGACGACGTGCACGCCAAGGCCGAGGCCGGCACGCTGACGGATCCGGCAACCGGCACCGCGCTGAGCGCGAGCTCGTTGCGCAGCGAACTGATGAACGCCATGTACAGCCCCGAGGCGAGCTGGTACCCCCTCGCCGACCGCTTGAAGGCACTCGCCGAAGGCAACCCGGCGGTCACCGCGCAGGCGGCGCCCGCGGAGCTGGCGCAGAACTCCTACCAGGCGATCTGGTGCGACGACTGGAGTTGGAAGGTTCGCGACGTCGCGGAGTTGCAGCGCTACCGGGACAAGGCCGAGAAGGTCGCGCCGCACACCAAGCTTTCGGCGTTCTGGAGCGACGTGACCTCGTGCCTCGGTTGGCCCGCCGAGGTCAGCAACCCGCAGCACGAACTGTCGATCAACGGTGCCCCGACGATCCTGATCGTCAAGGGCAAGTACGACGTCGCGACCCCGGCCGCCTGGAACCTCGCGGTGGCCGACCAGATCGACAACTCGGTGCTGCTCAACTACGACGGCATCGGCCACGGCCAGTACTACCGCAGCGACTGCGTCAGCGAGCAGGTCGACCGGTACCTGCTCACCCTGGAAACCCCGGCCCCCGACACGCACTGCGAAGCCATCTGGCCAACGGAGCCGCCACCCCCGGCCGCCACAGCGACACCCACGGGCCCAGCACCCCGCCCACTCCACGCGCTCTGACCGACGCCATCGAGGTGAGGGGCACCCGTGACCAAGTAACTGGGTCACGGGTGCCCCTCACCTCGTACCAGTGACGCGGAGGCGTCGAGGGTGTAGGTCCTGGAGCAGCGTTGGGTGATGAGTGAAGGGCACCTTTGCCCGGCATAGTCGGTCAAAGGTGCCCTTCACTCGGAAAAATCACCTCCCCGTGCGCGCAGAGTCGGAGTCTCTGCTTGTTGTGGGTATTCTGGATATGTAGCATCTGGGTTGTGCGTATGTCTGAGGGTGTGGAGTGGGGTTTGCACAGCTGTGTGCTGCTTGGTTGGTTGAGTCCGGAGGCGGTTGCCGGGCGTCGGTTGGCCGAGTACCACGAGTTGCCGCCCGCATACCTCAACAAGCAGCTTCAGGCTCTTGTGCGGGCCGGGATCGTCACGTCGGTGTCCGGTCCGAAGGGCGGCTTCCAGTTGGCCCGCCGCCCGGACCGGATCACGCTGTTGGACGTCGTCGTAGCCATCGAGGGCACCGAGAAAGCCTTCCGCTGCACGGAGATTCGTCAGCAGGGGCGGAATGTGCTGTCACCGGAGCACTATCGGCAGCCGTGTTCGATCGCGGTTGCCATGCGCAAGGCCGAACTGGCCTGGCGTCGTGAATTGGCCGCGCAGACCGTCGCGGAGATGATGGCGTCGGTGCAGCGGCACAGCCCCGACACTCCAGAGCGCGTGCGCCGGTGGTTCGACACCGAGCGGTCCTGATCCCTTCGTCCCCCAGCTGGGCAGCAGGGGCAGAATAAGGAGAAGATTCTGGATGTTTGATGTCCTGATTATCGGCGGTGGCTTCGCGGGTGTGTGGGCTGCCGCAGCAGCGGCACGCCTGCGAGACGACAGCGCCACGCCGCTTTCCATCGCACTCGTCGCGCCCACTGACGACCTGGTCATCCGACCCCGGCTCTACCAGGAACATCCGGAACAGATGCGGGTGCCGCTGGAGCGGATCCTTCGGCCGGTCGGCGTGCACCGCATACCGGCCACCTGCACCGAGATCGACACCGCGCGGCACTCGGTGACGATCGCCGACCGGAACGGAAAGCCGCGAACCATCGGCTACCGACGGCTCGTGCTGGCGACCGGAAGTGAGCTGCACCGGCCCGAGCTGCCCGGCATCGAGCACGCCTACGACGTGGACACCTTCACCGGCTCGGTCGCCCTGGATTCCCACCTGCGGCGGTTGCCGACGGAGGACGGGCCCGACCGGTTCACCGCGGTGGTGGTCGGCGCCGGTTTCACCGGCGTGGAGGTCGCTACCGAACTGGTGGACCGGCTGCGGCTGCGCGCAAGCGAATGCGGTGCCGAGCAGGAGGTCCGGGTCGTGCTGCTCGACCGCGCTGACGTCGTCGGCCCCGACCTCGGGCCCGGTCCGCGACCGGTCATCGCGGCGGCCCTGGATTCGCTCGGCGTGGAGGTCAGGTTGACCGTGACGCCGACCGCCATCAGTCCCGAAGGCGTGCGACTCGCCGACGGCACGGAGCTGTCCGCCCGGACCGTCGTGTGGACCGCTGGGATCCGGGCCAGCACGCTCACCGAACAAGTTCCAGGCCAACGCGATCAGCTGGGCCGCATCCACGTGGACGGACACCTGCGGGTACCGGAGGCACCAGACGTCTACGTGGCTGGCGACACCGCTGCGGCAGTCGCCGAAGAAGGCCACCTGGTGATGCCGAGCTGCCAGCACGCGATTCCGCTCGGCAAGTACGCAGGCCACAATGCGGCGGCCGACCTGCTCGGCCGCCCGGCCGCGGTGTTCACGCCGAACCCCTACGCCACGTGCCTCGACCTCGGAGGAGTTGGCGCGGTCACCACCCTCGGCTGGGAACGAACCATCCACACCACCGGTGCCGTGGCCAAGCAGCGCAAGCGCCGGATCAACGAGCAATGGATCTACCCACCGGTGGACGACGCCGCCGAGATCATCCGTCAAGCAGATTTCAAGGTGTCGGTCCGCGGATAGCAGCCCAACCACACGTACAGGTGATGAGTGAAGGGCACCTTTGACCGGCTATGTCGGTCAATGGTGCCCTTCACTCGGAAAGTTTGGTGAGGAAGGTGGTCCATTGGGGGTGGGTGAAGGTGAGGGTGGCGCCGGTGCGGTCCTTCGTGTCGCGGACTCCGACCACCTCGGCCGTCACCGCCACCTCGACGCAGTACGAGTTGTTCGCGCTGCGGGCGGATTTGCGCCACTCTGCTCCGTTCAGGGCGCGTTGGCAGTCGAGATTCATGTTCTCGACTGTAGTCGGGCGTTATCGGCTGGTGAAGGTCTTCCTGATCAGCGCCAATGAATCTTCCCTGTTCAGCGCGTTCTTCGTGACTTCAGCGTGGGCAAGGCCGTATTCGCGCGTGGTCAATGAATCGGTGATGAGTTGGGTCGACGTGACCGTCTCTTGCCAGAGCAGGGTCGGGAGCCGCCCGCTGGGAAAACCCATCAAGGAGAACGCCGATCCACCCATCGCCGGGTGTGCCGTGGTATCGAACGGCACTACTCGAAGTTCGAGCGAGTCCGGGTACTGGTCGATCAACGTTGCGAGGTGCTTGAGCTGTGCAGCGTGCACTTCCTTGCCGCCAACCTGCTGCCGGAGTGCAGCCTCGCCCATGACCGCCAAGATCTGAAGCGGCTCGTCACCGACGACTCGTTGTTGTCGGGTGATCCTGCACTGAACACGGCGATCCACCTCCGCGAGACGGAGGTTCGGTGCGCCGGATTCGATGATCGCGCGGGCGTAATCCTCGGTCTGCAGCAGCCCGTTGATGAGATCTGCGCAGTACGTTCGCAGGCTCTCTGCGCCGTGCTCGAAACCGAAGAAGCGCAGCAGGTCTTCGCTGAACAGGGCGGAGTACTTGTTCCACCAGCCTCGGTGTGCGGCTTGTTCCCGTAGTGCCCGGAGTTCGTCGGCCTCGTCGGCGTCGAACTCGTAGATCGCCATCAGTTCGTCCAAGCGATCAGCCGACAGGTTCTTCTTCCCGTGCTCGACATCGGACAGGTACGCCGCGGCGATGCCGATCTTCTTCGCGGCGGCTGCTCCGCTGAGCCCGAGCGCATCCCGCTTTTCCCGGATCCGCAAGCCAATGGCCCATGCCGCGACGGTTGGGGAGACCGGTGCCATGTTGCTCCTTCCGTGTGGTCCGTACGCACGAGATCAAACCTGATTGGCTGACGCCGTTAGGTAATTACCTGCCGATGCTCTACGTTAAATGTCAGGCAGTAACGATAGCAATACGGGCTGTTACTGCTTGGCGGTGGCTCCGGCTTCGCCCCCCTCCCCGACACAAAGCCGGGGCCACCGTCTTCGACTCTCCTTGGGAGGCAACGTGTTCGAGTCGTTTCAGCAGCAGCGCGTGATCGCCTACTGGCGGCCGTTCGAGGGCCTCCGCCACGGCTTGTGCCCGGATCGACCGCCATATCCAGGGCAGGAACGCGAGACCCTGTGCGGGCTGACCTTGACCGTCGGCATCCCCACGGAGGTCGAATGGCTCGCGCCAACCTGCGAACCATGCTGGGACGACGCCCGATCCCGCCGCGACGCGGCGGCCCGAGCGGGCGGCGCGTCGTGAATCTTCCCGGCCTGTCCCAGGATCCGCCTGCTTATCAGCTCACCCGGCACAAGGCCGGGCGCGGTCGACCCCACCTGGCAGCATCCCCTTCTCCGGCCCGGTGAACTCGCGGTCGGCGAAGCGGCACAGGTGCGCGAACCACTCCTCGGGATCCATCGGGATGGGGTTTCGCCGCCCGGGCGTCTGGTCGGGGAGGAACAGGTCACCTTCGATCGCCGAGTCGGCATAGCTGGACAGGATCTGCGTTCCGCCGGAGACCGGGCGCTCCTCGCTCAAGTTCCAGATCTGGATGCCCCCACCGAGGCCGGTGAAGAGGTAGTCGTCGGAGAACCCGATGATGTCGTTGATCTCGGTGTTGATCTCGGCCTTAACGGTCAAGGAGTCCAGGTCGATCACCTTCGCAGGGCTGGCGGCCCATTCGACGGAGGCAACCGAGCCGTCCGCCGACACGACCGGGTGGATCACGGTTCCTTTTGCGCTGAACAGGAAATCGCCCAAGAGCTTGCCCGCACGGACGTCCCACACCGCCAGCCGTCCACCCGACATCACGAGCACCTGCTCGGGATGTCCTGGCCGAGCAGCCAGCGCCGGGGTGTCCGGCAGCCCACCCCGCGCGTGGGACTCCTCCAGGACGAGCGGCGGAGAGGTCTGCGTGCCCGTTCCGAGGTCCCAGACGGACACCACCCCCCAAGCCCCGACCACCAGTCCGCCGTTCGGTCCCGGGACCATCGAAACATCGTGGTAGTCCTCCAGTTCGGAAACGTCGTGCCCGGGCGGGACGGGGAGTTGCAGTTCGTGCTCCAGCACCAGTCCGGCGGTGCGGTACGTGCGCACCCGCGGGCCGATCGCCAGCGCGATCCGCTCGCCCGTGGCGTCGAAGGACAGCCGCACGCCGGTGGTGTCCAACGACAACCCCGGGATGATCGTCGATGCCAGGACCGCGCCGGACTCGTCCTGCACGACGAGTTCCAGACCCGCTGGATCCCCGTTGTCGCGGAGGGCGACCCACCGCTTCTTGTCAGCTGATGCGACGTGACTGCCGTAGTCGTCGATCTCGGCTGTGGTCGGGACGTTTCGCACCTCCATCACACCGTTGCGGCTTGCGATGGCGGTCAGCTGGTGCTCGTCGCGCGCCATGACCACCAGTTCCCGGAACGACGCGTCCAACACCGTGGTGTACATCCGATGCCAGGTCGGCCAGTGGATGATCTGCTGGGGTTCGTTGGACGATGCGTTCAGCAGGAGGTACTGGCCGGTGAGGTCGGTGCTGACGTCGGAGCACGGCACGTCCGGCAGCCCGCCGGTGGTCCGGCCGGTGAGCGGGTCCACGGCGTGCAAACCGGTGGCATCGCACTGCACCAGCAGCGTTCCGCCGCCCACGAGAAAATTGATGTCGGGATCCGCGCCGGTCGGATAGGTGTGGATGCGCGCACCGGTGGCGAGATCTCGCACCACGACGGGGAACTGGTTCTCGCCGTTGGCCAGGACGTGGCTTTCCTTGGTGATCAGGTACCTCCCGTCAGGGGAGGGGTGGATCTCCTGGACCGGGTCCTCGCTGGGAATTCCCTCGAACGTCACCAGGCTGGGAAGTTCCCGCATGGTCGCCAAGTCCCAGACCCGCACCGGCTGCCGGTCGTCGACCGGCTTGGCACTGTCGACTGGCTTGGCACTGAGGAACCTGCTGTTCCAGCTGAAGTTGACGAAGCTCACGTCGTCCCGCTCAAGGAGCGTGATCGGTTGGTCCGGATTCGTCAGCTCCAGCAGGCGCAGCCCGTTGCCCTCGCCCTGCGGGTTCACCGCGAGGAATCGGCCGTCCGGACTCAGCTTCACCTGGGCGGGCGGGGCGTTGGCCGGGTCCACCACCGGCAGTTCGCGATGCCGCGGGTTCGGTCCGTCGAGGTCCCACCACACCACGGGGCTCTTCGCCCTGTCCTCGGGGTAGATGACCAGCACCCGGCCGTCAGCGCTGGCGAGGACCGACCAAACACCGGGGTCCGGCATCAGGTCGGGCGGGATGACCCGGTCCACGGCGTGCCAGTACACGCGCTGCTGGAACAGGGCGCCGTAGGCATCGGGGCTGTCGGGTTTTTCCCGGTGGGCAGCCAGGGCCAGCTGCAGCGCTTGGCGCGGATCCACCCCGGCGGCGCGTTCGGCGGCCTGGGCGAGGAGGGCCGCGTTGGTCGTGTGCAGCTGGTTGCTCGTCCGCACGGCGTAGGTGGTGACCGCAGCGGTCAGACCGGCGGCGACCAGCGTCAGCGCGAGGGATATCGCCGTGATGGTGCGCCAGCGGCGTTGGGTGCTGCGTTGGACGGTCTCGCTGTGGCGGATGAAAGTCCGCTGGCCTTCGGGGATGTCCTCGGGACGGGCTCGGAGCCAGTCGGTGGCTTCGACGAGCGGGGCGCCGGTGAGCTCGCCGCCGGAGTGTCGCAGGTCGGTGAGTTTCGCCTGCCAGGTCAGGAAGTCCGCGTCCTCGGCGAGCCAGTCGCGCAAGGTCGGCCAGTGGTCGATCAAAGCCTGGTGCGGGAGTTCCACGCGCTCGTCGCGGACGACCACGAGCCGTTTCGCGGCGAGTTCCTGGGCCATTTCGCGCAGGTCGTCGAGGTCTTCGAGATTGGCGCTGCGCCGGGCGTGGCCGCCTTCGCCGTCGGGGCGGGTGAGCCGGGTGAGCAGCCGTCGGGCCTGCTGCCGTGCGCCGGGGCGGAGGCTGTCGAGGACTTCGTCAGCTCGTCTGCTCAACGCGCCGGGGACCCGGCCGAGGTCCTGGTACGCCTCGTGGGTGAGCCAAACCCCTTGGCGGCGTTGCCAGAGCTGCTCCAGCACCTCGGCGAGCAGGGACAGCGTGCCGTGGCTGGGCGGGCAGTCGTGCAGGATCGCGTCGAGCAGCCCGACTTCCAGGGCGAGACCGGCGGATTCCGCGGGGTGCTCGATGGCTTCCCGCAGCTGCTCGGTCCGCATCGGTTTGACCAGCCAGACCGACTGGTTGAGCTGCTCGGCCGTGTCGGGTGTGATCAGGTCGTCCAGCGAGCGGGAGCGCAGCGTCAGCACGACGCGCAGCGGCGCGGGTTGGCCGGGGCGTCGCGGTTGTTCGGTGATGCGCTCGATGACGTTCGCCAGCTCGGCGCGCGCCCGTTCCGGATCGGCGACGACCTGTTCCTCGAACTGGTCGAGGAACAGCACCGCACCGTCCGCAACCACCTCGTCGAGGGATTCGACGACCGTCGCGCCCTCGCGCTTGAGCCGGGGCAGCAGACCAGCCCGGACCAGCGAGGACTTGCCGCTGCCGGAGGGTCCCGCGATGGCCACCATGTCCTGCCGCCGCAACAGGTCCAGCAATTCGGTGATCTCGGCCTCGCGCCCGTGGAACCGATCGGCGTCGGCTTCCTGGAACGGCTTCAACCCGAGGTAGGGGTTGCGGTCCGAGTCGACCCACTCGCGCAGGAACGCCATCGGCACCAGGTGCGCCGTGCTGTCGCCGGAGCGCGTCACCACCATGCCGACGACGCCGCGCAGCCGCTCGTCCCACACCGGTGCGCCGCTGAACCCGGGCACGATCCGCTGGTGGTGCGGATCCACCGCCATCTGCACCCGACCGGCGCCCTGGTAACCGGCGATCCGGCCCTCGACCCAGACTCCGTCGGGGTCGGCAGCGGTGAACCCGAGGACCCGGAAGCGGTGGTCCAGCACGTCGTTGTCCAACCGCACCGGGGCCGGGCGGGCGGCTGGCGGTGGGTCGAGGAGCCGCAGGATCGCGACGTCGCTGTCCTCGTCGGCCGCTACCAGCTCGACCGCGTGACCACCGGAACCCAGCAGCGGGAAGTCCGCGGTGATGCCGTCGAACCCGGCCACGACGTGCGCACACGTCGCGACCAGCTGCCCCGGCAGCACGAAACCGGTCCCCAACGGCGAAGACCCGGCCACCAGCCGCACCGCCGAACCGGCTAGCGGCTCCGCCGCGGTCACATCCGGACGTTCGGTCACATCCACCTCACCTGCAGGGCGGTTCTGTGCTCACGCCAGCAGGCAGCGACGCCAGCTCCTGCGGCGTGAACCCGCGATCGGAGATCCGGCACAGATCGCGGAACCACGTCTCGGGATCGAGCGGGATCCGTTCGTGGTAGCCGGGGCGCCGGTCGGGTAGGTAGGCGTTGCCTTCGACGGTCTGGGCCTCGTAGTTGGTGTCGAGCTCCGCTGTGGCCATCTTCCGGTTCTTGTCCCAGTCCCAGATCTGGATGTCCGCGCCCATGCCTTCTTCCGCGAAGAGATAGGTCCCGGATATCCCGATGAGCTGCGAGGTCTGCGCGGGCAAAGACCGCAGCACGCGTTCTGATCCCAGATCAACCACCGCGATCGAGCCGCGGTCCTCATCCGCTACCGCTGCGACGGCTCCGTCCGTGGACACGACGAACTGGCTGCCGGGGACGGAGTAGGTCGACAACCGCTTGCCGGTGTGGAGGTCCCAGACGGACAGGCCCGAATCGGATTGGGACACAACCTGTTCCGGGTGCCGCGGGCGCAGCTCGATTTGCGGTCCGCCGGTCAATGCCAGCCAAGCCACTGGTGCGACGGTGGGCAACGCCGGGCGCGTCTGCACCCCGGTTCGAATGTCCCAGGACGACAGCATGCCCAGATTGCTGACGAGGACTGGGCCGCCCGGAACGGCCCGGACAGACGCGTCTCCGCTGGACTCCTCGTCCGCACGCCGCTCCAGTGGAACCGGCAGGACCACATCCCTTTCGAGCATCAGATCGTCGGTGCGGTAGATGAACATCCTCGCGCCTACGACCACGAGGACTCGCTCGCCAGTGGAGTCGAACGCCACGGCCTGCGGATAGGCCGGAGCATTCGTCCTGCGAACGGCCACTCCGCGGGAGTCCAACAGCACGATCTCGCCCTGGTCCTCGGCCAATCCGCTGGGTGCGTAGCCGTAGGCGGCCCAGAACTTCCCGTCGGGGCTCTGCGCCATCAGGTCGTTGCGGACTCGCTGGACTTCGGCTCGCTCGCCACCGGGAATCGAGCTCACCTGCACGGCGCCGTTGCGCACCGAGATCGAGCTCAGCGAGCCGTCCTGGTTCGGCACGAGGAGCGGGGGGATCGTGCCGTCCCAAGACCTCGGTGCTACCGACTCGGAGAGGTTCGCCTCGGCCCCCGTTCTCCACTGCACCGCCGTGCTGATCCCGACCCCGTTCGGGTTGTCGTTGAACAGCAAGAACTGTCGGCTGGCGTCCAGGAACAGGTTGCAGTCCCCAGTCCTGGTGTAGGTCAGCGCACCGGTGAAGGAGTCGCGGATGTCGAGTCCGCTGGCGGTGCAGGTCGCCACCTGCAAGCCTCCGTCGAGCAGTTCGATGTCGGAGCTCTCGGTCTGCTCGGATCTGCGAATTTCGCTGCCGGTAGCCAGGTCTCGGGCGAACGCCGTGTGGCCAGACGCACCGCTGTCCGTTGTGCCGCTCGACTGGATCACCACCAGCGACCGCCCGTCCGGCGACGGGTACAACGCGTCGAAAGAAGTTATACCGCCGTATTCGTATTCTGCGGGCTCCGGGATTGACCGAATGTCGCGCAGGTCCCAGAGCAAGACGGTTCGCGCCGGGGCCGCGTAAGGTGCCAGCGCCAGGAACCTGCCGTTGGCACTGAATGAAATCTTGTCGAGGGAAGACTCCAGTGGTGGGTGCAGGACCATCGGCTCGCCGACCGAAGTGAGATCCCACAGCAGCACGCCCTCATCGGGGAGGTACTGGGCCAGCCGCCGCCCGTCCTGGGTCAATGCGAACCGCGCCCCCTCCGACGTCGGTATCAGGCGGTGGGAAGTGTTGGCGGTCAACAGATCCCACCACACGACGACCTGGTCAGCGGGGTTCTCCGGCACGAAGACCACCACCTGCCCGTTCGCGCTGGCCAGCATTTCCCCCACGCCGCGCAGCGGCGGCTCGGTGAGCACGCGATCCACTCCCCGCCAGTACAACCGCTGTTGCAGCAGTGCGCCGAGAGCTTCGACGCTTTCGGGCTCTTCCCGCCACGCGGCGAGCGCGAATTGGAGAGCCTCGGACGGATTCGCCTCGGTGGCGTTGTCGGAGGCTTCCGAGAGATCCGCGGCGTTGATCATCCGGATCTGCGCGTGCAGGTCGCCGTTGCTCTCGATGGCCACCCCGGCAAGCACTGCGGCCACCAGCATCAACGTGACGGATACCGCCGTGATGGTGCGCCAGCGGGTTCGGTCCCGGCGCTGGGTCGCGGTGCTCCGGCGGATGAATTGCCGCTGGACGTCGGGGATGTCCTGGGGGCGTTGGTGCAGCCAGGCCTCGGCTTCGGCCAACGGGACATCGCGGAGCAGGCCGCCGGAGTCGTGCAGATCGATGAGCTTCGCCTGCCAGGCAAGGAAATCCGCGTCTTCGGTGAGCCATTCGCGCAGCGTCGGCCACTGGTCGATGAGGGCCTGGTGGGTCAGGTTGACGCGCTGTTCGTGGACCACGAGCAGGCGTTTGGCGGCGAGATCGTGCGCTGTTTCCCGGAGCTCCGGTTCGAGGTCGGTGAGCTGGGCGCTGCGGCGGGCATAGCCGCCTTCACCGTCGTGCCGGGTCAACCGGGTCAGCAGTCGTCGAGCGCCTTCGCGCTGGCGGGGCTTCAGCGACCGCAGCGCTTCGTCGGCGGCATTGCGCAACGCGCCAGGTACCCGGCCCATGCGCTCGTAGGCTTCGTGCGTCAGCCAACCGCCGTGCCGGTGCTGCCAAAGCTGGTCCAGGACCAGCGAAACCAGCGGCAACGTGCTCGGCTCGTCCGCCGTGTCGTCCAGGATCCGTTGCACCAGGCCGGATTCGAAGGCCAGACCACCCACCGAAGCGGCCGGTTCCTCGATGGCCGCGGCCAGCTGTTCGCGGGACATCGGTTCGAGGAACCACACCGCTCGGTTCAGCTCCGCGACGGTTTCCCGGCTGATCAGGTCGTCCAACGACCGCGACCGCAGCGTCAACACCGCGCGCAGTGGCGCCGGTTCGCCCGGCCTGCGCGGCTGGGCCGCTACCGCCCTGCCGACGGCCGCGAGCTTTTCCCGCGCGGCAGCCGGATTCGCGATGACGGCCTCCTCGAACTGGTCCAGGACCAGCACGGTTCCGGGCGTCGTCGGGATGTCGTCGGTCAGGCCGAGATCGACGACATCCGCTCCCGCCTGCTTGAGCCGGGGGAGCAAGCCCGCCCGGACCAGCGAGGATTTGCCGCTACCGGACGGTCCCGCGACGGCGACGATGTCCTGCCGCGCTGCCAACTGGAACAGGTGGGCGATGTCCGCATCGCGGCCGTGGAACAGTTCCGCGTCTTCCTCCCGGAACGGACGCAAGCCCCGGTAGGGGTTGCGCGCCGGAGCCGTCCACGCATCGCCGAGCGCCGTCGTGGGCACCAGGTGCGCCGTGGTGCCGCTGCGGGCCGTGGTGGTGACGACCATGCCGACCACACCGGCCAGCTCCTCGTCCCAGACCGGGGCACCGCTGAAGCCCGGTTCGATGCGCCAGTGGTCCGGATCGACCGCCATCTGGATCCGGCCCGCGCCCTGCGCACCGAGCAACCGGCCGGTCACCCAGATGCCGTCCGGCAGGTCGTGCGGGAAGCCGAAGGTGCGGAAGCGGTGGTCGCGGACCGCGCCGGTGATCCGGGCCGGGACGGGCAGCGCACCCGGCGGCGGATCGGTCAACCGCAGGATCGCGACGTCCAGCTCGCCGTTCTGCTCCAGCACTTCAACGGGGTGATCGGCGCTGCCCAGCAACGGGAAGTCGGCCACCGGTTCGCTCGCGCCCTCCAGCACGTGCGCGCAGGTGGCGATCACCTCGGGAGCGATCAGGAAACCCGCGCCGAGCACGTGCGGTCCGTCGCGCAGCCGGACCACCGCCGGGTCGAGCGGGTCGGCAGCCAACCCGCCCATCAGCTCGGGGTGACGCCGTTCCACTCGATGCTGACGTTGAAGTTGGCCTCTCCGGCCGACTTGGCCACCGCGAGGTTGGCCTCGCCGGTGACCTTGATGCCGAACTGCACGTTGATCTTGGACGGCGGCTGCTCCATCGCGCGCAGCTCGCCGAGCACCGCCTCGGCGGCCGATCGGATGCTGGCCATCGCCTTCTGCACGGTCTCGGAGGCCTGCACGACCTTCCCGCCACCGCCAGCCGGTATCGCACCTTGGCCGTCGGCCGCTTCGATCAGCAGTTCGCCGCCGTCTTGCAGCGGCATCTTGACCAGCTGTGGCATGTCTCGGCGCTCCCCGGTGCTGGCGGCTGCGGACATGATCGAAGTTAGCCCAAGATCGGCGGCCCTAGGTGCGGTTCCGACAACTCCGCGTACGGCGCTCGTTCGGGTGACGCCCGTCCGTGTCTTGAGTCGCTCGGGGCGGGGTAGTCCCGGATCGGCATGCAGATGGAATTCGCGCGTTTTCCACTCGGAGGTGGTCCGTGATGAAGGCAGTCGTGTACCAGGAACCGTTCTCGGTCGCTATCAACGAAGTGGATCGGCCGACGGTCCAGCACCCCAACGACGTGATCGTGCGCATCACCTCGACCGCCATCTGCGGCTCCGACCTGCACATGTACGAAGGCCGGACGGCAGCCGAGCCGGGCATCGTGTTCGGGCACGAGAACCTCGGCATCATCGAGGAAATCGGCTCCGGCGTGGTCAGCCTCAACCGCGGTGAGCGGGTGGTGATGCCGTTCAACGTGGCCTGCGGCTTCTGCAAGAACTGCATGGCGGGCGACACCGGGTTCTGCCTGACCGTCAACCCCGGCTTCGCCGGAGGTGCCTACGGCTACGTGGCGATGGGGCCGTATCCCGGCGGGCAGGCCGAATACCTTCGGGTGCCGTTCGCGGACTTCAACTGCCTGAAGTTACCGGCCGACGGCAGCCATGAGGCCGATTTCGTGCTGCTGGCCGACATCTTCCCGACCGGCTACCACGCCTGCGAGCTCGCGCGGGTCTCGCCGGGCGAGAGCGTTGCCGTCTACGGTGCCGGACCGGTCGGGCTGATGGCCGCGTACTCGGCTCTGCTGCGCGGTGCGGCACGGGTGTTCAGCGTCGACCGGGTGCCGGAGCGGTTGGCCAAGGCGGAGGAGATCGGTGCGACGCCGATCGACTTCTCCAAGGGCGACCCGGTCGAGATGATCAAGGAGCAAACCGAGGGCGAAGGCACCGACAAGGGCATCGACGCGGTCGGTTACCAGGCGAAGGTCCGCGACGGCTCGAAGGAAGAACCCGCCGTCGTGCTGAACTCGCTGATCGAGACGGTGCGACCGACCGGGCGGTTGGGCGTGCCCGGCCTGTACGTGCCCACCGACCCCGGCGGTCCGGACACCAACGCCAAGATGGGGATGCTGCTGGTCGAGATCGGGCGGATGTTCGAGAAGGGCCAGGTCGTCGGCACCGGTCAGGCCAACGTGAAGAAGTACAACCGGCAGCTGCGGGACATGATCATCGCGGGCCGGGCCAAGCCCAGCTTCGTCGTCTCCCACGAGCTGTCCCTGACCGAGGCGCCCGACGCCTACCGCAAGTTCGACCAACGAATCGAGGGCTACACCAAGGTCGTCCTGCACCCGTAGCGCAACTACGCCACTGGCGGCCACCGCGGCGCCCTTCGCCGCCCGGCCCAAACCCGTGATCAGGCCGAAGGCGCCGTTTCGGCGAGAACGGCGAGTTCCGCTGCCACCGCGGCGAGCTTGTCGCGGAGGCGGGCGACGGCATCCGTGCCCAGCGGCAAGCGCAACGGTGGATTTTTCCGTGCCGCGACGGCGACGATCTGGGCGGCGGCCCACGCCGGGTCACCGCCCGGTTCGTCGTCGTCATAATCGGCGAGAATTTCGCCCACCTGGTGGTAGTCGTCGATGGAACGGCTCGCCTGTTCTGAGCTGGCCGACGCGAAGTCGGTCTGGAACACCCCGGGTTCGACGATCGTGACCGTGATCCCGAAGGGCGTGAGTTCTTCACGCAACGCTTCGGCCAGTCCCTCGACCGCGAACTTGCTCGCCGCGTAGACGCCGAATCCCGCCCCAGCGGCGAACCCACCCATCGAACTCATCATCAGCACGTGACCGGACCGCTGTGCGCGCATCACCGGCAGCACCATGTTCGTTACCGACAACACCCCGAAAACATTGGTATCGAACAGTGTCCGCGCCTCGTCCGCGGAGGTTTCCTCGACGGCACCGAACAACCCACGACAGGCATTGTTGCCCGCGCTGATGTCCGGCGATGCCGACGAACGCTTCGAGTTCGGCTTGGACCTCCTAGTCCGAGGCATCGCCGCCCACACGCCGTAGCTCCCCGTTCGAGGGAGAGGTGAAGGGCACCTTCTACCAACTAACTTGGCGAAAGGTGCCCTTCACCTCGCCCGCATCGGGTGAGCGGGGCGGTGCTGCGGGGCGGGGCCGGGGCGGGCATTCGGGGTGCTGTGTTGAGCAGGGGTAACGTGTTGTGCGGGGTTCGGCCGTTACTGTTGTCGGTCATGGATGTTCGGGTCGTGGACCACCCCCTGGCGAAGGCAAGACTGTCCACAATGCGCGATGCGCGCACCAACAGCGCCGCATTCCGGGCCGCATTGCAGGAACTCACGCTGATGCTCATCTACGAGGCCACCTGGAACGCCGAGGTGGCGGTGGAGCCGATCCACACGCCGGTGGCGCGCACCAACGGCTACCGGCTGGCGAACCCACCGCTGCTGGTGCCGGTGCTGCGGGCCGGTCTGGGCATGGCGGATCAGGCGCACCGGCTCATCCCGGAGGCCCAGATGGGCTTCGTCGGGCTGGCCCGCGACGAGGAGACCCTGCGACCCACGCCGTACATGGAATCGCTACCGGCCGACCTGGCCGGGCGGCCGGTTTTCGTGCTGGACCCGATGCTGGCCACCGGCGGCTCGATGCTGCACACCATCAGCCTGCTGACCGAGCGGGGTGCCAGCGACGTCACCGCGATCTGCACGCTGGCGGCTCCGGAGGGAGTGCGGCGGCTGGAGGAGTCCGGGCTGCCGGTGCGGGTGGTCACCGCGAGCGTCGACGAGCGGCTCAACGAGTCGGGGTTCATCGTGCCCGGCCTCGGCGATGCGGGAGATCGCGAGTACGGCGCGGTGTGAGCCGCCCGCAGCAGCATTTTGCGGCCGAACAGGCGCTACCTGGTCTAGACCTGGTTGGAATATGGTCTATACCACGTTGACCCCGGTCACCGGAAAGATCCAGGAGTCGCCATGTCCACTCGAAGGCGCCGGTTCCCGTTCCGGCTGCTCGCCTCGCTCAATCGATCAGTCGTGAGTGGTTGTGGCTGTTAGGACGACCAGGGTCACTCACGACCGCGCTGGCCCCGAGTAGCCAACCCCCGTCGCTCGGGGTCAGCGCCTCCAACCCGCGATGGTGTTGCGCAGCGCCCGCTCGTAGCGCGCCCCGCGATCGTCATCGGTAGGTGCCGAGCCGTTGAGCTCCAGCGAAACCAGGCCGTGCACCAGTGCCCAGGCGGCGAAGACGACCTCGGCCGGATCGGTGTCGACCACCTCACCGCCCGCGATCGCCCGCTCGACGGTCTCCTGCAGCGGCAGGATGCTGCGCAGCGCCTGCTCCCGCGCTTGGTCGTCCGGGGTGAAGTCGGGGACCGCCTGACCGAACATGATCGAGTAGAAGTGCCGGTTGGCCAGCGCGCTGTCCCGGTAGGCGAGGCCCAGCGCGGTCAGGTCCTGCATCGGATCGCCGGTTCGCGCCACCCGCTCCATCCGGTCGCACAGCCGCCGGAATCCCTCCACGTACAGCTCGCGGACCAGTCCCGGTTTGCCGCCGAACAGCGAGTACACCGCGGTGGTCGAGGTGCCCACGTCCGCGGCGAGGCGGCGCAGGCTCAACCCCTCTGGACCGTGCGCGGACAGCAACTCCCCGGCTCGGTCGAGCAGGCGGATGCGGAGGGCTTCGTCGTGCACTCGCGGTCTCGCCATCGACTGAAAGTATCGTCTTTTACCGAGTGGTATCAGCGCGATACCATCTAGCGCATGGCCATGACCTTGCGCCTCACCGAAGAAGAGAACCACCGGCTCGCCGAACTCGCGGCGGCCGAAGGTCGGTCCAAGCAGGAGGTCGTGCGCAGCGCGCTGGCCGAACGCTGGGCGCGTCAGCAGCGGGAACAACAGTTGGACGACGTCATGCGGCGGGTGCTGCCGCGATATCGGGGATTGTTGGACAAGCTCGGCCCAGCATGATCGACTATTGACCGGTGACCGTTTATCTCGACACGTCCGACCTGCTCCTGCTCGCCACCGCGGTGGCCGACGGCGACCTGATGGTGCGGGACAGCGGACTGCTGGACGCGGCGGCGTACCGACCGCGCGCGGAGGTTCTCGGCGTACCGGCCTACGAGACCCTGTGGCTGAAGTCCGCCGCGTTGCTGGACTCGATCGTGCGAACCCGCCCGCTGTCCGAGGGCAACTGGCGGCTGGGCTGGGTGGCCGCGGTGGCGATGTGCGACGTCAACGGCTGGTGGGTGGAAGCCGATGACGACGCGGCGCTGGTGCTGGTCCGCGAGGTCGGCCGCGACCAGCGGGAACTGCCCGAAGTGGCGGACCGCCTGGAGCGCTGGGCCAAACCGAAGGTCTGACGGCCGCCACCAGGCACGCGAACTGCTGCGCACGTCCGCTTTGCGCAGAGTTCAAAACGAATTCGTGCTGCCGAACGGCATCGTTGCGGTCGCGTCGTGGCACGCTGTGGCGGTGGTTTCACCGCGAGAAGGCATCAGCTGGACATCGATGCTGCTCGGTGTTGCGGCCATCGGTGTGCTGATCCGCAGCGCGCGCACCGTTGCGCAGACGCGGACCATCGTCCCGCTGCGCGAGCCGCAACCCGCCGCAGTCCTGCCGCCGAAGGTCACCGTGGTCGTACCGGCCCGCAACGAGGCCGCCGTACTGGCCGGGTGCCTGCGTGCGATCAGTGCGCAAACCCATGGCGCACAAGGAGATTGGCTGCTGCGCGTGGTGGTCGTGGACGACGGCTCGATGGATCGGACCGGGGAGATCGCCCGCGCGCACGCCGCGGCGGATCCGCGCGTGACGGTCGTCCGGGTGGATGCGCCGCGACCGGGCTGGAGCGGCAAGGTGCACGCCATGCACGTCGGGGTGGAGGAGGCCGGGCCGCCGGAGGCGGGCGAATGGTTGCTGTTCGTCGACGCCGACACGGTGCTGGCTCCCGACCTGCTCAGCAGGCTGCTGGCCACCGCGGAAGCAGTCGACGCGGACCTGGTCTCGACGCCCGGCGGCCCACCGCCCCGGCGCTCCGCGTCCTGGCCGCTGCTGATGCCGCCGGGGCTGCAGCTGATCGGGGAGAACGCCGCGCCGGACGGTCGTGGGCGCAAGGCCTTCGCGATCGGCCACTGCATCCTGCTGCGCCGTTCGCACTACGACAAGGTCGGTGGCTGGGCCGCCTTCGCCGCGCGGCGCAACGAAGACGTGGCGATCGCCACCGCGGTGCGGGACCACGGCGGCAGCACCCGCACCGTGGACGGGCTCGACCACATCTCGACCAGCGGCATGGATCCGTTCCGCCAGGGCTGGGCGTCGTTCCGGAAGAGCTTCGTGGCCGGTACCCGAGGCTCGGTACCGCTGCTGACCGGGATCGGACTCGGACAGATCGCGATGTCGGTGGCCGCGCCGATCGCGGTCGCGGTCGGCTGGCGCCAGCGCCGCCCGGTGCTGACCGCGGTCGGACTCCTCGGCTGGTCGGCGCAGAGCGCGGCGCACGCCCGAACGGCGAAGTTCATGCGCGCGAACCCGTGGTTGGCGCCGTTGGCGCCGGTCAGCGGCACGTTGTTCGGGGTGCTCCTGCTCGACGGCGCGGGCCGCGCGATGCGCGGTGCGACGAGTTGGAAAGGTCGCCGGACCAGGTTCTGAAGCGCCAGCGCGACAGTGGCCCGTCCGGCGTTCGGACGGGCCACCGCGTTCAAATCGTTCGGATCTACGGTCTGCCAGGGTTGTTTCAGGTCATCGTCCTGGTGGCTCAGTCCTCAGCCGACGGCGCCGCTTTGTTGGAGTCTCCGCAAGGCAATAGGTGCGCCCGCTAGATCTTCTTCGTTGCAGAGCAACTTCACGTCGTAGTAGGGGGCGCCTTCGCGGTCGTCATAGTCCAGGTGGACTGCGATGACATCGATGGGTTCACCCAGCCAGCGCTGGGCTTCGCGGAGCCATTGGGCGGACCGCTCCAAGGCGGTCGGCAGGTCGTCGTCGCGGAACTCGACAGGTCGGTACGGCACGCCCTGAACCTGATCGTGCGGACCGGAGGGTTGTGGGAGATCCACGGATAGGCCGGATTCGTCGAGTTCGAGTCGGATCGCTTCCTCACTCACTGTCGCAGGGTAACCCCTCCGGCCTGTCAAATGCTGCCGGAGGGCCTGCACAGTTGTTGTTAATTGCCCTGTCGCGGCGGCTGGTGGGAGCGGGCCGATTACGCTATGCGCAACAAGTGCAAGGCGCCCTGGACATCGCACGTTGATGAGGGAAGGCGGGCTTTGTCCAGGGCACCCCGTGTCGTCAAGGGGCGCGCCCCGACGACACGATCAGGTTACTCCGGCGGCCCCGATCAAGATCAACTGGGGTTCGCCGTTTTGGCGTGCGCGCCGCGAGCGCTTCGGCACGCGCTGGAACCGAGCCATGATCACCGCACTTGACCAGCGGGAATGAGGCGGTCAGGGCATCAGTCCGGCCGCGACGGTGGCGCCGAGCTCCCAGCAGGCCTCCAGTGCGTCCTTGTCCGGCTGGCCGAGCACGGTGACCGGTTCGGCGACGAGCTGCCACGACAGGCCGGTCGTGATCGCCCGGATCGCCCGCACCGCGCCCTCCACGCCCTCGTTGCCGTGCACGTAGCAGCCGTACGGCCGACCGGCGGTCGAATCCAGGCACGGGTAGTAGATGGTGTCGAAGAAGTGCTTGAGCGCGCCGCTGATGTAGCCGAGGTTCGCCGGGGTGCCCAGGAGGTAGCCATCGGCTTCGAGGACATCGGTGGCCGTGGCGCTCAACGCCGCTCGCCGCACCACTTCGACGCCCTCGATCTCGTCGGTCGTCGCGCCCGCGACGACCTGCTCGAACATCGCCTGCATGCCCGGCGACGGGGTGTGGTGCACGATCAGCAGCCGCGGCATCGTCAGTCCCCTCGCACGAGTTCGGAAACCGACCGCTCCAGCGCGGCCAGCCGATCCGCGGCCCGCCGCTTCACCGCCGCCAGCGAGAGATCGCCCACCTGCTCCACGACCTGCAGGTAGCACTTGAGCTTGGGTTCGGTCCCGGACGGGCGGATGACGACCCGCAGCCCACCCGCTCCGGTGATCACCAGCGCATCGGTATCCGGCAGCAGATCCGCAATGTCCACAGTGGTCCCAGCCAACTGGGCGGGCGGCTGCTCGCGCAGTCGGCTCATGATCCGCGGGATCGCGCTCAGATCCGTGACGCGCACCGAGACCTGGCCGGTCCGGTGCAGGCCGTGCACGGTGGACAGTTCGTCGAGCAGTTCCGGCAGGCCGCGTCCGGCCGCCTTCGCGGTGGCGGCCAGATCGCTGCTCAGCACGGCGGCGGAAATGCCGTCCTTGTCGCGCACCCGATCCGGGTCGACGCAGTGCCCGAGCGCCTCCTCGTAGGCGTAGACCAAGCCGGTCCCGGCACCGTCCCCGGCGCGCACCAGCCACTTGAAACCGGTCAGCGTCTCGGCGTAGCGGACCCCGAACTCGGCGGCGATCGAACGCAGCATGGTGGCCGACACGATCGTCGTCGCCACCAGCGGATCCGGTGTGGCGGACCGATCCAGGGTGGACAGGACGTGCTGGGCGAGCAGCACGCCGGTCTCGTCGCCGCGCAGCATCCGCCAGCTGCCGTGCTCGGGCACACCGAGCGCGCACCGGTCGGCGTCCGGGTCCAACGCGATGGCCAGATCCGCGTCGATCTCGGCGGCCAGTTCCAGCAGCGCGTCGGTCGTGCCCGGCTCCTCCGGGTTCGGGAAGCCGACGGTGGGGAAATCCGGATCCGGTTTGGCTTGGGAGGAAACGAGGTGCACGTCGGCGAAACCCGCGCGGTGCAGTGCGTGCAGCAGCGTTTGCGCCCCGACACCGTGCAGCGCGGTCGCCGCGATCCGCAGCGAGCGCGCGTCGCCACGAGGCAGGGTGACAACGCGCGCCAGGTAGTCCTCCAGCGCGGACTCGTAGGTCGACCAGCCTTCCTCGCGTGGCACCGAATTCGCCGCCGGTGTCGCGGCGATCGCCGCCTCGATCTCGGTGTCGGCCGGGCTCACCAGCTGAATGCCGCCCCGCAGGTACAGCTTGTAGCCGTTGTCCTGCGCTGGGTTGTGCGAAGCGGTGATCTGGATACCGGCGACCGCCCGCAGCGCGCGGGCGGCGTGCGCGAGCACCGGCGTCGGCAGCGGCTCGGGCAGCATCCGCACGTCGAAACCGGCTGCCACCAGCACTCCGGCGGCGTCGGCGGCGAAAACCTCCGAGCCGTGCCGCGCATCGCGGCCGACCACCACGACACCGCCGCCGTGACCGTGCTCGATCAGCCAAGCCGCCACACCAGCGGTGGTGCGCACGACCACCGCGCGGTTCATCCCGTTCGCCCCCGCGCCCACCGGGGCGCGCAGACCCGCGGTGCCGAACCGCGGCATGCCGGACATCTGGTCGGCCAGCGCCGGGTCGTCGGCGTCGAGCAGTTGCCGCAGCTCGGCCTGGGTTCGCGGGTCGATGTCATCGGCGATCCACTGCCGGGTGGCTGCGCGCAACCGATCATCCAAGGCCATGCCGCCTCCTGCCGCACGGCGAGCGGAATTGGCTGCCACAGCGACCAAATCCACTCACGCCGCCCCCCGTGCCTTGCGGGACACCGGCACCCGGTTTCTTGCGGGACACCCGCACCCGGTGTCTTGCGGGACACCCGCACCCGGGCGCGGCGTCGCGAGCGGCGGAGAAATTGTCACTCACGCCGCCTCCACCAGGGACCGCAGCAGTTTGCCCATCCGGCTGGCCGAAGCGCGACCGGCGTCCAGCACTTCCTGGTGGTTCAACGGTTGTCCGCTCAACCCGGCGGCCAAGTTCGTCACCAGCGACAGCCCGAACACCTCGGCACCTTCGGCGCGGGCCGCGATGGCCTCCAGCACCGTCGACATCCCGACCAGATCGACGCCGAGTCCGCGCAGCATCCGGATCTCCGCCGGGGTCTCGAAGTGCGGACCGGGCAGCCCCGCGTAGACACCTTCCTCCAGCGACGAATCGATGCCCCGGGCCAGTTCCCGCAGCCGTGGCGAGTACAGGTCGGTGAGGTCCACGAAGTTCGCGCCGACCAGCGGTGAGCGCGCGGTCATGTTGACGTGGTCGCTGATCAGCACCGGCTGGCCGACCTGCATGCCTGCCCGCAACCCACCGGCGGCGTTGGTGAGCACCACCGTGCGGCACCCGGCGGCGACGGCGGTCCGCACGCCGTGCGCCACCGGCTCGATGCCCTTGCCCTCGTACAGGTGCGTCCGCCCGAGCATGACCAGCACCTGCTTGTCGCCCACCGGCACGGACCAGATCTTGCCGCTGTGCCCGAGCGCGCCCGGTGCGGCGAAGCCAGGCAGGTCGGACATGCTCAGCTCGGTGGTCGGTCGGCCGATTTCCTCGGCGGCGGGCTGCCAACCGGAACCGAGCACCACGGCCAGGTCGTGGCGCGGGGTGCCGGTGACCTCGGCGAGCTTGGCGGCTGCCGCGTTCGCGGCGGCGGAGGGGTCGGAAGTAGTGGTAGGCGTCACGGCCGGGCAGCTTAGTCCGTGCCGAGCCGCCCAGCGCTGATTCAGCCGCGCAGGAGCGCGTCGACGTCGCCCCGGGCCCTGGCGAAGGCGAGGTGGTCGACGTAGTCGCGCGAGGCGACGATCTGACCGTCGCGCACCCGCAGCACGAACACGCAGGGCACGGCGAACGCGGCCCCGTCGTGCGCGGTGCCGTGGTACTCGAACTCGGCGACGATCACCTCGGGGTCGGTGGTCTGGTGCACCACGACGTCGCGGGCCTGGATGTCCGGTGAGGTTCGGGTCAGGCCAGCGCGGAAGTGCGCCGCCAGCTGCTCCCGACCGCGCAACGTCGGACCGCCGCGCGGGCTCATCGGGTGCTGCACCACGGCGTCCGCCGCGTAGAGGTTCGGCAGGTTCTCGACCTGCCGGTTGATCACGCCGTGCAGGAGTTCTTCGAACACTTCGGTCGGGGTGGGGGCGTTTGGCACGGCTGTCTCCTGCACGCTTGGTGGAGCACTGGGAACCTAATCGGAGTGACAACTCCGAATATATGGAGTCGTCACTCCGGTTGTCAACCGAGCGGGGAGCCGTGACCACACCGCAGCCAGCACCGGACCGTCCGCTGCGCGCCGACGCGCGCCGCAACCGGGAGCGCATCCTCGACGTCGCCGACGCGGTCTTCGGTGAAGCGGGGCAGGCCGCGTCCACCGAGGAGATCGCCCGCCGCGCCGGGGTCGGCATCGGTACCGTGTTCCGGCACTTCCCGACCAAAGAAGCGCTGCTGGAAGCGGTTCTCGTGGGGCGGTTGACGCGGTTGCGCGACCGCGCCGCGCAGCGGCTCGACGCGCGTGATCCAGGTCAGGCGTTCTTCGACTTCTTCACGCTGATGGTGCGCGATGCACCGGCGAAGATCGCCATCGCCGGTGCCCTGGCGGACGGCGGCGTGAACGTGCGAACCGCCGCCCACGCCGCGCACCAGGAGCTGCGGTCGGCCTTCGGTCAACTCCTGGCGCGGGCGCAAGCCGCCGAGGCGGTCCGGCGGGACGTCGACCTGCCCGAGGTCTACGCGCTGCTGATCGGCACTTCCCGCGCCGCGGCGGAAGCCGACCTGGACGAGCAGGTGATCAGCCGGACGCTGCGGATCGTGTTCGACGGACTGCGCGCCCGCTGATCGCTCACAAGCCGGTTTTCAGACTCCGCTGCACCGGGTCGAGGAGCTCATCGCTGCTCGCCGCCTCGTCGATCGGCACCGTGACGCGCACGATCCACAGGTCGTCACCGCGCCTGATCAGCTCCGCCGTGGTGCTGCGCCGCCGCGGCGGACCGGCTTTCCCGGTCAGGTTGAACTCGATGGTCGTGTACTTCATCCGCCGGTTGGCGCCGTCGGTGAAGCTGGGAGTCACCTGGACATCGCCCTTGCCGCCAGCGGCGAACCCGGGCAGTGCGGCCTCGTAGTCCGCCAGCTGGTGGCCCTCGCGGAAGAACTCGCCGTAGCGCTGCACCGCGATCTCCGTCGCACCGTCCGGCGACACGAACGACACCACCGAACTGTTGGCGATGTCGGTGCGTTCGCTGTGGAACAGCCGCCAACCGGCATCGTTGGGCGCCAGGATGCTGAAGTTGCCGCCGTCGGGTGCGGAGGTGTGCT
This sequence comes from Saccharopolyspora antiqui, assembly GCF_052246905.1. Lineage (NCBI taxonomy): Bacteria > Bacillati > Actinomycetota > Actinomycetes > Pseudonocardiales > Pseudonocardiaceae > Saccharopolyspora > Saccharopolyspora antiqui. Next base: position 457,473 of record NZ_JBQQBO010000002.1, read on the forward strand.
TCGCGTTGTCCTTGAGCTCGACCAGGTGCGGTTGCTCGCCGGTCTCGGTGGTCGACCTCGGCGGCTCCGGCAGCAGCGACTTACCGGCGATCAGCCGGGTCGCGGCGAAACCGCCGACCAGCGTGGCGGCGAAGAGCACGACCGCGGCGACCCCCAGCGCGAGCACCGCCCACGGCGACCGGCGGCGCGGTTGCGGCGCCTCCCGCAACACGAACGGCGGCAGGCCGGGATCACGGGCCAGCGGCGTCGAAGCCAACTCGTACCCGGGCTGCTGGACGGGTGGCAGCGCATCGCGCTTGCGCACCTTCACCGTCGGCGCATCCGGGTCCAGCAACATCGAGAACGGGCGGGCACCGGGCTCGGGCAGCAGGTGCTGGATCCGGCGGCGCACGTCGGTCAGCGTCATCCGCTGCGTCGGATCCTTGACCATCAGGCCCCTGATGATCTCGCCGATCGGGCCGGGCCGGGTGACCACCGGCACGGGACCGCGCACCACCTCGGTGACGGTGGCCAGCGGATCGTCGGCCACGTCGTAGGGCGGGCGCCCCTCGGCCGCGGCGAAGATCGTCGCGCCCAGCCCCCACAGGTCCGCGGCGGAGGTGACCGCTTCACCCCCGGCAACCTCCGGCGCGATGAACGCCGGGGTGCCGAGCAGGATGCCGGTGCTGGTGATGGTGTGCTCGGCGATGTTGCGGGAGATGCCGAAGTCGCTGACCTTGATCCGGCCGTCGTCGCCGATCAGCACGTTGCCGGGCTTGACGTCGCGGTGCACGATGCCGGCCCGGTGCGCAGCCTCCAGCCCGGCGGCGACGCCGTCGGCGATCATCGCCAACTGGTGGTCGTCGAGCGCGCCGTGCTCGCCGAGGATCGTGGCGAGGCTCTGCGACGGCACCAGTTCCATCACCACGAACGGTTCGCCGGCTTCCCGCGCCACGTCGTAGAGCGTCACGACGTTGGGGTGCGACAGGACGGCGATGGCGCGGGCCTCCCGGAGCGCGCGCTCGCGCATCTCGGCGGCCTCCTCCTCCGGCATGCCAGGCGGCAGCTTGACCTCCTTGACCGCCACCGGTCGTCGCAGGAGCTCGTCGATGCCGGACCACACGGTGCCCATCGCACCGCCGCCGAGCTCGCGTTCCAGGCGGTACCGGTCGCCGATCAGCCGACCGGCGCCCGCGAGGGTGTCGTTGCTATCCGTGGGCACAGCCATATTTTCCATGGTCGGTCCGCCTCGCGAGGTTGAACCGAACAGGATCGTTGCCCAGCTGGGACGATTGCCGATACCGCCGAATCGCGCACCCGAGGTGCCCGCAGACGGCGTTACCAGAAGTGAACTATCCCACCCGGACAGTTGCGGATCCGCGGCTCGCGGTGCGGCCAAGGTCATTTCGTCGCAACGAAAAACGGCCTCCGAGCGGCCAATACGCGATCAGCGCTGGATTGGCCGCGAGTGGTGCGTTTCGGATAAGTTGGGCGCCGATCGGACCTCGCTGGACATCGGTGGCCCGAGCCTTCCTCAAGCCGATATTCGCAGCGGTGGCAGCGCGGCGGCACTTCGCCGGTAGCGGTGCGCCCGCCGTGGCGGCGGCGAACAATCCCGGTGTTCGGGTGTCGGCGGGTCCGCGTGACCACGGCCAGTCGGCGTCGAGGAGGTGCCTTTGTTCGCGTTCGTCATCGTGCACCTGCTGGTGGCTCTCGTACTGCCGTTCCTCGCCCGGCGCAGCACCCGCGCGGCCTTCCTGACCGCGGCGGTTCCCCCCGCCGCGGCGCTGGCCTGGGTGCTGGCGCAGGCCCGGCCCGTGCTGGCCGGGCAGGTGATCAGCGAAACGGTGGCGTGGGCGCCGCTGCTCGGACTGGAGTTCAGCTTCCGGCTCGACCCGCTCGCGCTGCTGATGACCGTGCTGGTGGCGGGCATCGGTGCGCTGGTGCTGATCTACTCCGACGCCTACTTCAGCCGCGGCAGCGGTGCCGCGAGGCGCTCCGCGCCGCTGCTGCTGGCCTTCGCGGGCGCGATGCTGGGGCTGGTCCTCGCCGACGATCTGATCACCGTCTACGTCTTCTGGGAACTGACCACGATCTGCTCGTTCCTGCTCGTCGGGCAGGCCGGGATCAGCCGCGAGTCGCGGCGGTCCGCGCTGCAGGCGCTGATGATCACCAGCCTGGGCGGCCTGGTGATGCTGCTGGGTTTCGTGGTGCTCGGCGAGTCCGCGGGCACCTACCGGATCTCCGAACTGATCGCGAACCCGCCCGGCGGCGCACCGGTGGCGGTGGCCGCGGTGTTGATCCTCATCGGCGCGTTCACCAAATCCGCCCAGCTGCCGTTCCACAACTGGCTCCCGGCTGCGATGGTGGCGCCGACCCCGATCAGCGCCTACCTGCACGCCGCGTCGATGGTCAAGGCCGGTGTGTTCCTGGTGGCTCGGCTGGGGCCGGTGTTCCCGGGGGTGCCGCAGTGGTGGCTGCCCGCCGTGCTGTTCGGCCTGGCGACCATGCTGCTCGGCGGCTGGCGGGCACTGCACGAATTCGATCTGAAGAAGCTGCTCGCCTATGGCACGGTCAGCCAACTCGGCTTCCTGATGGTGCTCTTCGGCACCGGCACGTACACCGCCGCGGTCGCCGGAGCCACGATGTTGTTGGCACACGGCATGTTCAAGGCGACGCTGTTCCTGGTCGTCGGCATCATCGACCACCAGACGGGCACCCGTGACATCCGCGAGCTTTCCGGGTTGGGCCGCCGGATGCCTTGGTTGGCGGTGATCGCCGTCGCGGGCGCGGCGTCGATGGCCGGGTTGCCGCCGATGCTCGGCTTCCTCGGCAAGGAGGCTGCGTTCAGCGCGTTCCTGGACGCCCAGCAGTCCGGTCTGCTGGTCGACGCGGTGCTGGTGGTCGGCTCGATGCTGACCGTCGCCTACAGCCTGCGGGTGCTGTGGGGCGCCTTCGCGGACAAACCCGATTTGGCCGCGACCAGGGCGAAACCAGCCGGTGTCGAGGCGCTGGTGCCGACCGCGCTGCCCGCGATCGTGGGCATCGTGCTGGGCGTCGGCTACCCGATCGCCGATGAGCTCGCGAGCGCCTACGCGAGCGCCTTCCCGGTCGGTCGCGACCCCTACCACCTGGAACTCTGGCATGGCTGGACGCTGCCGCTGCTGCTGTCGGCGATCGCGGTGGCCGGTGGTGTCGCGCTGCACCTGGGCCGAGCGCGCGTGACCGCGCTGTGGCACCGGCTGCCGCGGTTGCTCGACGCCCAGCGCGGTTACGAGCGGATCATGGCGCTGCTGGAGCGGGTCGCGGTCGGTGTCACCGGTCGCCTGCAGGTGGGATCGCTGCCGACCTACCTCGGCATCATCCTGCTGACCGTGCTGCTGATCCCCGGTTCGGCGCTGGTGATGCGGGCCAGCGTGCCCGCGGACGTGCGCGCCTACGACAACCTGTTGCAGATCCCGCTGGGCATCGTGGTGGTGGTCGCGGCGATCGCGGTGCTGCGCGCGCGGCGGCGGCTGACCGCGGTGCTGCTGGTCGGTGTCGTCGGCTACGGCATCGGCGGTCTGTTCATCTTGGACGGTGGGCCCGACCTGGCGCTGGCGCAGTTCCTGGTCGAGACGTTGACGCTGGTGGCGTTCGTGCTCGTGCTGCGCCGACTTCCGGTGCGCTTCAACCAGACCGACACCGCGAAGGCGCTGCGGGTGCCCAAGGCGATCATCGCCGGTGCGGCCGGGGTGTTCATCGCGCTGGCCGCGGTCATCTTCAGCGCCGCCCGGCAGGCGCCGTCGGAGGCGAGCGCGGAATTCATCGCCAACGCCGAACAGGGCGCCGGAGCGACCAATGTGGTCAACGCGATCATCGTCGACTTCCGCGCCTTCGACACCGTCGGCGAGATCGCGGTGCTCGCCGTCGCGGCGACCGGTGTCGCCAGTCTGATCTTGGCCGCCCGGCACGAACGCCGGAGGCGCAGCACCCGGGTGACACCGCCGATACGCGTCAAGGCGTTGACCAAGCAGCAGGAGGAGGTGCGCGAATGACCCCGCCGACCCAACCCCGGCCGTCCTGGACCACCTGGGACGCCCCGACCGAGCGCTGGCTGCTGTCCGGGTTCCGCCGGGGCGGCATGCCGCGCTCCGTGCTGCTGGAACTGGCCGCCCGGATCGTGTTCCCGACCGTGCTGGTGCTGTCCATCTACCTGCTGTTCGCCGGTCACGACCGGGCCGGTGGCGGCTTCAGCGGTGGTCTGGTGGCCGGGCAGGCGTTCGTGCTGCGCTACCTGGCCGGTGGCCGGATGGACGACAGCGCGATCGTGTCCATGCGCCCGCCGGTGCTCATCGGACTGGGCCTGATCATCGCGACGGGTTCGGCGTTCGTGCCGCTGCTCTTCGGCGGCCAACTCCTGGAGACCGCGATCTACAAGCTCACCGTGCCACCGCTCGGCGAGATCAAGTTCGTCACGAGCGTGTTGCTGGACAGCGGGGTGTACCTGCTGATCGTGGGCGTGGTGCTCGACCTGCTGCGCACCCTCGGCTCGGGCGTCGAAGCCGACGCCGCCGCAGCGGCCAGGGGGCAGCGATGACCATCAACCTGACGATGGCGATCGTGCTCGCCGTGCTGTACTCGGTCGGCTTCTACCTGCTGATGCAGCGCTCGTTGATGCGGATCCTGCTGGGCATCGTGATCCTCGGGCACGGCTCGAACCTGCTGCTGCAGACCGCCGGAGGCCCGCCCGGTCGGGCCGCGATGATCGGCACCACCTCGCCGGGCGAGATGGTCGACCCGCTGCCGCAGGCCATGGCGCTCACCGCGATCGTCATCACCTTCGCCCTGACCACCTTCCTGCTGGCGCTGGCGTACCGGTCGTGGACGCTGCTCGGCCACGACGAGGTCCGCGACGACGTGGAGGACCGGCGCATCCAACGGCTGGAACGCCGACTTGCCGAGTCCGAAGAGGACAGCACCGAGGAACTGGCGAAGGAGGCCACGTCGTGACGGTCTTGGTGGCCCTGCCCGTGCTGCTGCCGCTGACCGCCGCCGGATTGTCGTTGGCGCTGGGGCGGTTCGCCGACCTGCAGCGCGTCCTCGGGCTCATCGTGCTCGGCGCGATCATCGCCGATGCGGCGGTGCTGCTCTACGTCGCGGACCGCGACGGCCCGGTGGTGCTGCAGATGGGCGGCTGGCCCGCGCCGTTCGGCATCACCCTGGTCGCCGACCGGCTTTCCGCGCTGCTGCTGGTGGTTTCCTCGGTGGTGACCTTCGCGGTGCTGATCTACTCGATCGGCCAGCGCATCACCGACTACGGCCGGGAACGCTCCAGCACCACGTTCCACCCGATGTACCTGATGCTGTGCGCGGGCGTCTCGCTGGCCTACCTCACCGGCGACCTGTTCAACCTGTTCGTCGCCTTCGAGATCATGCTGAGCTCGTCGTACGTGCTGATCACGCGGCGCACCACGGCCACCCGGGTGCACGCGGGCATGACCTACACGATCGTCAGCCTGGCCTCCTCGCTGCTGTTCATCACGATGATCGCGCTGGTGTACGCCTCCACCGGCACGGTCAACCTGGCCGACCTCGGCGAGAAGGTGCACCAACTGCCGGACGGGCTGCAGATCGCGCTGGCGCTGCTGGTGGTGATCGTGTTCGGGGTGAAGGCCGCGATGGTGCCGCTGCACTTCTGGCTCCCGGACAGCTACCCGACCGCGCCCGCGCCGGTGACCGCGGTGTTCGCCGGACTGCTGACCAAGGTCGGCATCTACGCGCTGATCCGCACCCAGACACTGGTGTTCAGCCACTCCGAGAGCTGGCGGTTGATGCTGGGCATCGCGCTGATCACCATGATCGTCGGCGCGCTGGGCGCGCTGGCCCAGAACGACCTGAACCGGCTGCTGTCGTTCCTGCTGGTCAGCCACATCGGGTACATGCTCTTCGGCCTCGGCGTCTACGACGTGGCCGGGCTGACCGGGGTGATCCTCTACGTGGTGCACCACATCACCGTGCAGGCCACGCTGTTCCTGGTCAGCGGGTTGATCACGCGGCACACCGGCACGGTCGCGCTGACGCGGATGGGCGGGTTGGCCAAGGCCGCGCCGCTGATCGCGGTGCTGTTCGCGCTGCCCGCGCTGAGCCTGGCCGGAGTGCCGCCGTTCTCCGGCTTCGTCGCCAAGCTGGCGCTGCTGCAGGCCGGTGTCGGCGCGGACACCTGGACCGCCTACGCGGTGACCGGTGGGGCGGTGCTGACCAGCCTGCTGACCCTGTACGCGATGGCGCGGGTGTGGACCCGAGCGTTCTGGGGCCAGGTCAAGGTTCCGGAACCGGACCCGGATCCGACCGACGAACTGGTCGTCGGCACCGCCACGTCGAGTCGACCGATGGTCGCCGCGACCGGGGTGCTGGTGGCCGCGAGCGTGGTGATCGCGGTGGTCGCCGGTCCGCTGGCCGCCGTCAGCGGCCGGGCGGCCAGCGACCTGATGCACGGCGAGACCTACCGCAGCGCGGTGTTGGGAGGTGCCGCCGGTGAATGAGATGGGCCGACGTCGTCGGTTGCTGCGACGACTGCCGCTGGTGGCCTGGCTGACCCTGGTGTGGGTGATGCTGTGGGGCCGCTTCGACCTCGGCACGCTGCTGTTCGGCCTGTTGGTGGCGCTGCTGGTGACCACCTTGTTCCCGCTCCCGACGATCAACACCGGCATCGTGGTGCGACCGCTGCGGTTCGCGTTGCTGATCGGCTACCTGGCCTGGGACTTGGTGATCTCCACCCTGCGGGTGTCCTGGCAGGCGGTGCGGCACGGGCCGAACGCGAAGTCGGGCATCGTCGCGGTGACGCTGCGGACCGACTCCGACCACCTCACCGCGATGGTCGCCAACGCGGTGTCGCTGGCGCCGGGCAAGTTCGTGCTGCAGATCGACCGGGCCAACCGGATCTGCTACGTCTACGCGCTCGGCATGCGACCCGACGACGCCGAATCGGTGCGGCGCGACGTGCTGGCCCTGGAGAAGCGGGTGGTGCGGGCGGTCGGGTCGACGGCCGAGGTGGCGCTGGTGACCGGACGGGAGGGGTGAACATGGCCTGGGTTTTCCTGGTGACCTTCGGTCTGCTGTGCGTGGCGGGCCTGCTGGTGGTCATCCGGTTGCTGCGCGGTCGCAGCACCTTGGACCGGATCGTGTCGGTGGACGTGTTCGTCACCCTGGTGGTCGCCGCGACCTGCGTCGGCATGGGTTGGCAGGGCGACGGGTCGAACATCGCGCTGCTGGCCGCGTTCGCGTTGCTGGCCTTCATCGGTTCGGTCAGCGCGGCGCGGTTGATCGAGAAGAAGGAGCCGTACCGATGAGCTGGCTGGACCTGTTCTCCGCGGTGTGCCTGCTCGGTGGCGCGCTGTCCTGCCTGCTCGGGGCCATCGGGTTGCTGAGCTTCCCGGACGTGGCCGCCCGGTTGCAGGCGGCGACCAAGCCGCAGACCCTGGGGCTGATCTTGATCCTGATCGGCACCGCGGTGCGGTTGGACTTCGGCTACGCCTGCGCGCTGATCCTGGTGGGCCTGTTCCAGATGCTCACCGCGCCGGTGTTGGCGCAGCTCGTCGGCCGCGCCGCGTACCGCACGGACAACATCGCGCGGGACACGTTGGTGATCGATGAGCTCGGTGACCGCATCGACCGGGACAGGCTGGTGCGCTGACTTCTAGCACTGGGCTGACTTCTGGCACTGGGCTGACTTCTGGCACTGGGCCGATTGCACTGGTCTGACGGCACTGGGCCGATCCGGCGGAACTCGAAGTTCCTGGTCACTCTCAGCGCCGAATATGATCAAATGGACCGGTACGAGTGACCACCGAAGTGTCGTCGACGGACGCGGCGCAGAGAGGTGTGGAGCCAACATGTGGCGGACCGGCCGCGTGCTCGCAGGCCTTGCGATCGCGTTATTCCTCCTGCTGACGCCGCCAGCCGCGGCCAGCGGAACAGCGGACACCTCGATCGCGGTGGTGGCGCAGCAACCGACCCCGAACCCGCCCGCGCAGCCGCCGGTCGACGAGCGGCAACGCTTCGCGATCGGCATCGCGGGAGTGGTGCTGATCGGTTTGGTCCTGTTATCCCGCAAGGCGAGAAAGAAGCCGGTCTTCTTTGTCAAGCGCAAAAAGTAGGAGCCCAAGTAAAACCGGCGGCATGGTCGGTTCTTTGCGAAATTATTTCGGTGCCAATTCTCGCCATGGACTAGACCTAGCGCCGAACCTGTGGGATTTTCACAACTGACTGCGTGCGCGAACCGCTCCTCCTCAGGAGGAATGACGACGTCAGCGCACCTGCGATGGGGCAGCAGGCCCTCACAGACGTGGGCTGGCACCGGGAAGCCCCCCGACCGGTGCCAGCCCACACCCTTGTCCGGCGAACGCTCTCGACGATGGTGTTGGCCCGCCTGCGGGCAAAGGGAGAGCACGTCAGAGCTTGTCGACCCGGGCAATTCCTCGGTTGCGGAATTAGGTGCGATGCGCATCGGCGGAACTCGATTTCTTCGGTTCCGCTGAATGGACACCACCCGTTCGTCGCAGTGCGTCGACCGGTGGACTCCCGATCGTGCAGCGCCCGACGCGCCCCCGATGCCGATGATGCAGGATGGGGCGCAAATGAGTGCCACCCCGTTCGTGCCCCGTGAGGACAACCTTTTCGCCGCAGCGCGCGCCCAGTGCCGCGCCTCGGTGCAGCGGCACGAGCCGGAGTTGGTCGAGCTTTCCCGCAGCATCCACGCCCAGCCGGAGCTGTCGTTCGCCGAACACCGCAGCGCAGCCAAGGTCGCGGAATTGCTGGCCCGGCACGGTTTCACGGTCCGAACACCGGTCGCCGGCCTCGACACGGCACTCGTCGCCGAATCGGGTGCCGGTGAACTGGTCGTCGGGATCTGCGCGGAATACGACGCGCTGCCCGAGGTCGGGCACGCCTGCGGGCACAACGTCATCGCCGCGGCCGGAGTCGGTGCCGCGCTCGCGCTGGCGGAGATCGCCGCGGACGTGGGCATCACGGTGCGGCTGATCGGCACCCCGGCCGAGGAAACCGGCGGCGGCAAGGTGCTGATGCTGCGGCGCGGCGCCTTCGACGACGTCGCGCTGGCGATGATGGTGCACCCGGGTCCGGAAGAGATCTGCCGCCCGACCTCGCTGGCGATCACCGACCTCGAAGTCCGCTACACCGGGCGTGCCGCGCACGCCGCCTCGGCTCCGCAGCTGGGCCGCAACGCCGCCGACGCCCTGACCGTCGCGCAGGTCGCCATCGGCCTGTTGCGGCAGCACCTGGAACCCCGGCAGATGGTGCACGGTATTGTTACCGCAGGTGGCGCGGCGCCGAACATCGTCCCCGCGCACACTGCGGCGGTCTACAACCTGCGTGCTGCCGAAGCGCGCTCCCTGCAGCGCCTGGAGAACCGAATCCGGGCCTGCTTCGAGGCGGGTGCGACGGCAACCGGATGTGAGCACGACGTCGTGCAGATCTCCCCGGTCTACGCGGAGCTGAACCCCGACGGCTGGCTGTCGGAGGTGTACCGCCGCGCGATCACCGAGCTCGGGCGTGAACCGCTCGACCGGGACGAAGAGCTGGGCCGGGTCATCGGCAGCACCGACATGGGCAACGTGACCCAAGTCCTGCCCGCGATCCATCCGATGATCGCGGTGGACTGCGGCGACGCGGTCAACCACCAGGCGGAGTTCGCCGCTGCCTGCGCGAGCCCATCCGCGGACCGCGCGGTGCTCGACGGGGCAGTGGCGATGGCCTGGACCGCAGTCGCAGCCGCATTGGACGGCGCGCAGCGCGATCGCCTGCTGGCGGCGGCGCGCGACCGTTCCGGTCGGAGTTCGTCGGAAGAGTTCTGCACCCCGGGAAGGCCGCATGAGTGACGTTTTCGCTTCCCGCTCATGCCACCGACCAGGTGCGGATGTCCCGCAAGACGCTGGAGGCGTGGCGTGACCGTAGTGGATTCTCGTGGCTCGGATCCGAGCCAATCCTCGAACGGTGGTTCGGCGGTGGAAGACGCGGACTGGGATGCGGCAGAGCGTTCCGCGGTAGCCCAGGGCGCCCTCGTCGCGGCAGGTGTGGACGGGCCGAGCGCGCCCATCGGCAGCACCATGTCCAGCGTGGGGTCCAGTATCGGGTCCGGTGTGGAATCTGCGGTGGCAGATCCCGGCGCCGGTCGCGGACCGTCCTGGTTGGATGCCTGGTTGGACGCGAACGCGCATCGGGTGGTGGCCTGGCGACGGCACATCCACGCGTATCCAGAACTCTCCCGCGCCGAACACGAGACCACCGCGTTCCTCGCCGAGCGGCTGACCAGAGTCGGTCTTCGGCCGCGCGTCCTACCGGTGGGCACCGGGCTGTTCTGCGACATCGACGGTGACGGACGGCCGGGCCAGCGCACCGTGGCGCTGCGGGCCGACATAGACGCACTGCCGCTGAGCGAAACCACCGCGCTGCCCTACGCGTCCACAGTGGACGGAGTTGCGCACGCCTGCGGGCACGACGCGCACACCACGATCGTGCTTGGCGCGGCGCTGGCGCTGGCCGCCGCGCCGAGCCTGCCCGGCCGGGTGCGGCTGATCTTCCAACCGGCCGAGGAAGTGATGCCCGGCGGCGCCCTGGACGTGCTGGCGGCCGGTGTGCTCGACGGCGTGGACCGGATCTTCGGGCTGCACTGCGACCCGCGGCTGCCGGTCGGCCAGATCGGCACTCGGGTCGGGCCCATCACCTCGGCCAGCGATCTGCTGGAACTCCGGCTGACCTCGCCCGGCGGGCACACCTCGCGCCCGCATCTGACCGCTGACCTGGTGCACGCATTGGGCACCGTCATCACCGGCCTGCCGACGCTGCTGTCGCGCCGGGTCGATCCGCGCACCGGAACGGTGCTGACCTGGGGCGCGGTGCACGCGGGCGAGGCGCCGAACGCCATCCCGCAGGACGGGGTGCTCACCGGGACGCTGCGCACCGGCGATCGCGGCACCTGGGCGAAGCTGGAGCCGCTGGTGCACGAGCTGGTGCACAGCCTGCTGTCGCCGCTCGGTGTCGGATTCGACCTGCAACACCGGCGCGGTGTGCCGCCGGTGGTCAACGACGCGGCGAGCACCGAACTGTTCCGGGCCGGGATCGCAGCCGGGGTCGGCGAAGCGGCCCTGACCAGCACCACGCAGTCCTCCGGCGGTGAGGACTTCGGCTGGTACCTGGAGCACGTGCCGGGTTCGTTCGCGCGGTTGGGTGTGCATTCCGGGGCGGGCCGGGTCAAGGACCTGCACCAGCCGACGTTCTCGCTGGACGAGCGGGCCCTGTTCGTCGGCATCCGCGCGATGGTGCATACCGCCCTGGCCAGCTTGCAGCGCTGAGCCGCCGGTCGCGGGTGCTCCGCTGGTCAGGCGCCCAGGAGTCCGGTATGCCCGCGGGTGGGCGTACCGGCCTCGGGCTGGCGCCCAGTTTGGATTCCACTCGATTGAGGTGTATCCACCGGCGGCTGTATCTGTTCGCGGGGTTGCCGTCTCTATAAGGGCATGACCGCGAACATCATCTGTCCGGAAGGGCCGCCGCCGGTGGCCGCCCAACACGCCGATTCGAGCGGCTGGCCGCACCCATCGCTGCACGGCGCGATGACGAGCGGCGACGCCGAGCGGCTGCTCGGTCGCGCCGAGCTCGCCGCGGGCCTGGCCGAGGACCAGTGGGTCGAACCCTGGTTCGGGGTTGTCGTCCCGGCCACCCGCGTCCATGATCCGCTGACCCGCGCGGCGGCAGCGCTGCTGCGCGCCGGGCCGTACTCGGTGTTGTCCGGCGCGACCGCCGCGGCGATCCACGGCTGCGACTCCGCCGCCGACGACGTCGTGCACGTGACGATTCCCTACCACCGCGAACTGCGTTCCCAGCCGGATCTCGCCATCCACCAGGCGTGGATCAGGGAATGCGATGTCGTCGAACTGGACGGCCTGCGCACCCAGGCGTTGGACGTCGCCATCACCGAACTGCTGTGCACCGGCCCGAACCGACCTGCCCTGGACTGCCTGGAACAGGCCCTCGCGCAGCTCGGCGAGACCGCCGATCAGTTCCGCGCGCTCGTCGGTGAGCGGCTCGCCCGCCGCCGAGACCGCCGGGGCACGCGGCAGGCCGCCGCGCTGCTGCAACTGGCCTGGTCGAAACCGCGGGACGGCGAGCTGGTCGGAGGTGCGCGATGAGCCTCCGAACGTCACTTCGCCCGCTGGAACCAGCCCGCGCTCTGGGCGGACTCGCGAATCCTGACGAACCGCCCGTAGGCGTCGTCGTAGTACTCGCGATTGGCCTCGATGGGCGGCAGCGGATCCGAAGTCGCGACCAGTTCGCGGGCCACTTCGCTGATGTCGCGGCCCGCCAGCAGTGCCTGCGCGGTCACCGCCGCACCCCTGGCACCGGCCTGCTCGTCGGTGGTGCGGACGACCGGCAGCCCCGTCACGTCTGCGATCACCTGCCGCCACAGCGGGTTCGCCGAACCCCCGCCGGTGACCCGCAGTTCGCTGGGCTGGGCGGTGCTGGCCCGCAGGCAGTCCCGGATCACCATGGCCAGCCCCTCCAGGCAGGCCCGAGCGATCTCGGCCGGACCGTGCTCCAGGCTCAGCCCGTGCAGGCTCCCCCGGGCGGCTGGGTCGTAGAACGGCGCGCGTTCCCCGCCGAGCGAGAGGTACGGCAGCATCAACAGCCCGTTGCTGCCCGGCTCGGCCTGTTCGGCGAGTTCGGTGAGGTCTTCCGGGTTGGGCAGTCCGAGCATCCGGCAGGTCCACTCGACGACCTCGGTACCCGCCAGCGTCGCGCTGGCCAGCATCCAGCGGCCGGGCATCGGGGTGCGCAGCGACATCCCGACCGGGGTGCGCTGCAGCTTGGGGCTGTCACTGATCACCTCGGTGCAGATGGTGGTGCCGAGGATCGTGCACGCCTGGCCGGGCTCGGTCACCCCGGCGCCGATGGCCGTGGAGATCACGTCGTAGGAACCCAACACCACCGGGGTGCCTTCCGGAACGCCCAGCCGCTCGGCGGCCGGGGCGAGCAGCGGCGCGATCCGCTGCTCGCCGTCGACGGCTTCGGGCAGCAGTCGTCCTGCCCAGCCCAGGCCGAGTTCGGTGAGCACCGTGTCGGAGTACTGACCGGTCCGCGCATCGAGGAAGGGGTTCGAGGCCTCCGAGACGTCCCAGGCCAGGCGCCCGGTCAAGCAGTGGAACAGCCAACCGCCGCAGGTCAGCACCTTCGCGGCAGCGTCGATTCGGGCTGGTTCGTGTTCCGCGAGCCAGCTGAGCTGCGCGTGCGGCAGCCCGGCGAAGCCGACCGAACCGTTGATCTTGAACAGGTCGGCGAGCAGCCCGGAGTCCGCCCAGTTCGCGGCGATCGACGAGGCTCGGGCGTCGTTCCAGAGCAGTGCGGGACCGGTCGGGCGACCGGCGGTGTCGACGAGCCAGCACCCGTCGCCCTGCGCGGTGATGGCCAACGCGGACACCTCGGCGCCCAGTCGGCTGACCAGTTCGGCGACCGTATCCGCGACGGCCGACCACACGTCGAGCATGTACTGCTCGGCCCAACCGGGCCGGGGGTGCTCGACCCGGGTCGGGCGGCTGGCGACGGCGAGTTCGGTGCCGTCCGCCGCGTAGCCGACGCTCTTCACCACGGAGGTCCCGGCGTCGATGCCGATGGTGATCACGGGCGTTCCCTCCTGATCCCGCCTGGCTGGTCGGCGCGATCGATCCGACCAAGCAATATCACAGCATCGAGTGTTAAAAATTTCAAGATAGCTGTTATGTTTGAGCTGGGATGTGACATCACGGTCCCGGTTGCGGACCACCACCGGAAGGACGCGACGTGCCCGCCCAATCCCGCTCCGACTCGGGAGCCGACCGGATCGACCTCGTGCTGCTCGATGTCGGCGGCCCCATCTACGACGACGCGGCCTACCGCGACGCGCTGCTGCGAGCCGTCCGCGAGCTGGCCGCCGAAGACGGCCGAAGCGTCGACGAGGCCGAATTCCAGCAGGTCTACGACGAGCGTCGCCAAGCCCAGGGCGGGTCCCTGCGCACCGCGATCGCCGAGCGGTTCCTGACCGTGAACGACCGGCAACGGCTCTCCGAGCGGGCCGAGCGTTATTGGGAGTACCCACCATCGGCGCTGCACGCCGACGTGCTGCCGACCCTGCGGCAGCTCGCCGGACGCTACAAACTCGCGATCGTGGCCAACCAGCGGGCGGTGGTGGTGGACGCGCTGCGGCGGGACGGCGTGGCCGACTACATCGACGTCTGGGCGGTCTCGGAGGTGGTCGGCGCGGAGAAGCCGGATCCGCGGATCTTCCAGCACGCGCTGCGGGAAGCGGGCGTCGGGCCGACGAACGCGGTGCACGTCGGCAACCGGCTCGACACCGACGTGCGCGGCGCCCGGCGCGTCGGCCTGCGCACGGTGTGGGTGCTGCGCGGCGAAGCGCCGCCCGAACCGACGCCGGAGCAGCTCGCCGAGCCGGATGTCTCGGTGTTCTCGCTGGCCGAGCTGCCCACCGCGCTGGAGAAGTTGCAGGAGGGTGCATGAGCGAACGGCTTGCGAAGGTTTCGGAGGCTGGCCGATGAGCGGGCTCGTCGCTGGTGTCGATGTCGCGACCGCGAACGTCCGGGTGCAGATCCATGATCCGGCGGGAGCACCGGTGGCGGCGGCGTCCCGGCCGCTGCCACCACCGGTGCGCTCGACGGGTGGCCGCTCCGAACAGGACGCCAGTGCTTGGTGGCCAGCGGTTCGGGACTGCCTGGCCGAATGCACAGCGGCCCTGGGGACGCGCAGCAGCGAAGTGGGATCACTGGCGATCTCTGCGACGTCGGGCACCGTCGTCGTGGTCGACGCGAACGGTGAACCGCTCGCCGCAGCGCTGATGTACGACGACCGGCGCGCCGAAGCCGAGGCGCGAACCGCGGTCCAGGTGGGCGCGCCGCGCTGGCAGCGCACCGGCATCACGCCGTCGGCGGGCTCCGGACTGGCCCGGATCGGTTGGTTGGCGCGGCACCTCCCGGACGGCGCCGCGCTGGTGTGCCACACCCCGGATCTCCTCGCCTGGAAGCTCGTCGGACACCCGGTCGCCACCGACTCCAGCCATGCGCTCAAGAGCGGCTACGACGCGGTGGACGGCGAGTGGGCGACCGAGGTCTTCGACGCCCTCGGCGTACCGGATCGACTGCTACCGGAGGTCGTGCGACCGACCGCGGTGCTGGGCGCGGTCAGCGCCACGGCCGCGGCGGAGACCGGTCTGCCGGTCGGCTGCGAGGTGCGCGCCGGTATGACCGATGGCTGCGCCGGTCAGCTGGCGTGCGGCGCCGTCGACGTCGGACAGTTCGTGACCGTCCTCGGAACAACGCTGGTGCTGAAGGGAGTCGCCAAGCGGCTCGTGCACGATCCGGCTGGCGCGGTGTACAGCCACCTGCATCCAGACGGCATGTGGCTGCCGGGCGGTGCCGCCAACATCGGCGGTTCCGCACTGTCCGATGTGGACACCGCAGAGCTGCCGCGGCTGGACGCCGCGGCCACCGAGCGGGGCCCCGCCAGCGTGGTCAACTACCCGCTGCGCGGCGAGGGGGAGCGGTTCCCGTTCCTCGCCGAGCACGCCACGCAGTTCGTGCTCGGCGAGCCCCAAGACCGGATCGACGAATACCGCTCCCGCCTCGAAGGCGTCGCCTTCTGCGAACGACTCGCGCTGGAACGGCTGGCCCAGCTGGGTGCGCCCGCTGATGGCCCGGTGCGCACCGCAGGAGGCGGGGCCCGCAGCGTCGACTGGTGCCGAATCCGGGCCTCGGTGCTGGACCGGCCGGTGCTGCGCGTCCAGGGGGCGGGCACGGCACTGGGCGCCGCCCTGCTGGCAGCCAGTGGCTCGATCCACCCGGACCTGAGCACAGCCGCGGCCGCGATGGTGCCGAGCGGCGAACTCGTCGAACCGGCGCGCCCGGAGGTGTCCCAGCTGAACGACAGCTACCAGCGCTTCCTGACCGAGCTGCGCACCCGGGGCTGGATCTAGGAGCCGCGAATCGCGACCGATCAACCGGTGAGGGCCCCCGCGACCGTGAGGCTGTCTTCGTAGACGGCGTAACGGGTGATCAGGCCAGCTTCGACGGTGAGATGCAGCGCGCACAGTGCCGTGTACGGCTTGCCGGTGGCCTTCACGGTCTGGCGGATATCGCCGAGCACGACCGCGTCCGCGCCCTCGACGAGGATGCGGGACGCCGACCCGGCCGACTGTTCGGGAATGTGGCTGGCGGCTATCGCGCGGAAGTGGTCGGCGACATCGGCGCGGGTCGAACGGGGCCGGATCCAGGGCACCGCCGGGTGGCCGCCGGTCGGCCAGTCCAACTGCCAGTCGACGTGCTCGGCGAACAGGTCGGCGATCCGGTCCGGATCACCTTCGGCCAACCGGTGGAGGAAGTCCCGCACCACAGCACGGGTGACCGCGCTCCGGTCCCCGGCAGGCGGTTGCACGGTGAACTGGTAATCGGACCGGATGAGCCCGTCCTCGCCGAGGGTCGCGAAAACGCGTCCGGACCAGACGATGTCGCCGCCGGAGGCCGGGGCCATGTGCGTGGTGAAGATGACCGTGTCGTGGTGGCCGGTCGCGTCGTCGCCGGGCCGAAAGGCGAAACCCGCGGCACGCACGAGTTCATCGTGGGCCTGGGTGATCCGGGCTTCGATCGCGTCGTGGCCCTGGTGCCGCGCCGATTCGGTGAGCTCAACGCCCTCCGCGGCCCACAGTGCGCCGATGGCACGGCGGCGGGCCACCGGATCGGGCTCGTTCCACACCGCGACGTAGCGGTTGACGAACTGATCGATGTCGATGTTCATGGCCCGAACGCTAAGGCTCGTTGCCTGACATCTTCCGTCAGTGGATCGCGGCAGACTTGCGGCCATGCGCGCGAGCCGGTTGGTATCGATCCTGTTGCTGCTGCAGACCCGGCAGCAGATGACGGCGCAGGAGTTGGCCGAGGCGCTCGAAGTGTCCGTGCGCACCGTCTACCGGGACGTGGAGTCCCTCAGCGCCGCTGGCGTGCCGCTGTACGGCGAGCCAGGGCACCGCGGCGGGTATCGGCTGCTCGGCGGTTTCCGCACCAGGTTGACAGGGTTGACCGCCGAGGAGGCCGAATCGCTGTTCCTCACCAGCCTGCCCACGGCCGCCGCCGACCTCGGGTTGGGCGCTGTGGTGACCGCCGCGCAGCTCAAGCTCATGGCCGCCCTGCCCGACGAACTCCGCGACCGAGCGGGACGGATCGCGCAGCGGTTCCACCTGGACGCCCCCGCTTGGTACCGCGACGCTGATCATGTGCCGCACCTGAGCGCGGTCGCGGAAGCGGTGTGGGGCAACCGCGCCATGCGGATGCGCTACCTGCGCTGGGCGCAACCCCACGAAACGACCCGGACCGTGGCGCCGTACGGGCTGGTCCTAAAAGCGGGCCACTGGTACCTGGTAGCCGGAGCGGCCGAGCAGATCCGCGCGTACCGCGTTTCCCGGATCATCGACCTGCACGTCCTAGACGAGCAGATCGACCGGCCGGACGGATTCGACCTGGCCGACTACTGGCAGAGCTACCTGGCGCACTTCGACGCGCGCCGCCACCAGCGCACAGCGACGATCCGCCTGTCCCCCAGTGGCTTCGACCGGCTTCCCCACGTGATGGAGACGGCTGTGGCCGAGCGGGCTCGGCAAACCGCGGCATCCCCGGATCCCGACGGCTGGATCCGGGTCACGATCCCCATCGAGTCCGTTGATCAAGCCCTTCCCGAGCTGCTCAAACTCGGTGCCGACGCGGAAATCCTCGCGCCCGCCGAACTCCGCGAACACCTCGCCCGCACGCTCGACGCCCTCAACCGCATCTACCGCACGCACCCCGGGACGGACTGACCGTCAGCACTCGGCGACTTCCAGCGCCACACCGGAATTCCGGAGCTCGTCGCGCAGCGGCTTCGGGGTCCCGGCATCGACCACGACGACGTCGAACTCGGTCAGCGGTGCCAGTTCGTGCACCGCCCGCCGGTCGAACTTGGCGTGGTCCAGCAGCAGCACCCGCTTGCCCGCGGTCTCCATCAGCGCGCGTTTGACCTGGATCGTCTCCTGCGAACGGTGCAGGCAGTGCCCGCCGACCACCGCGGTGGTGGACATGAACAGCACGTCGGAGCGCATCGTGCGAGCCATGTTGGCGGTGTGCAGGCCGAGGAACGCGTCGTAGGAGGCCTGGTAGTCGCCGCCGAGGCCGATCAGGTGCAGGCCCGGTTCGCCGCTGAGCAGGTTGATCACGGACAGGAAGTTGGTCATGACGGTCAACGGCCCCCGCGAGGCCAGCAGCTCGGCGACGGCCAGCGCACTGGTGCTGTCGTCGAGCGCCACGACCTGGCCGGGGGAAACGAAGCGCACCGCGTACTTTGCGATGTTTGCCTTCTCCTCGGCGGCATCGGCGATCCTGGCCCGCACCGAGGTCTCCAGGAGGGCGGTCGGCGTCGATGTCGCGCCACCGCGCACCTTGCGCAGCCACCCCTGCTTTTCGAGGACGTCCAGATCGCGGTGGATCGTCATGCCGCTGACCCCGTGCTCGGTGGCGAGCCCATCGATGTGAACGAAACCGCTGGCCAGCACCTTTTGGCGGATCTGCTCGCGCCGTTGCTGCCGACTCAGCGGCGCGTTGGCGGCCTCGGCCATGGACTGTCCCAACCTCGCGTGTGCAACCGAAGTGATTATCACACGCCAAGCGTGATGTTCGAACCAGATATCACGCGCGAGTCAGGGGCCGACGTTGTGGCACGGGCGTTTGCGCAGCTTCTCGACGTAGTCCTCAGGTGCCCCGGCCGCCTCGGCAGCATCGGCCATCACACCGAGATAACGCGCCGACGGCAGTCCGCCCTCGTAGGCGTCCAGCACGTACAACCACGCCAGCACCGCTCCGTCCAACGTCTGCACCCGCAGCCGGAGCTTCTTGTGCATGCCCAGCTCGCCGCCTTCCCAGCTGTCGAGCTGCCGCTCGTCCTCCGGGCTGACGTCGTAGAGCACCGTGAAAACCTGGGAACCGGGCTGCTCGACGATGGTGGCCAGGGCACCTTCCCAGCCGTAGTCCTCCCCGCCGAAGGTCAACCGCCAGTCCACCAGCCAGCCCGTTCCCGCCATCGGGGAATGCGGGGCGCGCTTCATCATCTGGGCCGGATCCATGTTGGACCCGTACGCGGCGTACAGAGGCACGCCCAACAGGGTAGCGATCGACAGCCCGAGTGGCGGAGCGGACCGCGTCACGAATGTGGGTACGGCGGCGGCAACGGCAAGGGATTCCCGGCCCACGATCTTGGTCACGGCACGGCGGTGGTGCCGTGATCGATGTCGAAGCCGGATCCGCGACCGACGAGGCGGCGCTGCCGTCGGAGGAGGCATGACGCTCGCCGCCGAGCGGATCCGGATCGCCGATGCCGAGGTCGACTGGCGTTGGTACCACCCGAATTGCCCGGACTCCGCGCAGCGTACGGTGAGTTCGGCGCCCACAAGGCGGCGGATCTGGGGAGGAGCGCGAATTGACCCGCATCGTGATCATGGGAGGCGGCCCTGCGGGCTACGAAGCAGCCTTGGTCGCCGCTTCGAACGGGGCGGACGTCAGCTTGATCGAGCCGGAGGGACTCGGCGGCGCATGCGTGCTCTACGACTGCGTGCCGTCGAAGACCTTCATCGCGTCGGCGGGTGCTCGGTCCGCGTTCCGCGATGCCCAGGAACTCGGCATCCGCACCAAGACCGAGAACTCCGACGTCGACGTCGCGGTGGTGCACGGCCGGGTCAAGGGCCTAGCGCTGGCGCAGTCCGCCGACATCCGGTCCAGGGTCCGCCGCGAGGGCGTGAAGATCCTGCCGGGCCGAGCGCGGTTCACCAACCCCACCAAGGGCATGGCCGTGCACCACGTCGGGGTCGATCTCGCCGACGGTGGTTTCGAGGAGTTGGCCGCGGACGTCGTGCTGATCGCCACCGGTGCCACGCCGCGGATCCTCAAGGGCGCCGAACCCGACGGGGATCGGATCCTGACCTGGCGGCAGCTCTACGACCTGTCCGAACTGCCGGAACACCTGGCTGTGATCGGCTCCGGCGTCACCGGCGTGGAGTTCGCCTCCGCCTACACCGAGATGGGCGTGAAGGTCACCATGATCTCCAGCCGCGACCGCGTGCTGCCGCACGAGGACGCGGACGCCGCGGCGGTGCTGGAGGAGGTGTTCGCCGAGCGCGGCACCGAGGTGGTCAAGCACGCGCGGGCGGAGAAGGTGCAGCGCACCGACACCGGGGTGCTGATCGACCTGGCCGACGGCCGCCAGGTGGAGGCCAGCCACGCCCTGATGACCGTTGGTTCGGTGCCCAACACCGCCGACATCGGCCTGGACCGGGTGGGCATCGAGGTCGACCGCAACGGCTACATCCAGGTCGACCGGGTGTCGCGGACCAGCGTGCCGGGGGTCTACGCGGCCGGTGACTGCACCGGTCTGCTGCTGCTGGCCTCGGTGGCGGGCATGCAGGGCCGCATCGCGATGTGGCACGCGCTCGGCGAAGGTGTCGCCCCGATCAAGCTGAAGACCGTGGCGGCCAACGTCTTCACCCACCCCGAGATCGCCACCGTCGGCATCAGCCAGCAGGCGATCGACTGCGGCGACGTGCCCGCGCGGACCGTGACGATGCAGTTGGCCACCAACCCGCGGGCGAAGATGGAAGGCCTGCGACGCGGCTTCCTCAAAGTCTTCTGCCGCCCGCAGACCGGCGTGGTGGTCGGTGGTGTCGTGGTGGCGCCGAACGCCAGCGAGCTGATCCTGCCGATCGCGCTCGCCGTGCAGAACCAGGTGACCGTGGACAACCTGGCGAACACGTTCTCGGTGTACCCGTCGCTGTCGGGCTCGCTGACCGAGGCCGGCCGCCTTTTGATGCGGCACGACGACCTGGACTGAGCTGGCGGCCGATCGGCCCGAACGCCGCGGCGCGATCGGCCTTCCGCTGGGCGGCCACCGACGGCCACCTGCTTTGCCGGTGGCCGGTCGGGTTTGCGACCGTTGCCGGTGGGAGCACCCGTCATCGGCGGGTCCGGCGGAAAGGGGTGATGGCCACCATGACCGATCTGCCTGTGCTGATCTACGACGGTGACTGCGGGTTCTGCACGCGCAGCGTGCGGTTGGCGGAGCGGTTGCCGGTGCGCATGCGCATCCTGGCGTGGCAGGAAGCCGATCTGGCATCGTTTCGGACCACCGAGGACCGCGCCCGGCACGAGGTGCTGTGGATCGCCCGCTCCGGTCGGGTGTTCGGCGGCGCGGCCGCGGTGGCGGAACTGCTCAGGAATTGCCGGATGCCGTGGCCGGTGCTCGGATGGCTGATGTCGGCCCCGGTGCTGAGGTTGCTGGCCGAGTGGGCGTACCGGCTGGTCGCGGCGAACCGGTTCCGGCTGCCCGGCGCGACCCCAGCATGCCAGTTGCCGCCCGAGGAACGGCCGGGCCGTTCGGATCGTTCCGGACCACTGTAGATCTCGGCCGAAAGTACGAGGAACGAGTCTTGTCTTCCTGACCGATCGGCCGATTTGAGCTGCCATTTCGGCTGAGCCGCCAACCCCTTGCCGAGCCATAACTTGGACGTCGTCGGGGGTCCGAACAGGTCAGGCCCTCCGCTTTAGGGGATCGGCGGAGGGCCTGACCCATTCACCGAAATTGGTGCGTCTTGGGCACCAACGCGGCGCGAAAGGTGGCTTGAGATGTACGGCAAGGCGTTCGCCCCGGAGTACCAGGGGCAGCTTCGGGACATGTCGGTGAACACGGCGTACGAGGACGTGCTGGCGGCGGCGCGGGAGCGCGAGCTCCGCGCGGTGCAGGAGGGCACCGAACTGGAGTTGGCACAGGCCCGGTTGGCGGTCGCGGAGGCATGTCGGCGACTCGGCAAGCTCGACGAGGCCGAAATGGCGTGGCGCGGGAGCTACCGGGCGGCCCGCAGCGCGGGCGAGCGGGGTGCGATGGCGTGGGCGCTGTGGAGCGGGGGCACCCTGGCCCGGCAGCGCGGGCAGCTGACCGCGGCGGTGCGCTGGCTCCGTTCCGGGCGTGACCTCGCCCGCCAGGCTGGCGATCAGCTCGCCTTCGGCTACTCGCTGGCCGGAATCGCCGAAACGCTGCGGATTCGCGGAGACCACGAGGAAGCGCGTGAACTGCACGAGCAGCTGCTGGCCGAAGCCCGCCAGCGCGGCGAGTGCAGGCACACGGTGTGGGCGCTGGAAGGGCTTGCTCAGCTGGACCGCAATGTCGGCGATCTGCGCTCGGCGTGGCGGCGGTTCGCGGAGGCCGCCGAGATCGCCGAGGACGGCGGGGACGAACGCGGGCTGGCTTGGGCGTTGCGAGGGCTGGCCGATGTCTTGTCGTTGCGCGGGGAGCACGACGAGGCGTTGCGACTGCTGTCGCGAGCCGAGCAGATCTGCCGCCGGATGGACATGCCCAGCGCCCTGGCCTACAACCGCAAGATGCGCGGCAATGTCCTGTACCGCGCGTGCTGGTACGACGAGGCCGCGCGCACGTACCGGGACGCGCGGAAGATGTTCCGGTCCATCAACGAGCCGCGCGGTGCGGCGCTGGCCGAGTTGGGCTTGTTGAAGAGCCTCGACAAGCTGGGCCGCCCACGACCAGTCATCGAGAGTGAACTGCACGCCCTGCTGGCCACATTGGACAGTCGGGAACTGCGGCACACCAGGCGGATGGTGGAGGAGGCGATCGCCGAGATGACGGAGTTCGCCGCCTGAGCCCCACCGAAGCACCGCTGTGCGATCAGGAGATCCCGGCGTTGGCTCCCGTGGCTGGTGCGGTTTGGGAGCGGAAGCTGTGTCCCAGCTCGGGGCCGAGCCCGAAGTAGTGCCGGAAGTTGTAGATCAGCGGACTCCACGCCGTTGGATCGATGTGCTGGGTACCGGGCACGACGATCCGGGGAACGCAATGAACTCGCAGCACCTGGGCCTCGATGATGCGGAAGCTGTTGGTGACATCGGCTTGCACGCGTGTCGCCCGAGCTTCCAGCTGAACCGGGCATTCGGCGACTCGGGGCGGGCGGACCAGTTCAGAGGGCTGGGGGCGCAGTCCGGCGGCACCGAACTTGTCCGGCTCGAAGCGAAACGTGCCGCGCTTGTGCTCCGGCACCGGATCACGGCCGGTCAGTGGCGCCAACCGCTCGACCGCGGACCATTGTCGATGTTGTTGCTCGGCGCCATGGTCTCCATGAGCCGAAACCGTAAGGAGGTGTTGTTTCGGTGCCTGCCGAACTGTTGTGGACTACGCGTTGAGTTTTGCCGCCGCTGCGAGGAGTTCGACACCGGCCTTGCTGCCGATCGGTTCTCCGTGGCCGAAGCACGCCACCTCGGTGTCGAGCTCGGCCAGGCGGTGGAACGACTCGATCGCTCGCGCACGATCCCTGTTGAACGTGCCGAGCATCACTTCGCCGACGTTGGCGATGGTGTCCCCGGGTGGTGTCCCCGGTGAACAGAATTCGGTTCTTTGACAAATAAACAGCGATGCTCCACGCCCGCCTCGGCCAGGGCAGATCCGGACCGGACCAGCGGGCGCCGCGTTCGTCGCTGGCGAACGTGATTCCTGCGCGACCGGTCACACCAGGGGAAAACGACGCGACATCCGTCGTCGGGGTGCGTTAGCCTTCCCGCATGGCCAACGTGCAGTTCTACTTCTGATCAGGCCGCTTCCAACGCGGCAGCGGCAGGCGGCTTCCTCCGCCTGTTTCGTGGCGCCTCGATGCGTACCCAGATTCCCGTTCTGGGATTTGCCCGCTCCCGAATTCGAGTTCTGAGCACCAGCCGTCAGCTTCCCGGCGGTCCGTGTTCCGTGCTCGGTGCCGTCGCGGGTTCGGTACGGCTGCTGAGGCGCGGCAAGTCAAGTGAACACTGTTTCCGCGTCCCTCGCTGCGCCGAGGGCGTTTCTGATCAGGAGTAGAACCATGGCCGAAATGGCCCAGAACAGCTACCGCACCCGGCCCGCGCACATCGCGTTCGTGTCCATCCCGGCGCACGGGCACATCAACCCGGGACTCGGGCTGGTCACCGAGTTGGTTCGCCGCGGGCACCGCGTCACCTACGCCACGACCGACGACTTCGCCGCGCAGGTGGCGGAGGCCGGTGCCATCCCGGTCCGCTACACCTCCCTGCTGCCGGGACCGTCGGCAGCGACGCAGGAGTGGCCGGAAGAGGAGGTCGCGGCTCAGACGATGTTCCTGGAGGAGACCATGGCCGTGCTGCCGCAGCTCGAACGGGCGTACGCGGCGGACCGGCCCGATCTCATCGTCTACGACGTCGCGGCCTTCCCGGGGCTCGTGCTCGCCGAGAAGTGGCAGCTGCCCCACATCCAGTTGTCCCCGACGCACGTCTACGCGGCGGGGATCGAGGAGGCTTTCGAGATCGAGCTGACTCCGGAGAAGCTCGCGGTGCGGGCCCGGTACGACGAGTACTTCGCCCAGCAGGGGGTCGAGCTGACCTTCCAGGACGTGGCGGTGCCACGGCGCGGCATCGTGACCATTCCGCGGACGTTTCAGTACAGCGGTGACCGGGCCGCCGACTCGTTCACCTTCGTCGGACCGATGTTGACCGAGCGGGCGTTCCAGGGGGACTGGCAGCCACCGGATTCCCGTCCGGTGCTGGTGATCTCGCTCGGCTCGGCTTACAACGACCGGTTGGCGTTCTACCGCAAGTCGCTGCGTGCGTTCGCCGACCTGGACTGGCACGTGGTGATGTCGGTCGGGCGCTCGATCGATCCGGCGGAACTCGGCGACGTTCCGCCGAATTTCGAGGTGCACCAGTGGATTCCGCAGTTGCGCGTGTTGTCGCGGGCGAGCGCATTCATCACGCACGCGGGCATGGGCGGCACGATGGAAGGCCTCTACCACGGGGTGCCGATGATCGCGGTGCCGCAGGCGGCCGAGCAGTTCCTGAACGCCGCCCGGATCGAGGAACTGGGGCTGGGTACCCAGGTGGACGGCGAAACGGTCACGCCGGAGCAACTCCGCGCCGCATTGGAGAAGGTCACCAGGGATGAGCGGATTCTGCTGCGGCTGAAGGAGATGCGGCAGGAGATCCGCGAATCCGGTGGCCTGCGGCGCGCGGTCGAAGTCCTCGAAGCCCTGCTGTAGGAGACCCCTGCTGTAGGAGATCGCTGTCGAGGTGGGCTGCCGGGCCAGTCGGGCAGCTCACCCTTCGGCAGAGATCGGCTGGTGCCGCGGCCGGGACGGCTCACCGGGTTGGCGCGGTGACCGCGCTGATCTTGCAGACGAGTCGGGCGATTACCGGAAGCGGGCGACGAAGCGGCGTTGCCAGGGCGTCTCCACGGCGCGTGGCGCGTAATGCTTCCGGACGTAGGCGACCGCCTCGTGGTTGGGCACCCCGTCCAGCACGGCGAGGCAGGCCAGCGCCGTGCCGGTTCGGCCGTACCCGCCACCGCAGGCGATCTCCACGCGTTCGGTTTCGGCACGCGCCCACGCCTCGCGCAGCGCAGCCCCGGCAGCAGTCCGGTCGGACGGCAACCAGAAGTCCGGCCAGCGAAGCCAGCGAGCCTCCCAAGAGACCGGGGACGGCTCGCGCCCCAGCAGGTACAACGCGAACGCGGGTTCGGGCCCGGCCGGGAGCGGGCGCCTGAGCCCCCGGCCGCGCACCAGCCGACCCGAAGGCAGTCGCAGCACGCCGACCATCTCGGGATCCCAAACAGCGGTCACGGCGCGAGCCTAGCGCTGTCGTCCCCAGGCTGATGCGTGGCCGCGTCGGGGCGGTTCGCTGAGGCCGAACTCGGTTGTCTGCCAGCGCAATCCGGGCGAACCCTTCGGTACCCGCGCTACCGGAGGTGAACGCTCGCGGCTGCCGCGAGTCGTCGAGCCCGCGCCAGGTCGCCGACCAACCTGCCGTCTCGTTTGACGACCTGACCAGCGACCAGCACCGTGTCGACGTTCCCGGCGTGCGCGGCGAGCACTACCGCCTCGGTCGGGGCGGTCAGCGGCACCAGGTTCACGTCGTCGGCCCGCAGCAGCACGATATCGGCGGCCTTGCCTGCGACCAGCGAGCCGATCCGGTCCGACAGGCCGACGGCGGCAGCGCCGTGCGCGGTGGCCCAGCACAAAACATCCCTTGTGGACAGTTCGCGGCCGTGCCAGGCGCGGTGCGCCGCCACCGCCATCCGCATTTGCGTGAACATGTCAGCCGCTGCGGCGGTCTCGCTGTCCACGCTGAGGGTCGGTGCGAGCCCTGCGGCCAGCAGCCTTTCGATCGTCGGCAGGCCGAGGCCGGGCATGGTCAACTCGATCTGCGGGGCGAGGGAAACGCTGACGCCGTGGTCGGCCGCCAGCTTGAGCTCCCCGTCGTGGCACCGGGAGGCGTGCACGAGTGTGAGATCTGGGCCCAGCAGCCCGGCACCGTGCAGCTGATCGACGTCATTGTCGCCCAAGACGTGCATGGTGATCCGGAGCCCGAGTTCGCGCGCCAGTTCGAAATCGGCGGTGGTGACCTCCGGAATCGTGCTGCGTGGTCCCCGGGCGCCCATGGCCAGCGTGACCAGACCGTCGTCGCCGGGAATCCGCTCACGCAGGCGGCGCAGGTCCGCCGGATGCGGCTCGGTGCTGTTCGACATCCATCGCTGTGCGTCGGTGCACGGCCAGCCGTGCGCGTAGACGGCGCGGATCCCGGCGTCACGCAGCGCGTCGAGGCCAGCATCGGCGTGCTCCGGGGTGTTCTGCACGTGGGCCCAGTCCACGAGGGTCGTCACGCCGCTGTCCAGCGCCCCCAACGCGCCGAGCAGCGTGCCCGCGTACACGTCCTCCGGCCGCATGCGCGGGCCGAGGCGGAGGAAGATCTCCTCGAAGTAGTCCTGGAAACTCCAGTCCGCGCCCCGCTGCCGCAGGACCGACTGCCAGGTGTGGCGGTGGGTGTCCACGAGACCCGGCAGCACGATCTTGCCGGTCGCGTCGACGACCTCCGCGTCGACCGCTGCCAGATCTGGTCCGATGGCGGCGATCCGGCCGTCCTCGACGAGCAGGTCGCCCCGCTGCGGGACATCACCCTGGCCGCCTGGGACCGCCTGGCCTAGGCCGATGAGCAGGCCGCCTCGGAGCAACATTCGTTCGGTCATCGCTTGCCTTCCGCAACCGTCAGCTTCGCGAACCTGTCGAGTTTCTCCGCCATGAGTTCCAGGCAGGCGTCGATCGCGGTGCGCTGGTGCAGCAGCCGGGCCTGGTGTTCCAGCAGGATCTCCCGGCGCCGGTCGATGGTGTGCTCACCAGCGCGCAGCAGGTCCAGGAACTCCCGCAGGGTGCGGATGGTCATCCCGGTCTGCCGCATCCGGATCACGAACACCGCCTGGGCGAGCGTCTGTTCGCCGTAGAGCCGCCGCCCACCGGCGTCCCGCTCGACCGGCCCCAGCAATCCCATGCGCTCGTAGTAGCGCAGCGCGTTCGCGCTCACCCCGCAGTGTTCGGCGGCTTCGCTCACCTGCAACAAGTCCACGTGCCCAAGGTAGGAGTTCGCGCGTGGGCGAAGTCAACTTCAGCCATCACCGGGGCCGCTGCGACCCGGTGACCAGGACGTCCTGCACGGCGGCGCCCTCGACCCCCGAACGCAGGTGATCTTGGAATTCGGCGCGGTGGTCGCTATACCTGTGAAGGGGTACACCCGTTGCTGGGAGGTCCGGTGGACGTGCAGGAAGCGAGGTGGGCCTGATGGTTGCGACGATCACCGGCCTGCGGACCTACGACATCCGATTCCCCACCTCTCGCGAGCTGGACGGCTCGGACGCGATGAATCCGGATCCGGATTACTCGGCGTCCTACGTGGTGCTCGACACGGATGCGGGCGACGGCCTCGAAGGCCACGGCTTCGCCTTCACCATCGGTCGCGGCAACGACGTGCAGACCGCCGCGATTCGCGCCCTGGAGGCCTTCGTGGTCGGTCGGCCGGTTCGGGAAACCTTGGACGACCTCGGCGGCGTGTGGCGGGAGTTGGTGCACGATTCGCAACTGCGCTGGCTGGGGCCGGAAAAGGGCGTGGTGCACATGGCGATCGCAGCCGTGATCAACGCGCTGTGGGATCTGAAGGCCAAACGGGCGGACAGGCCGCTGTGGCAGCTGTTGGCAGAGCTGGCACCGGAGCAGATCGTCGATCTCGTCGACTTCCGGTACCTCAGCGACGCCCTGACCCGGAGCGAGGCGCTGGAGATCCTGCGCAGGGCCGAGCCGGGGAAGGCAGCGCGTGCGGCAGCCCTCCGGGACCGCGGCTACCCGGCGTACACCACCACGCCTGGCTGGCTCGGATACTCCGACGACAAGCTGCGGCGCCTCTGCCGGGAGGCCGTCGAACAGGGGTTTCGGCAGATCAAGCTCAAGGTCGGGGCGGATCTGGCCGACGACATCCGGCGGATGCGGATCGCCCGCGAGACGGTCGGCCCGGACATCCGGATCGCTGTCGACGCCAACCAGCGCTGGGATGTGGACGCCGCGATCGCCTGGATCCGCGAGCTGGCACCGTTCGACCCGTGGTGGGTGGAGGAGCCGACCAGCCCGGACGACGTGCTCGGTCACGCGGCCATCGCGAAGGCGATCGCGCCGGTCCGGGTCGCCACCGGCGAGCACGTGGCGAACCGGGTGGTGTTCAAACAGCTGTTGCAGGCCGGTGCCCTGTCGTACCTGCAGTTGGACGCGGCGCGGGTGGCCGGGGTCAACGAGAACGTGGCGATCCTGCTGCTGGCGGCGAAGTTCGGTGTTCCGGTGTGCCCGCACGCTGGCGGCGTCGGCCTGTGCGAACTGGTGCAACACCTGGCCATGTTCGACTTCGTCGCGGTGTCGGCGTCGATGGACGACCGGATCATCGAATACGTCGACCACCTGCACGAGCACTTCGTCGATCCGGTGACGCTTCGCGGCGGCCGTTACCTGGCGCCGGGCCGTCCCGGGTTCTCGGCACAGCTGCGGCCGGAGACGCTGGTCGACTACGCATATCCCGACGGACCGGTGTGGACGTCGATCGCCGAGGAGCCGGACGCATGAGTGATTTCGCTGGTCGGACCGCCGTCGTCACCGGGGCGGGTTCGGGCATCGGGCTCGCGGTGGCCACCGAGTTGGCTGCCCGCGGTGCCTCGGTGGCGGCCCTCGACCTCGATCCGTCCCGCGTACCAGTGCAGGTGCTCGGACTGTGCTGCGACGTGACCGACGAGGACTCGGTGTCCGCATCGGTGGAGCAGGTCGTGCAGCGCTTCGGCGGCGTCGACATCTTGGTCAACAATGCCGGGATCGGCGCCCAGGGCACGGTCGAGACCAACACCTACGACGAGTGGCGCCGGGTCTTCGACGTCAACGTCCTGGGCATCGTGCGCACGACACGAGCGTGCTTGCCGCACCTGCGCGGATCCCCGGCCGCGGCGATCGTGAACACCTGCTCGATCGCGGCCACCGCGGGCCTGCCCAACCGGGCGCTCTACAGCGCGAGCAAGGGCGCGGTGCTGTCGCTGACCTTGGCGATGGCCGCCGACCACGTTGCCGAAGGGATCCGAGTCAACTGCGTCAACCCGGGCACCGTGGACACCCCCTGGGTACGTCGGCTGCTCGCGGCGGCTGACGATCCCGATGCCGAGCTGCGGGCGTTGCGGGCCCGCCAGCCCACCGGCCGACTTGTGTCGGCGGACGAAGTCGCGGCGGCGATCGCCTACCTCGCCGGTCCAGCTGCCGGGGCGACGACCGGCACCAGCCTCGCGGTGGACGGCGGCATGCAGGGCCTGCGCCTGCGGAAGAGCTGAACGGAGACTGGAAGATGCAGCGAATCGTCTTGCACACCAAGCTCAAACCCGGCAGGGAAGCCGAGTACGAGCGGGTGCACGCGGTGATCCCGGCGGAGCTGGACGCGGCGCTGCGCGCAGCGGGCGTGCACAGCTGGCGGATCTGGCGCGACGGCCCGGATCTCTTCCACGTGGTGGAGGTCGAGGATTACCAGGCGATGCGGCACGCGCTGCGCGACCATCCGGCGAACATCGCCTGGCAGGCGGAGATGTCCGAACTGCTGGCCGTCGAGGACGACTATTCGGGCACGGACGCCGGACTGAAGCAGGTGTGGGAGTTACCGAGCGGGCGGAGCGCATGAAGTTCGGTCGGCTGGGCGGATCCGAGGTCTCGGTCTCGGGACTCGGGTTCGGCGGTGCGGTGATCGGCAACCTCTACCACGCGGTGGATGAGGACACCGCGCTCGCCGCGGTGGCTGCGGCATGGGATGCGGGGATCCGCTACTTCGACACCGCCCCGCACTACGGGCTCGGGCTGGCCGAACGGCGACTCGGCCGGGCGCTCGTCGGGCGGTCGCGGGCCGAACTGGTGGTGTCCACCAAGGTCGGCAGGCTGCTGGTGCCCAGCCCGCAGCGTGCGGCGTTGCGCGATGACGCGGGCTTCGACGTGCCAGCTGATCAGGAAAGGGTTTGGGACTTCAGCGCGGATGGGGTGCGGCGGTCGCTGGAGGCCAGCCTGCGTCGGCTCGGCATGGACCGCATCGACCTCGTGCTGATCCACGACCCGGACGACCACTGGGAACAGGCCGTCGAAGAGGCGTATCCGGCACTGCACGAGCTGCGGTCGCAAGGCGTGATCGGTGCGATCGGGGTCGGCATGAACCAGTGGCAGATGCTGGAGCGGTTCGTCACCGAGACGGACGTGGACGCCGTGCTGCTCGCCGGGCGGTACACGCTTCTCGATCAGTCCGCAGTGGACACCATGTTGCCGATGTGCTTGCGGCGCAACGTATCGGTGCTCGCGGCCGGAGTCTTCAACGGCGGCGTGCTGGCCACCGACGAGCCGGGACCGGACGCGAGGTACGACTACACCCCGGCCCCGCCGGTACTGCGGGCGCGGGTGGCGCGGATGGTCGAGGTGATCCACCGGCACGGTGCGAGCCTGCCGCAGGTCGCGATGGCTTTCGCCGCAGCACATCCGGCGGTCACGAGTGTCGTGGTGGGCGCCCGGTCCGCCGACGAGGTGCGCGGCAACGCCGAACTGTTCGATCGACCGGTACCGGTCACGCTGTGGAGCGAGCTGGTGGCCGCGGGCCTGCTGCGCGCCGACCTGCCGCTGCCGACCTGACGCAGCTGCGGCACCGGGGATGATGCTGTCCTATCGCGCGCGAGGCGCGCACCGGCGCGATGTGCCGGTGTCGACGGGTCGAACAGAGGTGACCGGTCACGCGGCGTGAACCTTCGCCGAGTGGGCTGTGGAATCCGCCGACGACTTCCGCTGAACGGCCCGAAAATCCAGTCGCAACGGCGTCCGGCAGCGCTTAATGTCGAGGGGTGACCGTTGTTCTGGTGCCCTACCACCTCGACGAGCGGCTGCCGGAGCTCGGCATTCCGCTGCCGCACGTCGACACGACGGTGACGATGCCGCTGCCGGACGGCGATGTGTG
Source organism: Saccharopolyspora antiqui (assembly GCF_052246905.1). Lineage (NCBI taxonomy): Bacteria > Bacillati > Actinomycetota > Actinomycetes > Pseudonocardiales > Pseudonocardiaceae > Saccharopolyspora > Saccharopolyspora antiqui. The sequence continues at coordinate 488,876 of NZ_JBQQBO010000002.1, forward strand.
GCAGCGCCTCGGCGCGCTGTACACCGCGGTGTCGGAGGAAGTCGCGCAGGTCGTGGGCCGAAGCGAGCTGCCAGCGGTGGTTTCCGGGGATTGCATGGTCTCGCTCGCCGTCCTCGCCGGGCTGCAGCGGGCGGGCACCGATGCGTCGATCGTCTGGTTCGACGCGCACGGCGATGTGCAGACCCTGGAGACGACGGAATCCGGTTACGTCGGCGGAATGCCGCTGCGCATCATGGTCGGCTACCGCCCGGAACTGCTCGCTGACCAGCTCGGCCTGCGCCAGCTGCCGGAACATCGAGCACTGCTGGTGGATGCCCGTGACCTCGACGGTGCTGAAGTCGAGTACCTGGCGGGCGCCGACATCGCCCGGTGCGAGGTGGACCAGATCTCCACGGCTGTCCTCCCGGACGGCCCGCTCGTGCTGCACATCGACCTGGACGTGGTCGACGCGGCAGAACTGTCCGGCCTGCGCTTCCCGGTCGCCGAAGGCCCGTCAGCTTCAACGGTGCTCACGGCCGCCCGGCAAGTCCTGGCCACCGGCCGGGTCCACGCCCTCGACATCGCCTGCACCTGGTACCCGGAGAAACCCGACAACGGCGGGAAAGCCCAGATCCTGGCCGACCTGCTGGCAGCGACCAGCGCGGTGCACTAGCGAACCTGTTGTCCCACAACGGCTTCCACCGACGACCGCCAAGGCCCTGAGCACCAGACGTTCCCGCTGCGGCTCGGGAATACGAATTCTCCGCTGTGCAGTGGGCTTGACCTGAGTGCTCGGTGAAACCAAACCGCCACGACGCGACGAGTCGCCCCTCGACCGGCGCGCGGCGGTGCCATAGGCCGGGTGGTGCGATCGGCACGCACCACCCGGCCCAGAACCACCCGCCGAGAATGCGAACGGCCCAGGAAACGGCCGGTCGGTTGGCCCTGTTCCGGAGCGTGTTCCAACCTTCGCCAGAACGTGGTTCGAGCAGACACGCCAAACGGGCCCCATCGGGATTCCCGGTGGGGCCTAGCGAGTGTCGCTAAGACGCCTTCGGCGTCGCGGATCGGTCAAGAACCACGAGCCGGAAGCTACTAGGCCGCCACCACGCACAGCGACTGAATTTCGAACGACCCGGAAGGCATGCCGCGGGGTGCGGCATGAGTGATCTCGTTGCGCCAGGCGGAATCTACCCGCACTGCGGGCTCCCCGGTCCGGACCTGGCATCCTCCTGTGGACCCTGCGTCGAGTGGTGACAACAGCGGACTCGTCACGGTGGCGAGCCGCTTTTCCGTTCGCGAGACGATCGACCGCGTGGTCGAGGCCGCAACCTCGGCTGCGCTCTTCGTCTTCAGCCGGATCGACCACGCGGACAACGCCGCCAAAGCCGGGCTGGAGCTACGCCCGACCGAACTCGTGATCTTCGGCAATCCCCACGGCGGGACTCCGCTCATGCAGGAGCGCCAGACCACCGGAATCGACCTCCCGGTCAAAGTCCTCGCCTGGCAAGACGAGAACGGTGCGGTCTGGTTGACCTACAACAGCGCTGCCTGACTGTCGCGTAGGCACGGCTTGGAAGCGAGCGAGAACGCGGCCAAGGCGATCGAGGCTGGTCTCGCCTCGATCGGCCAGCAGGTTGCGCGTACTGACTAGGACCCTCGCTCGTCCAGCCGCCCGCGCGCCGCGTCGCGGAGAATCGGACGGATCAGGTGCGGCAGCACCGTTTTCGAAAGCGGTCGAACCGTTCATGCCCGGTGGGTTCTCGACGATGGCGCGGGGCGGCTCGATCGAATGGTGTCGGTGGCCACATGTTGCGTACGGTTCGGCCCTCTCGTACTTGACTTGCGGCGAGGAATCACGAGTCGTTGAAGGGCTGAGGAATGACCGCGATCAGAGATGCTTACCTGGAGGCAGCAGCGTCGGTGACAACGCTGCTCGGGGATCCGGCAGTCGCCGCCGCGTGGGACCGGCCGAGTGTCCTGAAGGAGTTCACCGTTCACGGGCTCGCAGGTCACCTGGCGACGCAGGTCTTCTACGTGTCCCGGGCAATTGCCGCCGAAGCACCGGACGGGGAGCCGCTGTCGCTCGCCGAGGTCTACGCGAGGTCGGAAGCGTTCCACGTCGGTATCGACGCGGAGATCAACGTCCGCATCCGGCAAGGCGGCGAGGACGCGGCGGCAGGTGGCGCGGACGCGTTGGCCGGGGAAGTCGCCGCAGTGGTAGATCAGCAGCGTGCGGCGCTGCCAACCGAGCCAGCGGATCGAGTCATCTCCCGTGCCGGAAGGCCGCTGCGTCTCGATGACTTCTTGCTGACGCGCATGATGGAGATCGCCGTGCACTCGGATGACCTGGCGCTGAGCGCGGAGATCGCGACGCCACCGCTTCCACCGCAGGTCATCGAGCCGGTCCTCGCTCTGCTCACCCAGCTCGCCGTGGGCCGACATGGGCAAACGGCCGTGCTGCGGGCGCTGAGCCGCGCCGAACGTGCCCCCGCAACGATCGCGGCTATCTGACCGGCGCGGCCCGCCTCGTCCGCGGCTGTCCGAATTCGGCCCGGGAAACGCCCCGGGCCGAATCGACTGGGCAGGCCTCGTGCTCAGCCCTGCTGGCCGAGCACCACAAGATGGGTGGTGTCCTGGCTGGAATCCATCGTGAAAACGCCCGCCCCGCTCGTCTTCTACCGGTGGGCGAAGACGTTGGTGAGGAGTTCGATGAGCTGGGCTGCGTCGGCGTCGAAAGCGATGTGCGCGTTCGGCGCGTCCGTGCTGTCGGGGCGGGTGTCCACGACCGTGCGGCCGATCGTCAGCGGGCTGTCCGTCTCAACGGTCACGGGTAGGTGGCGGATGGTGATGATGTCCGGCTCGACGAGGTAGGCAGTGCACACCACGTCGTGGACCGGTGCGGCGCCCGCTGCGGTCGTCTCGTAGGCGTCGATTCGACGTCCGATGAAACGTGCGGCCGCAATTCCGGCCGGAGTGCCCAATTCCTCGAATCGCTCGCACGCGGCCCGTGGGATCAGTGCCCGGTGGGTGGCGTCCAGCGGCACGAGGGTGAGTCGTTCGAAGCCTGCGGAGAAGACCATGCTCGCGGCTTCGGGGTCTGCCCAGATGTTGAACTCCGCTGACGCGGTCACGTTCGTCGTGGCGTGCCCGCCGCCCATCACGACCAGTTCCTCAACCGCCTCAGTCATGGTGGGGTCGAGTGCGAGCGCGGTGGCGACATTGCTCAGCGGCCCCACGGCTACCAGCGTGATCGGCTCGGTTGTCGAGCGCAGGGTTTCGAGAAGGTACTCGACGGCCCCACGTGCCTGGGGCGCGCTGCGGGCGTCCGGAATGGGCAGCGCACTGCCGTGCGGATCCTTGTCGGTGTCCTGATCGAAGTGCCGTGAACCGGGGAAGCTCATGCGAGCGATCGGCCGCGACAGGCCGGGGTAGACCGGGATGTCGGATCGTTCGATCCAGTCCAGGACGCGCAGGGTGTTGTCCGTGGTGTTCGCCAACGGGACGTTGCCGTTGACCGTGGTGACCCCGAGGAGGTCGATGTCGGGATGCAGTGCGGCGAACATGATCGCCACGGCATCGTCAGTCCCTGTGTCGACGTCGAGGATGACTTTGCGTCCCATCGAGATACCTCCGTGCCGTGCGGTCTCGCGCGAGCAGGCATGACCCTAGTTGCCAGCCGCTTTCCCGGTGAGGTGCCAAACGGCGTACGCGGGGCGTGAGCGCTCGCGGGTTTACCAACGGTCTTTCGTGAGTCGCGGTGCTTTCATGAGTCGTGGCGTGCCGGGCTTGGCAAGGTGCTCGCAGCGCGGCGGCGTGACCTGCTCGCGTCTTGATGCGCGCAAAGTTCAGGTCACGCCGCCCGAGCGGCGTTGCGGGCGCCCAACACCGGATCCGACCGGTAGGGGGTTTCAGGAAACCCAGTCGAAGGTCTTGGTGACTGCCTTCTGCCACTGCTGGTACTGCTTTTCGCGGAGTTCCACCGGCATGGCCGGATCCCACTGCTTGTCCTTGGCCCAGTTCGAGCGGATGTCCTCCTCGCTGGTCCAGAACCCGACCGCGAGCCCGGCGGCGTAGGCCGCGCCGAGGGCGGTGGTCTCGGCGACCACCGGGCGGATCACCGGGACGCCGAGGATGTCGGCCTGGAACTGCATCAGCAGCTCGTTGACCACCATGCCGCCGTCGACCTTCAGCGACTTCAACGGCACCCCGGAGTCGGCGTTCATCGCCTCGATCACCTCGCGGGTCTGGAACGCGGTGGCCTCCAGCACCGCGCGGGCCAGGTGGCCGCGGTTGACGTACCGGGTCAGGCCGACGATGGCGCCGCGCGCGTCGGAACGCCAATGCGGGGCGAACAGGCCGGAGAACGCGGGCACGAAGTACGCGCCGCCGTTGTCGTCGACGGTGCGGGCGACCTGCTCGATCTCCGGTGCGGTCCCGATCATGCCGAGGTTGTCGCGCAGCCACTGCACCAGCGATCCGGTGACCGCGATGGAGCCTTCCAGGCAGTACACCGTGTCGTTGCCGCCGATCTTGTAGCCGACGGTGGTGAGCAGGCCGTTCTGGCTGATCACCCGCTCAGTTCCGGTGTTGAGCAGCACGAAGTTGCCGGTGCCGTAGGTGTTCTTGGCCTCGCCCGGCGACAGGCACGCCTGGCCGAACGTGGCGGCCTGCTGGTCGCCGAGGATGCCCGCGATCGGAATCCCGGCGAACACCCCGCGTTCCCGGAACTTGCCGTAGACCTCCGACGAGGACCGGATCTCGGGCAGCATCGCGATCGGCACCCCGATCTCGGCGCAGATGTCGGCGTCCCACTCCAGCCGCTCCAGATCCATCAGCAGCGTGCGGGAGGCGTTCGTCGGATCGGTGATGTGCAGACCGCCGTCCGGGCCGCCGGTGGAGTTCCACAGCACCCAGGTGTCCATGTTGCCGAACAGCAACTCGCCCCGTTCGGCGCGGCTGCGGACACCGTCCACATTGTCCAGGATCCACTTGATCTTCGGCCCGGAGAAGTAGGTCGCCAGCGGCAGACCGGTCTTGCTCTGGTACCTGTTCTGGCCGCCTTCGCCGGAGGCCAGCGAGTTGACGATCTCGTCGGTGCGGGTGTCCTGCCAGACGATCGCGTTGTACACCGGCTTGCCGGTGGCCTTCTCCCACACCACGGTGGTTTCCCGCTGGTTGGTGATGCCGCAGGCGGCGATGTCCGAGGAAACCAGGTCGGCCTTGGCCAGCGCTCCCGCGCACACCTGCCGGGTGTTGGTCCAGATCTCGGTCGGGTCGTGCTCGACCCAGCCCGCCTTCGGGAAGATCTGCCGGTGCTCCATCTGGTCGACCGCGACAACCCGGCCGGAATGGTCGAAGATCATGCACCGCGTCGAGGTCGTTCCCTGGTCGATGGCGGCAACGTACGAGGTCATTCTCGTCTCACCTTCCTATGTGGAGCCAACAGGTCAGCTGCTGGGCAGCGCCAGCGCCAACAAGCCCGCCAGCACGCCGCCGATGATCGGGCCAGCGATCGGAACCCACGAATAACCCCACTCCGCCGAGCCCTTGCCGCGGATCGGCAGGATCGCGTAGGCGATGCGCGGCCCGAGGTCACGTGCCGGGTTGATGGCGTACCCGGTCGGACCACCGAGCGAGTTGCCGATGCCGATCACGATGAAGGAGACCGCGGCGTAGCCGAGCGCGGCGTTGCCGAAGTTGGGAACACCGGGCGTTTCTCCGACGCCGGCCTGCGGGCTGAGGATGATCCAGAAGACCAGCACGAAGGTGCCGATGATCTCGGTGACCAGGTTCCACGGCGCGTTGGGCACGGTAGGACCGGTGCAGAAGATGCCGCGCGTGTTGGCCGGTTCGTCGTGGGTGTCGAACTGCAGCTTGTACGCGGCCCAGCACAGCACCGCGCCCAAGGTACCGCCGATGATCTGCGCGATGATGTAGACCGGAACCTCTGACCAGGGGGTCTGGCCGTTGACCGCGAGGCCGAGGGTCACCGCTGGGTTGATGTGCGCGTTGGAGGGGGCCGCAACGCTCGCCCCGGCGAAAACCGCGAAGCCCCAACCGAAGTTGATGAGCAGCCAACCGCCTTTGTGACCGAGCGAATTTCGGAGGGTCACGTTCGCGACGACGCCGCACCCCAGCAGGGTGAGCATTGCCGTCCCCATCAACTCCCAGAGGAAGATCTCGCCAAGACTGGTCATACCGCGTTCCCCTCGTCATGCCGCCGTTGGCACTGGCGGGATTGTGTTGACTGTCCGACATGGAGCGAGTCGCGACGGTACTGCCGCATGGCAACACGTGTCCATGCCTGCCGCCACTCGTAGGCAACTTGTTGGTCTGTACCGACTAAAGAGAGTGCGCGGATTGGTTTGCGTGGCGGTGCGGGCCCGGTCCGGCAGCCCGTGCCCCGGGCTTCGTCGCGCATCGAGATCACACTAAACTTGTGAAAACAATCATTGCAAGAACACTGCGATGATGTTTTCATCGATCTATCTGATGATCTGGGCCGCGACGAGCGGGGATGGGGAGAACGACGATGTCCGCTCGACGCCCGTCGGAGAAGCAGCAGGACCGGCGGCGCAAGATCACCGAGCTGGTCATGGCGGAAGGCACCCTGCGCATCGACGACCTCGTCGAGACCGTCGGAGCCAGCGCGATGACCGTGTACCGGGATCTCGCCGACCTGGAGTCGCAAGGCCTGGTGCACCGCAACCGCGGCCACGTCTCGGCGGCCTCGTCACTGCTCTACGAGGCCGCGTCGGAGTACCGGTTGCTGCAGAACAAGGAAGAAAAGGAAGAAATCGCCCGCGCTGCGGCAGAACTGATCGAGCCGGGGCAGGCGCTGCTGCTCGACGACTCGACGACCGGCGTGTACCTGGCCCGCCTGCTGCCGGAACGCGCACCGCTGACAGTGGTCACCAACCATCGCGGCGTGTTCGGCGAACTCGCGGCAGCACCCGGCATCAGCCTGATTTGCGTCGGCGGCGACTACCTGGCTTGGGCGGATGCGTTCGTCGGCGGGATGGCGCTGGAGGCGTTGCGAAACCTGCGGGTCGACCTGGCGATCATGTCGGTCTCCGCGGTGACCGACGGGATTTGCTGCTACCCGCAGCAGGAAATGGTGCAGATCAAGAAGGCCATGCTGGCCTCGGCGCGGCGCCGAGTGCTCTACGTTGACCACACGAAGTTCCGCCGACGAGCACTGCACGCGGTGGCGGCGGTCGAGGACTTCGACGTGGTGATCGTGGATTCGCAGACGGCGCGCGCCGATGTAGAGGTGCTCCGCGACCGCGGCGCGCGGGTCGAACAGGCAGGAAATGCCCGCAGCGCTGCGCCGAGCACGGACAGTGCAGGTCGGGCATGATGACCACCGCAGGACGGACTGGCGCCGAGTCCGGTTCCGCGTCGGCGAGGTGGTCAGCGGTGGGACACGATTCGAGCGAGGAGGACGCCTGGTGTCCAAGGACAAAACCGAAACCGAGAGCCGGCGCAAGGGCACGCTTGGGCCTACCGAACGAGCGGAGAACTGGCGGCGGCTCGGCTCGGACGAATTCGACATCGTGGTGATCGGCGGCGGCGTGACCGGTTCCGGAGCGGCGCTGGACGCCGCCACCCGCGGGCTGCGGGTGGCCCTGGTGGAGGCGCGCGACCTGGCCGCTGGCACGTCCAGCCGCTCCAGCAAGCTGTTCCACGGCGGACTGCGCTACCTCGAACAACTGGAATTCTCCTTGGTCCGCGAGGCACTCCGAGAACGCGAACTGATGCTCACCCGGCTCGCGCCGCACCTGGTGAAGCCGGTTCCGTTCCTCTACCCGCTGACCCACCGGTTCTGGGAACGTCCGTACACCGCGGCAGGCCTGTTCCTCTACGACACGATGGGCGGCGCCCGCTCGGTGCCGGGGCAGAAGCACCTCAGCCGCGCTGGTGCGCTGCGGATGGTGCCTGCGTTGAAGCGGAGCTCGATGATCGGCGGCATCCGCTACTACGACGCCCAGTCCGACGATGCCCGGCACACCATGACGGTGGCCCGCACCGCCGCGCGGTACGGGGCCGTGATCATGACGTCCACCCAGGTCAACGGTTTCCTGCGGGAAGCCGACCGGATCGCCGGGGTTCGGGTGCGCGATGTGGAGACCGGCGAGGAGACCGAGATCCGCGCGCAGGCCGTGATCAACGCGACCGGGGTGTGGACCGACGAACTGCAGAAGCTCTCCGGCGGCCGCGGCCGATTCCGGGTCCGGGCCAGCAAGGGCGTGCACATCGTGGTGCCGCGCGACCGCATCGTCGCCGAGTCCGGAATGATCCTGCGCACCGAGAAGTCGGTGCTGTTCGTCATCCCGTGGGGCAGCCACTGGATCATCGGCACCACCGACACCGACTGGCACCTCGACCTGGCGCATCCGGCGGCGACCAAATCCGACATCGACTACCTGCTGAAACACGTCAATTCGGTGCTGGCCACCCCGCTGACCAACGACGACATCGAAGGCGTGTACGCCGGGCTGCGGCCGCTGCTGGCCGGGGAGAGCGAGGAAACCTCCAAGCTCTCCCGCGAGCACGCGGTCGCGCGGGTCGCGCCGGGGCTGGTGGCGATCGCGGGCGGCAAGTACACGACGTACCGGGTCATGGCGGCCGACGCCGTGGACGCCATCGCGCCGGACATCACCGGACGGATGGCGTCGTCGATCACCGACCGGGTTCCGCTGCTCGGGGCCGACGGCTACCACGCGCTGGTCAACCAGGCCGATCAGTTGGCCGCCGCGCATGGCGTGCACCCGTACCGGATCCGGCACCTGCTGGACCGCTACGGCTCGGAGATCCACGACGTGCTCGCGCTCAGCGATGAGCGGCCCGAACTGCTCAAGCCGATCCCGGCGGCACCGAACTATCTGCAGGCCGAAGTGGTTTACGCGTGCAGCCACGAAGGTGCCCTGCACCTGGAGGACGTGCTCACCCGGCGCACCCGGATCTCCATCGAATACCCGCACCGCGGCGTGGACTGCGCGGAACCGGTCGCGCGGTTGATGGCCAAGGTGCTCGGGTGGGACGACGCGCAGGTGTCCCGCGAGATCGAGGTCTACACCAAGCGCGTCGATGCGGAGCGGGATTCGCAGACCCAGCCGGACGACCAGGCGGCCGACGCGAAGCGCTCAGCGGCACCGGAAGCCAGGGACCGGCTCATCGAACCGGTGGTGTGAGCGCCTGTCCTCAACCCGTTTTGCTTTGCGGTGCGGGTGGCAGACCTGGCGATTTCGCGCGAAATCGTCCACCTCGCCCGAGGTGGACGGCCCGACACGACCACTTCAAAGACAGGCACTCAGACACCGTCTTGTCTCCGGCACCCCCGACTCATGTATGTCCGATACACCACGTCGTGGCAGGCCTCGCAGAGAACGCAGTGGGCAGGGAAGTGGGCAGAGAAGTGGGCAGGGAAGTGGGCAGAGTCTGGGAACCCGCGGCGGTGCCGGTTGCGAGAGTGGGCTAAGCGGCTTCGCCGCTGCAAGAGATTGAGGGGTCGTGAGTGCGAAAACCGGCCAGAGCCCGCTTTCGCACTCACGACCCGGCCGCAACCCCGGCGAGCAGTTCCTCGACGTGTCCGATCAGCCGCCGGGTGTCGACCGGTGCGATGGTGCTCCACACGTCGCCGGACGGCGATTCCCGCCGCAACTGGGCATAACGGCCGTGCGCGGTGTCGAAGAACCCGACCACGTGATCGGCTCGGACGCGGCGCCCCGACCGGTCTCGGGCGGCCGTGCCGAACTGCCCGCGCGCCGTCACCCCGGCGACCATGCTCGTCAGCGTTTCGGCGTCGTCCGGCCGAATTCCACGGCGCTGCAACGTACTGTGCAACTGCTCCGCGTTGTCCCCGGCTTCTTCGGCGGCTCGGTCCAGATCACCGCTGCGCACCGACACCGAACGGCCCGGACCGGGCGGTAGCGGCGGCAGCACCGAGACCGCTTCGCGCGGCAACCCGCTCGCCGCCGCCGGTCGAAGGGCCAGGGCGTCGCGATCCTTGACGGCCAACACCGCCTGCTCGGAACCGGTTTCGGCAGCCGCGAGCACCCGCACGCTGCGCTGCAACCAGATTCGCCCGTCGACCTCGCGGCCCGGCCTGGCCAACAGCCGCAGCATCCACTCCAGCTCCGGATCGAGGCTGGTCGGGCGGCCCAGGTCGCGGGCAGCCAGCGACCGCCACGCCGATTCCACCAACTTGGTGCGTTCGGTGTGGGTGCGCCCCGGCGAGGGGACCTTGAGCACCAGCGGCATGGCGTCCAGCCCGAGGTGCTCGACGAGCACATCGAATTCCAGCGCCGACAGGCTGACCTGACGGCTGGATCCGGTGACCGTCATCGCCCCGGCTCGCCGCCGATCACCGGACGGGAGAGGGTTTGCGGCTCGTCGAAGAACCCGCCCGGTCGACCGACCTCCTCGGTCACCTTCCGGTCCACCGCGTCGTCGCGGTCCCGCCGGGCCCGCTTGCCCGTCGGAGCACTGCCCGAGCCGCCGCGCGCCGCGCCGGTCGCGCCCGGCCGTCCCGGGCGGTGCTCGGTGGCCCGCGCCGGAAGCGGCGCCGGTGTCGAAACCCGCGCCGCGGGTGCGGATGTGGCCCCCCAGCTGATGGTCACGTTCTGCTGACCCGCGGACGCACCGGAGCCGCCCAGGACCGGCGCGTCGACGACCACCTGCGGCGGCGGGGTGAACGACGCCAGCGATGTGGTGTTGGCCTGCGTCGACGCCTCGTAGGTGCGCATCACGTCGAAGGCCCGCTGCTCGGCGGCGTGCTGCTTGGCTTCTTGCAGCTCGTAGTCGGTCTGCCCGCCGAAGAGGTGGGTCAGCAGCGTTTCCGCGGTGCCCGGTTCCTCGGTGGTCACCTGCACCGGCGGCGGCATGTCCCGGCGGGCCTTGCTGATGAATTCCGCCTGCTGCTCGGCCCTTTCCCGCATCACGGTGGCGGCCTGCTGGGCTTGCGCCGCCCAATTGCCCAGCGGTCGCAACCCGTCGTGCGCGCTGTCCGCGGCCACGCCCTGCCAACCGGCCATCGCCGAGGACACCGCCGAAGCGAGTCCGGCGTCGATTTCGCCGAGTGCACGGGTGAGTTCGCTCCAGCGCCGGACGCTGTCGGTCGAGCCGTCCGGCCCGGGGCCCTCGTGGATCTGCGCGAACAGTTCTGGGTGGCGGTATCCCTGCCAACGGTGATCGCTCATCGGGATCAGCAGCCTCCACCGAATCCTGCGGCGCTGTCGCCGTCGATCCGTTCGTACTGCCGGTTGGCCAGCTGCAGCGACTCGGCGGCCGCTTGCAGTTGGTCCCGATAACCGCACAGGGCGTTCAGCGCGTCCTCGCCGCCGCCGAGGGAGCGTCGGTTGAACTCCTCGGCCGCGTCGGCGCTGATCGGATCACCGGCCCAGGGCCGGATGCGCAATTCGGTGATGGCGTGCTCGATCTGCAGGCCGACCGCATCAAGCGATTCCTGCAACGCGTTGACCAGCCTCGGGATCGCGGCAGGCTCGATCTGCACCGAGCCTCCGGTCATCCCGGGCAGGGCCTCGGTCGAGCTGTCGCCCCACGGAGCGGTGAGCGGCACGTTTTCCCCTCCCACAGGTAAGGGCCCAGGTCGCGGGTGCGGGCCCCTGTGCCTGAACGCCCGGATGTGCGGGGCCGCGCCGCCCCGATCGGGAGTTCGCGGGCACCCGACTGCTGCGGGGCACCCGAGCGCTCAAGCTGCCAAACGTCCGCCGAACACTGTAGTCACCAATCGTCACTCTGGGGAGTGCTCCATACGCGGTGAGTATCATCACCCGATCACGGTGCGTTGTTGCGCTGCGTGAACTTCGACTGTCCTCGAACCGTCTTCCGCAGCGGTGCACGGTGCCGGTTAGGGCGTCCCCTGCTCCTGCGGTTCGCTGCTGGATTGGGACGTCTCCGCCGACGAGGTCTCCGGCGCGGCCAGCGTCGCGAGGGCATCCTCGGCGACCCGCTGGGCCCCGGCGCAGAGCTGGTCGACCGGCGGTGGCGGCTGGCCGCCGTCATCGCGGTAGAGCACGTCGAGGTGCTGGCCGGTGGCGACGTCCACCGCGACGTTGCAGGACAGGTCAAGCCCCGGCGTCTTGATCACCAGCGCGGGGAAGCCGCCGATGACCACTGGCGAGGCCTCCACCTGCGCGGTGTCGTCGGTCCACACCCCCATGCCCTCGGTGGTGATCAACGCCAACCGGGCGCCGACCTTCGCCGTGGTGTTGCGGTAGCTGCAGGTCGCCGCGTCGCCGAAGCCCGCCTCGGAGTCGGGCAGCGGGTCGCGGTCGAAACCGAGCTGCTCCCGCTGATCGGCGGTGAGCAGCTCGCACGGGTCCACACCGTCGAGGCCGAGCTCGAACGGCCTCGGCGGCAACGGCGGCGGAGCGCTCGTGGTGGGCAGTGGTGGAGGCGGCGGCGCCGCGGTGTCCGACGCCGGCTCCGACTGCCACAGGCCGCACCCGGTGAGGCTGAGCGTGCCAGCGGTCAGCAACACGCCAAGCCGTCGGGCCTCGGTGATCCGAGAGCTGTGCATGACCTCACCGTAACGAAGCGTGGTCGCAAACCGCGGTAGGTAGCGGTCAGCGTCGCCAGGTGAACCAGATGAGGGCCACCAACGGGAGCATCAGCGCCAACCCCAACTGCCGCGCGACCACGATCAGGAAGATGATCAGCGCCGCCGCGCAGATCGCCAGCACGATCTTCCCGGCAGCCGGGTTCGGGCGAGCCGCCGGAGCGGTCGGGACCGGTGGATTGCTCGGCCTGGGCTCGGGCAGATCGTCGAACAGCGCGTCCAGTTCGGAGCTGTACCGGGCGGCGGCGGCCTGCTGGCAGCGCTCGTCGTACTCGCCGACGTCCAGGCGTCCGGCGGAGAAGTGCTCACCGAGCAGCCGCATCGCGCGCTCCCGCTCGGGATCGCCGATGCGGAGATCCTTGCCCCGTCGACCGTTGTCCACACCGCCATCCTACGGTCGGCCGACCCACGATCGGGCCGCTGAAGTGCCGACATGAACGGCCCACCGATTTCGCGGGAATCCAGCATTCATCCGGGTGAACGCCGAACTCCCGCGAAATCGGATGGCTGGTCAGGCCTTGGCCAGCGAGCTGTCGTCGACCAGCAGCGGGGTGCTCGGCTCGGCGAGCACGTCGTCGTCGAGCAGACCCTCGCTCCGGGCCACCATGACTGGGACGACGATCTGGCCCGCGACGTTGGTGGAAGTGCGCATCATGTCCATGATCGGGTCCACCGCGTAGGCGATGGCGATGCCGGTGGCGACCGCCTCGGGCGGGAAGCCCAGCGCGCCGACGGTCAGCGTCAGCATGGTGAACCAGCCGGTGACCCCGGCCGTGGCGATCGAGCCGAAGACCGCGACGGCGACGATCGTCAGGTACTGCACCGGGCCGAGGTGGATGCCGAAGAGGTTCGCGATGAAGATCGAGCCGACGGCCGGGTAGATCGCCGCGCAACCGTCCATCTTGGTGGTGGTGGCCAGCGGGACCGCGAAGTTCGCGTAGGACGCGGGGACGCCCAGGTTTTCCGCGGCCTGCCGGGTCATCGGCAGGCTCGCGCCGGAGGACCGGGAGACGAACGCGAACTGCAGCACGTTCCAGGACTTGGCGAAGAACTTGACCGGGCTGACCTTCGCCACGAACGCCAGCAGCAGCGGGTACACGGCGAACAGCACCAGCGCGCAAGCGACGTAGGTCGAGCCGATCAGCTTCAGCAGCGGCACGAAGAACTCGTTGCCGTAGGTGGCGACCGCGTTGCCGATCAGGCCGAGGGTGCCGAGCGGCGCGAGCCGGATGATCCAGCCCAGCACCCGTTGGATGACCTCGAAGGCGGCCTTGTTGAAGTTGACGAACGGCGCCGCCTTTTCGCCCAGGCTGTAGGTGGCCGCGCCGATGATCAGCGCCACGAACACCACTTGCAGGGTCTCGCCGTCGGCGAACGCGCTGATCAGGTTGCTCGGCACCAGACCGGTGATGAGGTCCAGCCACGAGCCGTGCGTCCGCTCGCCGATGGACTGCAGCCGCTCCGGGTCGGGTTCGATGATCAGGCCCTGGCCGGGCTGGAACAGCGCGCCGATGAGCAGGCCGATCACCACGGCGATCAGCGAGGTGATCGCGAACCACAGGGCGGTCTTGCCGCCGAGGCGGGCCGCGGTCCGGCCGCCGCCGACGCCGCGCAGGCTGTTGATGCCCACCACGATCGCGGTGAAGATCAGCGGCAGCACGGTGAAGGTGAGCAGCTTGGTGAACGTCGAGCCGATGGTGTCCAGGGTGGTGACCAGCCACTCGGCATCGGTCTGCTTGGCGATCCAGCCGAGCAGTGCGCCGAGCACGAGCGACGCGATCACCGCCACGGCGAAGAGCTTGGGGTTGAAGCGCAGGCGTGATCGCCCGGCGGAAGTGGACACAGGGATCTCCCGAAGTCGCGGAAGTGGGTTCGGAGGAGGAAGTGCTTCCAGACGCGGTTGCCGCAGGCGCGGCGGTAGCGGCCGGTGCCGCGTGCTGGAAGGACCGCTACAGCGGCGCTGAGCGCCCGATCACGGACAGACGGAGCTGGCCTGCCGTCGCAGATCGACGTGCAGGCGCGTAGTCAGATACAGCCGTCGGAGGGTTCCCATCGCGAACATTTGTAACGATGTGCGCGGTACAACCAATCCAGGGGTAACTGAATTGTGTTCGTATTCACTCGAATGCGCGGACTAGGAATCACTGCGCAATCGGCGGGCTCCACAACGTCACCACGCTGACACCGACCTCGGCGAGCAGCTTGCGGGTCAGCGGCAGGCTGATGCCGAGCACGCTGGAGGGATCCCCGTCGACGCCTTCGATGAACCACCCGCCGAAGCCTTCGAGGGTGAAACCGCCCGCCACCTGCAGCGGTTCACCCGTGGCGAGGTACGCGTCGAGCTCGGCCTCGGTCGGTTCGCCGAACCGCACCGTGGTGCTGAGATGCCCCTCGGCGCGCGCGCTGATCTCGCCGTCGCGCAACCGGACGACGGCGTGCCCGGTCAGCAGTTCCCCGGCGCTGCCCGCGTTCTGCGCCCACCGCTTCGCGGCGGCCTCCCGGGTGCCCGGCTTGCCGACGATCTCCCCGTGCGCCATCAGCAGCATCGAGTCGCAGCCGACGATCACCGCATCGGGCTCCGCGGCGGCGATGTCGGCGACCACGGCCTCGGCCTTGGCCTGCGCCAGTGCGGTGACCAGCTCGACCGGGCTGGGGTCGGGCAGTGCTGCGGTCACCGCGTCCTCGTCGACGCCGGAAACCCGCACCAGCGGATCGATCCCGGCGGAACGCAGGACGGACAGGCGGGCGGGCGACGCGGAAGCGAGCACGAAACGCACGCACCAGATGTTAGAGCCTGTCCTTGATCGTCTCCTGCGTGCCGGTGCCGGGGTGCATCCCCGCCCGGTGCTGGGTGACGGGCACCTCTGACCGACCAACTTGGTGGAGGGTGCCCTTCACCTGCTCGGTCAATCGCGGTTGAGCTGGACGTGGGGGCGCGGCGGAACGCGGTCCGGGCGCACCTGCGGCAGCCGGTCGAGCGCGGCTTCCAGACCGGAGGTCGCCACCGCGGGCAACCCGCCGACCACCGGCAACGTCACCGAACTCCGCGCCAGATCCAGCCCGATCCGGCCGGGCTGCCCGGGTGCGACGATGAACGCGTTGTCCGTGCCGCCGATGATCAGCGCCAGCTGATGTCCGGCGGGCACCACGTGATCGGTGGTCGCCAACCGGAACGTCATGGTGTACGGCTGGCCCGGCTGCAACGGCTGCTCCTCCGAAAGCGACGCGTGGTTGGCCAGGTCCGCCCAGCCGCGCGCGATGATTTCGAAGTCCACGTCGGCGGTCGTGGTCTCGGTGTCGAGGTAGCAGGAGTCGTCGCCGGGACGGCTCTCGCCCCAGCACGATTCCGTTTCCAGCGTGCGGATTCCCTCGCCTTCGCCCAGGTAGTCGCGGGTGGTGGTGGGCCCGTAGTCGACCAGCAGCGCGGACAGGTGCGCGGTCGGCGTGCTCGGTGACGCGGTGACGGTGACCGCACTCGTCCCGGCCAGCCGCAGGTCCCCGGTCAGCGGGGCGGTGCTGAACAGCGCGCGGGCGGGCGAGGGCTGATCGGGTTGGGCGGCCCAGTCGTACTCGTCCAGCGCCGGATCGTCCGTGAAAGACGCGGTCTCGCCCGGCGCTGGTTCGGTGCCGAGCCCATCGGTGCGCGGGTGCAGCACCGTGGCCTGGGCCTGTTCACCGGACCAGCCCGGCTCGTCCACCCAGGTGTCGGGGGCGCGTTCGATGCTGGCGGCGGGTTCTTCGGTGATGCCGTTGTCCACCCCGAGCAGCCAGTGGTCGAACCAGCGGTGCAGGGTGTCGACCCACTCGGCGCGGCGGAAGTCGAACGGGTCGACGTGCCCGGTCTGGCTCAACCACAGCTTGCGCGGCACTCCCTGCGCGGCCAGCGCGTCCCACCACTGTCCGAAGTGGATCGTCTTGACGTTGAGATCGCCGAGGCCGTGCACCGCGAACACGCTCGCGGTGACCTGGCCGGAGTTCGGCAGGTAGTCCCGCTGAGTCCACAGTGGAGTGACGTCGCCGTTGGCCGGGGCGCCGTCGGTGAGCTGCTGCTTGACCGCTGTGCAGTCCGGTCGGCCGCCCTCCTCGACGTTTTCGGCGAGCCCGACCGGATCGAACCCGAACGACACGCCGTCGGAGCGGTAGTAGTCGTACCAGGAACTGATCGCGCCGATCGGGACGATGGTGCGCAGACCTTCAACCCCGGTGGCGGCGACCCCGTTGGCGATCGTGCCGTCGTAGGACTTGCCGATCATGCCGACATCCCCGGTGGACCAAGCCGCCGCCACCGAATTCCCACCGGTCGGCGCGTCGAAGCCGGGTGCGCGACCGTTCAACCAGTCGATCACCGCTTTCGCCGAGGTGATGTCCGACGGACCGCCGACGTCCACGCAGCCCTCGGCGCGGTTGGTGCCCGCCAGATCCACCAGCACGGTCGCATAGCCGCGCGGCACGAAGTAGTTGTCGTAGAACAGCGGGAAACCGAGCGGTCGGCCCTGCTCGTCGTAGGTCTTGAGCTCGCTCTCGTTGCCGCGACCGCAGCACGAGTAGTACGGACTGGCGTCCATGATCACCGGCACCGGCTGGTCGGTCCCGGCAGGTCGGGCGATGTCCGCGGCGACCCGGTCGGACAAACCGTCGGCGTCGCCGTCCAACCCGGTCTCCACCCACACCGTTTCGCGCACCGGTTCGGCGTCGAAGACGGGCTGGCTGCGACCGTCGCGCATCTGGTCGGCAGCGGCGGTCGGGGCGACCCCGGCCAGCACGAGCGCGGCACACGGCACCGCCCACCAGTGACTTCTCCGCACAGCGCCACCTCCGAGAAGATCTCGAAGGCAGCCTAGAGGCCAAGATCACCCCACGGCACAGCCGAAAGAGGGGATCGCGGCACCGATGATGGACAGGCTTTGGGCGAGCGCGGCTCGGACGAACTTCTTCGGACTCCAGATCGGCTCGGTCCGCAGGCGTGATTCTCCAAGATCATTTCGGCAACTGCGGACGGCGGTACGCAGCAATGCGGCGACGTCGATCGAGCCCATTCGGCCTCCTTCCGGGTGGCGATCACAATCGCAGCTCGGCGGGAGGGCGGTCCAACTGCGGCATACGCTGGAGTGGTGAGTACTCCGGTTTTGTTGGACGGCGATCGGTTGCGGGCTCGGTTGGTGGACGACGGGCCCTATGCCGCGCTGGAAGTCGTCACCGTGACCGGGTCGACCAACACCGATCTGGTGGCTGCCGCCGGGCGCGGCGCCCCCGATCGGACCGTGCTGATCGCCGAGGAACAGCAGGCCGGGCGTGGTCGGATGCAGCGCCAGTGGGCTTCGCCGCGCGGTCACGGCTTGTTCGTCAGCGTGCTGCTGCGTCCCGAGGTGCCGCAGGCCGCGATCGCCTGGCTGCCACTGATCGCCGGTATCGCCCTGGCCGAGACCGTCGACCGCACCACCGGCGTACCGGCGGCGCTGAAATGGCCGAACGACCTGCTGCTCGGCGACGGCGCGCAATGGCTGAAGGGGGCTGGGATCCTGGCCGAGGCGGTGGCCGAGCCCGCTGGCGTGGCGATCGTCGTCGGTATGGGCGTCAACGTGTTCCAGCGCCGCGAAGACCTGCCGCGCGGCGCGGGCGGCCTGCCCGCGACGTCGTTGGCGGCGCAGGGCGCGGAGGTGGACCGGGAGGCGTTCGCGGTGGCGTTGCTCACGGCGTTCGCCGAGGTCGACGAGTGCTGGCGGGCGGCTTCGGGGGATGTGGTCGGCAGCGGACTGCTGGATCGGTACCGGCGGCTTTGCAGCACTCTGGGGCGGCAGGTGCGGGTCGAACTCGGCCCGGATGAGCAGCTGCGGGGCGTGGCGGCCGACATCGACGCGACCGGTCGGCTGGTCGTTCGAACGGCCGATGGCCAGCAGACCGCGGTGTCGGCTGGCGACGTGGTTCACCTGCGGCCAGCCTGACCAGCAGCGGCGCACCCCGGCGCGCGCGGCCGGTAACGTGATCAGCGACCGGCGAAGAGGCTTAGGAGGACCCGGTGGCCTACCCAGACGGCCTGCTCGGCGCGGACGAGCAAGTGGTCGTGCACAAGCACCCGCACTGGAAGATGCTGATCTTCCCGGTGCTGGTCCTGTTCGTGGTGGTCGGCGGCGGGTCCTATCTGGCGGCGCTGGCCGGAGCCACCAGCTGGTACCTGCCGTTGTGGATCGCGCTGGCCGTCGTCGGCGTGGTGCTGATCGTCTGGTTCACGCTCGCCCCGCTGGTGCGCTGGCGCACCACGCACTTCGTGATCACCACGCACCGGCTGATGGTGCGCGAGGGCGTGTTCACCCGGACCGGCATCGACATCCCGATGTCGCGGATCAACTCGGTGCGCTTCCGGCACGGCCTGCTGGACCGGATGCTCGGCTGCGGCACGCTGGTCGTCGAGTCGGCCTCGGACGAGCCCCTGGAGTTCGACGACATCCCGCAGGTGGAGCGGGTGCACACGTTGTTGTACCGGGAGGTCAACGACGACCCGCAGGACGACTGGGAGCGCCGCGGGGAGGAGGGCTGATGAGCCATACTTTTCCTCGGTTCATCAGGGCCGACCGGGTGCGGGTGTCCCGCAAGGCACCGTGGAGGCCTGATGGGGCCGCGTGAACTGGGGCTGCCGATGCGGGTGGCCGCACCGGAACCGGGCGAGCTGCCGACCGCGGTGACGATCTGGGAGGTCGGGCCGCGCGACGGGCTGCAGAACGAGGCGGAAGTCGTCCCGCTCGACGTGAAGCTGGAGTTCCTGCACCGGCTCGCCGACGCCGGGTTGGGTGTGCTGGAGGCCACCAGTTTCGTGCGCCCGGAGTGGGTTCCGCAGCTGGCCGACGCCGCCGAGCTGCTGGCCGAGCTGCACCGGGTGCCGGGGGTGCGCTACCCGGTGCTGGTGCCGAACCCGCGCGGACTGGATCGGGCGCTGGAGGCGGGGGTGCGCGACATCGCGATCTTCGCGTCCGCGACCGAGACCTTCGCGCAGCGCAACCTCAACCGCAGCCTGGACGAGCAGTTCACGATGTTCGAGCCGGTGGTGCGCCGCGCGGTCGGCGAGGGCCTGGCGGTGCGCGGCTACGTTTCGATGTGCTTCGGCGACCCGTGGGAAGGCGCGGTGCCGGTCGAGCAGGTCGTGTCGGTGGGCAGGCGGCTGCTGGCGATGGGCTGCGAGCAGCTGTCGCTGGGCGACACCATCGGGGTGGCGACACCTGGCCACGTGGAGTCGCTGCTGCGCGCGTTCGTCGCGGCCGGGGTCGGGGTGGACCGCTTGGCGGTGCACTTCCACGACACCTACGGCCAGGCGCTGGCCAACACCCATGCCGCACTCCGCCTCGGAGTGTCCACAGTGGATTCTTCAGCTGGCGGACTGGGCGGGTGCCCGTACGCCGAGTCGGCCACCGGCAACCTCGCCACCGAGGACCTGGTGTGGATGCTCGACGGCCTGGGCGTCAAGCACGGCGTCGACCTGGGCAAACTCGTGGCGACCAGTGCGTGGATGGCGCAGCGGCTCGGTCGGCCGAGCCCGTCCCGCGTGGTCCAGGCACTGGCGTCGTGACCGCCGTCTCCGGGGCAGCCTGGTGATCAGGCCTGGTTCCGGGTGCCGAACATGGCTACGAAGGTGAAGCGCAGGACGCGCTCATCGCCTCGATCGGCGGTTCCGGTGACCTCCACCAGCCCCAGGTTCGGCTTGCTCTGCGACAGCCGTCGACTGTTGACCTCCAGCCGCAGCTGCAACACGTCACCGGGGAAGACCGGGGCCAGCCAGGCCAGCTCGTTGCCGCCGGGGGAACCCTGCGACGTCGAGTCGGCCAGCAGGTGGTCCACGTAGCCGCGCATCCACAGCGACGCGGTGAACCAACCCGAGGCGCACAGCCCGCCCAGCACCGAGTTCCGGCCCGCCTCCTCGTCGAGGTGGAACGGTTGCGGGTCGAAGCGTTCGGCGAAGGCCAGCATCTCCGCCCGGTCGACCTCCACCTTGCCCAGGTCGAAAACCCGTCCCGGCGTCAGGTCCTCGTAAGCGATGGTGCTCATCACGCCATCGTCGCAGGTCGCATCCCAGGTCCGCGCTGAGACGGTACTCACAGGCCGCGATCAGGTATTTCGGGCATTCCAGGGTGGCTGGACGGCCGCGGCGAAAAACCTGCGGCCGACATGGAACCATCAGCGCTGCGGCGTGCGTCCAAGTCGCGACGTGCAGTCTGTGGTCACCGGCCGCGGACGACCGCTTTGCCGTTGCCGACCGGACTTCGCGCGCCGCGCGCCCGCCGAGGATCCGCCAGCGAACAGGAGAGGAGCGGCCGTGTCGACCGACCATCGCGCCCAGGTGGAAGACCTGCTGGCGGATTACCGGCGCAGCCGGGAACGTCTCGCCGATACGCACCGCGACCTGTCCGAGATCGCGGAGGTGGCCCGCACCGGGGACGGCAGCGTGCAGGTCGTGGTCGGCCCGCAGGGCGTGCTGCGCGAAGTGGTGCTGGCCGACGACGTCTACGAGCGGCACCGCCCGGCCCAGCTCGCGGCGACCATCGTGCGGCTGACCGAGGCCGCCGCGCAGATCGCCTCGCGCCGCGCTGCCGATGTGCTCGCCGAGGTGCTGCCCGCCGGTACCGATCCGGAGTTGCTGTTGGGCGGACACACCGACGGCGCGTCGGATTCGGTGCTGCGCAAAGAATCGCGGCGCATCGACGACAATGTCGAGGGCAGCGCTGACGATGATGTCGATGACGACTTCTCGGACGGCAGCCGGTTCCGGCAGGGCCCGGCGAAACGGACGTGACCATGGGTGGTTTCCGCAGTGATCTCGGGAAACTGGGCGAGCACGCGAGCGAGTTCGACGACCTCGCCGGGCGGGCGCAGCGGATCGCCGACACCCTGCGCGGGGTGGTGGAGGCGGCCGGTGCCTGCTGGGGCGGCGACGACATCGGCGCGAACTTCGCCCGCTCCCACTGCGACCGCGCCGACCGGGCGTTGGACGAGCTGAGCGGGATGTCCGCGGGGCTGCGCGAGATGGGGGCGAAGTTCGCCGCGACGGCCGCGACGACCCAGCAGGCCGATGTCGGTGGCGCCGATGGGCTCGGCCGAATCTCCGGAGGGGGGTGAGCAGCGAATGGGCATCGAATTGCCCGCAGAACTCCGGGATGTTGCCGCGCGCGCGGGAGCTCGTTGGCCGGAGGCCGACGAGGATGCGATGCGCGAGTTGGCGACGGCGTGGCGGGAGGCGGCGAAGTCGATCGACGCGCTCGCCGGTGACGCCGACGGCGCCGCGCAGGGCGCGCTGGGCGCCTTCGACGGCGAGGCCGCGCAGGCGGCGCGCCGCGAATGGGACGCATTCGCCGCCGCCGAGGGAGTGCTGCCCTCGACGGCGCAGCAGTGCCGCGCCGCGGCGGACCGCTTGGACCACGCCGCTGAACAGGTCGGCGCGGCGAAGGTCCAGCTGGTGCGGGAGTTGGTGGCGCTCGCGAAGCAGACCGACGCGGCCGAACGAGCGGCTGCGGCGGGGCATCCGCAGGCCCTCGCGGCGCTGGAGTCCGCGGTGCACGGTGCGGCCGCGAACGTGGCGCAGGTGCACAACACGCTGACCGCCGCGGTGGACCTGGGCAGCGACGTGCTGGTGGAACCGGGTTCGCGCGGCCTGGTGCCGACCGTGCGCGACATCGGCGGGGGCGTCCTGGACACCGGCACCGATCTCGTATCGTCCACAGTGGACAATTCGGTGTCCGGTGGTGCCGGTGCGGTGTCCGGCGCCGTTGATGCGCTCGGCGCCTCGGCGCACGGCGTGGTCGAAGGTAGCGCCCGAGCGGTGCAGGAAACCGCTGGTGGCGCGACGGAAGGTGTGGGGCAGGCCGCGCAGGGCATCGCCGGTCCAGCTGTGCCGGAGGCCGTCGGAGGTGGGGCTGCAAGTGTTCCGGACGCGGTCGCAGAGGTGGCCGAAAGGCCCTGGCAGGGCGATGCCGAGCACACCGGCCCGGTCGCGGTGGACCCCGGCGGCTGGGCGCCCGGCCTCGCCGAGGCCGGTACCGGGCCGGTCCCGGTGATCGGCGACTCCGCTGCGTCGGGCTGGCGGCCCGCCGCCAGCGACCCCGCTTCGAGCACCGCGCCGCACGCGGTGCACTCCGCTTGGGCTTCGCCACCAGCGCCACAGGTACCGCCGGTTCCGCAACCGCTGCCGCCGGGCGCGGCCGCGCCGCCGGGCTTCGCGCCGCCTGCGGCAGGCATCGGCGGCCACTTCGCGGGCCCGCCCGCCGCACCCCCACACGCCGCACCCCCGCACGCTGCACCGCCGCCGGGGTCCGCAGCGCGGCCACCGATGCCGCCTGCCGCCGCGCGCGGCCCGGTCGCCTTCGGCACCCCTGCGCCGCAGCCGGTGAACCAGCCGGTGCAGCGCGCTCCGCTGCGCCCGCTACCGGTCCCGGTGCAGCCACCTGCGCCGGAACCGGTAGCGCCGCAGCGACCGTTGCGGCAGGGCACTCGCAACGCGGAGGTCGTCGCGTTCGTGCTGCACCAGTTTCCGATCGGATACATGCCGGTCGCCGCGAGTCGGCCGAGCAGGCAACTGCCCGCACCGGAGGCAGTCGACGAGCATCGACCAGGGTTGAACTTCCCACCGCAGGATCATCCGAAGGCACACCTGGTGACTGACGGCGACGCGATGCGGCGGGTCCGATCAGCGGAGTTCTACGCGGCGGCGCAGCGCGATCGTGCCGAACGCAGTGCGGTCGAGGCACCACCCGCAGAGCTCACCGCCGACCACGAGCCACTCGGCGAGTTCAGCGAGCTGGCCTGGGATCGCCGGTTCGTGGTGCGCGACGGCGAACGCAGTGAATACGTGTGGCCACCGGCAGCGGAGTTCCCGGAGGGTGGCGTGGAGCCAGCGGAGCCGGTGGTGCTGCCGCCGGAGACGGTGCTCGACCACCTCGGCAGCGGTGCCGGTCGCATGATGTACGCGGTGGCGACGTCTTTCGCGAAGCGGTCCTTGCCCGCCGCGTATGACGAGCGCGATTACCGGCGGTATCGGGTGATGCGCCCGCTGCCGGTGTGGCAGGCGGTCGCCGCACCGTGGTTCGGGCAGCCCGGCGGCGCGATGCGCTACCGCGCCACGCACTCGCTGACCGATCTGGTCGGGCTCGGCTACCTGGTCGAGCTGACCAAGGCGAGGGAAATCGCCGAGGCGTCGACGTTGCGCATCGCGCACCCGGAAACCGAGGCCGGTGGATCCGAAGCACCGGATGGCGCCGAAAAGACAGCCGCGGCGCCGACCGACCGGATCACCAGGGAAGACGTCGAGGTCAAGGCAGCTGAGGCCGGGGTGGCATCGACGCTGCGGATCAACCGGGGCGATGCCGAAGCAACAGACGACGGGGCGACGCAGGAGGCCGCGAAGTGAACACCGAATCCGTGGTCGGCTGGCTGGTGGCGATGGGCGTCCCGGAAGACCTGGTGTCCGTCGGGTCCGAAGCCGACGACGCCTGGTGCCTGGTGCGCGACGAGACCGAGAGCGGCCCGGCCTGGGAGGTTTTCTGGCGCGAGCAGGGCAATCGCTACGACTGGGCCCGGTTCACCAGCGAACAGGTGGCGTGCTTCTACCTGTTCGGCAGGCTCACCTGGACCCAGGCGTTGCGCGGGGTCGTCGGGCCGGTCGACGTCACGAGCACGCCGCCGAAGGGTGCTCCCGCGCAGCGCGCCTGAGGCCGACCGCTACCCCCGGGACTACCGGACGACGCGCAGCCAGACGTTGGTCGCCTGCGGTGCCTCGGTCAGGCTGAGCCGTTCGAGCTTGACGTTCGTCCCGCCGGGGTGGTCGAAGAGTCGGACGCCGTCGCCGAGCAGGACGGGCGCGATGAACACGAGGATCTCGTCGAGCACGCCCGAGTCGAGGCATTGGCGGGCGACATCGGCGCCGATGATGTTGACGTACTTGTCGCCAGCGGCGGCTTTCGCCGCGGTGACAGCGCTTTCGAGGTCGCTGACGAAGGTGATGCCGGGCACCGGTGCGTCCGGGATGTGGTGGGTCAGCACGAACTGCGGTCCCTCCCACCCGCCGCCGAACGCCTTGCCCTCTTTTTCCGAATCGCCCTTGTGCGGGTCGTCGCCGCGGAAGCTGCGGTTGCCGACGAGAATGGCGCCGATCTCGCCGATGACCTTCGCCACTGTCGGGTTCGGCCCGATGTGTTCGGTCAGCCAGGACAT
The DNA here is from genome assembly GCF_052246905.1 of Saccharopolyspora antiqui. Lineage (NCBI taxonomy): Bacteria > Bacillati > Actinomycetota > Actinomycetes > Pseudonocardiales > Pseudonocardiaceae > Saccharopolyspora > Saccharopolyspora antiqui. The sequence goes on from NZ_JBQQBO010000002.1 coordinate 513,630, forward strand.
GTCACCCCGCGGACCGGCGATGAAGCCGTCCAGCGACATCGTGGCGGAGTACAGCAGCTTGCCCATGTTCTACCTCCGTAGAGATCTGCTTGACCCCTGTTGAGACTGCGGCTCGGGCGGGAACTCATCGGTGCCGCCGTCCGCATCTCGACCACTGGTCGTGCCTCGGCGAGAACGCTACGACACTCCAGTCGAAATTTGCGGCGTTGGTCGTGCTGTAGGGCGCCTCGACCTTGCGGTGCGACCGCGGTGGCAGGCGCAATTCGACGCACATCCGCACCAAGCTGTGATCTCAACTGAGTATTGCTACCGATGTCCGCTTCACCGGTAGGTCCCCAGACTGTGGGCCATGTCGCAACCACAGCCCGGCGAAACGCTGTACTGGGTCGCAGGTGAACTGCACACCATCGGCCAACGCTTGAGCTACCTGGGCAGCATGGTGCAGGCACAGGCGGCGATGCAGGCGCCGCAAGCACCGGTCCCCCAACAGGTTTCGGACACGACGCCACCTGTCCCAGCGCAGTCACCTGTGGCAGTGCAGCCACCTGTCCCAGCGCACCAGCCTCCCGTCCTCCCGGAGTACCCGGCGCCGGAAGTTACGGCGGTGCCTCGCCGGGTCGGCGCGAACCTTGAGCCCAGCCGGGTGCTGGCCTGGGTCGGTGCCGGGGTGACGTTGCTCGGCGTGGTGTTCCTGCTGGTGCTCGCCGTGCAGCAGGACTGGCTGGGACCGGGCGCGCGGGTCACCGGGGGTGCGGTGCTCGCCGCGCTGCTGATCGCGGCTGGCTGGTGGATGCACCGCCGATCGACGACCGACCAGTCCGGCGCAGCGGGCCGGATCGCCGGATTCGCCCTCGCCACCACGGGTTTCGGTGCGCTGTTCCTGGACGTGGTGGCGGCCACCGCGCTCTACGGCTACCTGTCGGTGCCAGCTGGGCTCGGCATCGGACTCGCCGTCAGCGCCGCCGGGCTGGCGCTCGCGGACTGGTGGCGGGCGCAGCCGCTGGCCATCGGGGTGGTGATCAGCTCGGCGATCTGCGCGCCGCTGATCACCTGGACACCGGATGCGCTGCTCGTCGGTTTCCTGGTGCTGCTGCAGATCGCAGCCGCCCCGGTGCAGGTGCGGCGCGGCTGGGCAGGACTTGCGCTGACCGCCGGGATTCCCACGGTGTTGGCCGCTTTGATGGCCAGCGTCTGGGGTCTTCGGGTCTTCGATCAGACGCTGGTGGTGGCGATCTTCGTCGCCGCGCTGCTCGGCGTGGTGATCGCCGCGATCACCGCGGGCGCCCTGCTGGGCAGGGATGGGACCACGATCGCGCTGCTGATCGCCGCACCGACCCCCGCTTTCCTGGCGGGACCGCTGTTGCTGGACCGCCTGGCGGCGGGCACGACCGGCACCGGAATGGTCGTGCTGCTGCTGGCCATCTGGGCGGCCGGGCGGTTCACGCCCGCCTTCCGGAGTCGGCTGTCGACCAGGTTCGTCGCCGCTGTCGGCGCGATGGCCGCGGTCGCCGCGGTGCAGACGACGTTGACGATCCTCGACTCGTCGAGCTGGGGAACCGCGCTGCTGTGCGAGGCGCTGCTGTTGAGCGTCGGCGGATTCCTGCTGCGCAGCGCGGGAGTGCTGCTCGGGGCGACGTGCTACGGGGCGGTCGGGTTCGTGCTGGCGTTCTGCAACGAGGTGCCGATCACCGCGCTGCTCTGGCACACCGGTGGCACCGGGGTGCGCGGGCTGCTGGCCGGTCTGCTGATCGCATTGGTGGCGGTGGCGCTGCCGATGGCGGCTGTTCGCATCGGCAAGCTGGCGAAATTGCCGGAGTCGCTGGCGCTTTGGGCCGCGTCGGGGCTGGCGCTGCTGTACGCCACGGCGAGCGCGACGATGGCCGCCTGCCTGCTGGTGCACGACGCGAGGGCGGGCTTCCTCACCGGCCACATCCTGATCACCCTGGGCTGGGTGGTGGCGGCGATCGTGTTGTTGCTGCGGGGAGTTCGGGTGATCCACCTGCGCATCGCGGGCATGGTGCTGATCGCGGTGTCGCTGGCCAAGCTGCTGCTGTTCGACCTCGCAACCCTCGACGGCTTCGCCCGAGTGATCGCCTTCCTCTGCGCGGGCCTGATCCTGCTGGCCGCAGGCTCCGCCTACGCCCGCCTCCTCACCCGAGCCAACGTGGGGGGGGGGGTTGCGGTGA